>NZ_CALYOY010000006.1 GCF_945269915.1 uncultured Bifidobacterium sp. | reverse complement strand
CACAACCCACGACTTAAAAGGACGCTGCTCTAACCATTGAGCCAGAGGGGCAACACAACAAAAATACACGCCAGGGGCGATTTTTTCCAGTTGCGCGGTTTCTCCCCAAGCTCGGTGGCGGGCGGAAATACAGCAGGAAAGCAGCCTTCTGATTTTTGCTCTGGGGCGTGTAGGATGTCAACCAATCAAGGAGCAGGATTTGGGTATTCGATTGTTCCGTCTTGGCGGGGATTCAGCAGGATACGCCGACGCGGCCTGGGATTATCTGCAGGCTTGTAAGGCTGCCGGAGACGATGAACTGGCCGGGTTGGGCTGCCTGCAAGGATGTCTGTCATTGGACCAGGTCAGACGGGATTGGCTGCCACGGGTCATCAATGAGGCCAAGGGGGAGCACCTTCCCCAGGGGTATGTACCAGCCCTGCAATTTCTCGCCTTGGAGCCTGATGACACCCTGGTCGGGATGATCCAGTTGCGTCTTGCGCTGAATGACTACCTGCTGGAACGGGGCGGGAATATCGGGTATTCGGTCCGTCCGGACAGGCGCCGTCGGGGATACGCCAGTCGGATGCTGATGGATTGTCTGGATAAGGCCCGGCAAGAGGGAATGACCAGGGTCTTGCTCACCTGTGCACAGGAGAATGGGGGAAGCCGACGTACCATCCTGGCCAATGGCGGAAAGCTGGAAGATACCCGGTACATGGCAGATGGTGTTGGGATCCAACGGTATTGGATTGAACTGTAAGTACCCAATCGTAGTGCCAGCTGTTCATCGCAATCGGTGGTTCGCATGCACGACTCGCTGCGTTCGTGGCGTTCGTATACGAGCCGCTTCGGTCCGTACATGTCTGTGGCGAGACACTGGCCCCTGGCGTATCTCCTTCAGCCGCTGATCTGTGAGCACACACTCAGCGGGATTTGGGGAATGGGAATCAGTCCAGGCCAAGGTCGTAGGCGGCATCCATGTCCTCGCGGGAGTAGGTGCGGAAAGCCGTCAGGGTCTGGGTCCCGGCCACCCCGGGGACCTTGGCGATGCCTCCGGGAATGACGGCGGTCAGGTCATCGAACTTGCCGGTGGAGACCACGGCCACCAGGTCAACCTCGCCAGCCACGGAATAGACATCCTTGACCCCGTCGATCTCGACAATGGCGCGTGCCACTTCGTTGATTTTGTCGGACTGGACTGTAATCAGTACGATGGCGTTTGTCATGGCGGCTCCTTGCCTTGGTGTACTGCTGTTCAGTATAAGTTCTGATGGTCGGTATCCAAGTTCTATGGTCCACAGCTTGGAGGGGCCGGGTCCGGCTTGTGAAATAGGTTGGCATATTCAATCATCGCGACACTTCCGGTATTCTTAGTCTGAGAGAATGGAACAATGGTCTGGGTGATTGTGCTCATATGGGTGCTGATAGTGGTGGCATTCATTGTTTATGTCCTGCGTCTGGCGCGCGGCGAGTCGGCGAATCGCGCCTTCTCCCAGTCCTTGGACGACCGTGTGCGCAGGGGGTCAAGGAGGCAGCGTGAGCGTGAGGGCAGGCTGCCCCGTATCGCCGGCGGCAGACTTTCCTTCATTCCCAACTCCGATGGAAGCGACTGCGGCACAGAGGAGGACCAGCCCAGGCCGATCAATTGTCCGGTGCATGTCAATTCCCATTCGGTTGTGGAGATGAGGGCGCTTCTGACGTCGGAATCCACTGACGAGATTGAACTTTGGCAGACCAATGAGGGGCGCCTGGTCACGCCGCTGAAGCCGAATATGAATGGGGGAACCGGGGAATTCGTTCTTTCCGACGGGGCCTCGCAGTCCGGGAAACTCCACCGAAAACCCCAGGATGCGGCCGGTCACGATGATGGCGGCGCGGCTGAATGTGGTGGGCGGAGGAATCACGGTGATTCGAATGGTTCCACAATCCCGGACAGCCAGGTCCAATCGGGGAACTCCGCTTCTGCTGACAAGGAAAACGACCCGGGTGGCGGCAAGTCTCGGCCGAGCAGACAGGTGCCTGAGGAACCGGTGGCGGTAACGTCGGATGTCATGCCTGCAATCAAATCGCAGTAAGCCGGTCGCCGGGGAAATAGGGAGTGCATTTCTGGTTGGATTCCGTCACATTCCAAGGGTTGGATGCTGAATCTGGGTGGGCCTGCGCCTTGCCGGCCCGGTGTCCGTTCGCGACCTTAGTCTTGATGGTATGACTACGTCCTACCTGTTTATGGCCATTGCCATTGTCCTTGTTCTGGCCCTGGTGGTCGCCGGCGTGTACCTTCTGGCTAAGCCGCGTCGTCGGAAAGGTGGCAGCTCGCCAACCGCTGGGTCCGGGGCGACTGCAGTAAGGCAGGAGGAGGCCTCGAACGAGACCGGGAAGACGTCAGCACGGAAGCCCGGGTCGCCCGGATCCAAGGTGCAAGAATCTTCCCAAGGGCAGGGAGGGGAGCCGGCTGAAGGCATTGAATCCCAGGAGCCGACGCAGGAGCCGGAGTCCTCATCCTCCCGTATGACCAGGCTCAAGGCCAGACTGGCCAAAAGCCCCAATCCCTTCGGCAAGGCCCTCTTCGCCATCCTGACCAAGGACCACCTGAGTGATTCCGACTGGGAAGAGGTGGAGGACACCCTCCTTATGGCAGACGTGGGGGCCGAGGCCAGTGAGCAGCTGGTGGACCAGCTCCGTTCCGATGCCAGGGTGAGCGGTGAAAAGGATCCCAAGGCGGTCCGTGCCGGTCTCAGGAAAAGGCTGATCGATCTGGTGGATCCCAGCATGGACCGGACCCTGGAAGCCGATAAACCCAATGCCGACAAGCCCTCGGTCATCATCATGGTTGGGGTCAACGGAACCGGTAAGACCACAACCGCCGGCAAGCTGGCCCGTCTCTTTGTGGCGGACGGCAAGTCTGTGGTCATGGGTGCCGCCGACACCTTCCGTGCCGCCGCCGCCGACCAGTTGGACACCTGGGGCAGCAAGGTGGGTGTGCCGGTCGTTCGCAGCGACAGGGATGGGACCGATCCGGCCTCGGTGGCATTCGAGGCCTCGGCCAAGGCCAAGGAGATGGACGCCGATGTCCTGATAGTGGACACAGCCGGCAGACTCCAGAACAAGGCCAATCTGATGGACCAGCTGGGGAAGATCCGTCGCGTTGTCGAGAAGAATATCCCGGTGGAAGAGGTCCTTTTGGTCCTGGATGCGACCACCGGGCAGAACGGGATGATCCAGGCGCGTGTCTTCGCCGAGACCATTGGCATCACAGGCATCGTCCTGACCAAGCTCGACGGCTCGGCCAAGGGTGGTATCGTAATCTCCGTCCAGCGCGAGCTGGGCGTTCCGGTCAAGCTGGTCGGCCTGGGCGAGGGGCCAGATGATCTCTCACCTTTCAGTCCCGAGTCCTTTGTGGACGGGATTCTGGGCGAGGACTGAGGACCCGCCCGCCTGCTACGGACCGGGGCCGATCAATGAAGCCGGTGGTTACGTCCCGGTTACGGTTTCCCGATCCAGGTTACTGACGGGAAATGAACGGTTGACCTGAACGAAATTCCGTGGCTGTTCCATGGTCTTGAAGATGAACGACGATTGGCGTCGTCCGGGTCCGCCCGCCTCGGCGCGGGTTTTGTCGGTCCCGGGCGTGGAAAGAGAGGTGTACGCATGGATTCGGGAAATGCTGCATGGATGTTGATGGCTGCGGCCATGGTTTTTTTGATGACACCCGCAGTGGCCTTCTTCTACGGGGGTATGGTCCGGGCCAAGGCCGTGCTGAACATGCTGATGATGTCGACTGTGGCCATCGCGGTTACCGGTATCATCTGGACCCTCTGGGGTTGGTCGATCTCCTACGCGGGCAAGGATGTCGGCGGGATTTTCGGTGATCCGGTTACCGGCTTCCTCCTCAAGGACACGGTCACGGCCAAGGACGGGGTCTTCACCTCGGTTGACCTGAAGAACGCCTCCTATCCGCATACGATCGATATCGCTTTCCAGGTTGCTTTCGCCATGATCTGTGTGGCACTGATCTCCGGTGCCCTGGCTGAGCGCATAAAGGTCAGTACATGGATGATTTTCGTGGCCCTCTGGGTCACTTTGGATTACGCACCCATGGCCCATATGGTCTGGAACCACGGGCTCCTCTCAGCAGATGGAGCCATCTCCAACGCAATCGGTGCCCCGGCTCACGACTTCGCAGGAGGCACGGTTATTCACATCAACGCGGCGGTTGCAGCACTGGTCATCGTTCTTATCATCGGACGGAGAATAGGCTTCAAGAAGGAACCGATGCGCCCCCACAACGTCCCCATGGTCATGCTGGGTGCCTTCCTGCTCTGGTTCGGTTGGTTTGGTTTCAACGCAGGTTCGGCCTTCGCCGCCAACGGCACCGCCGGATATTCCTGGGTGTCCACCACCATCGCCGCCAGTGCGGCCACCCTGGGTTGGCTCTTCACTGAAAAGATCCGCTCCGGCCACTACACCGCCATGGGAGCCGCCTCGGGCATGATTGCCGGTCTGGTTGCCATCACCCCTGCCGCCGATGTGGTATCCCCCCTGTGGGCCATAGTCATGGGCATGGTCGCTGGGGTTGTCTGCTGTTTCGCCTGCGGTCTCAAGTTCCGGTTCAACTATGATGACTCCCTCGACGTGGTCGGCATCCACGGGGTGGGGGGTGTGCTCGGCACCCTGATGGTCGGACTCTTCGGTGCAGGGACCGGTCTTCTGGCTGGTGGCGACTACAAGCAGCTACTGGTACAGTTCCTGGTAGCGCTCATTGCCGTGATATACGCCGCAGTCGTGACCGGAATCATCGCATTTGTCCTTGAGAAGACCGTCGGCTGGCGTGTAAGTGACAAGGAAGAGATCGCCGGAGTCGATCAGAGTGACCAGGGCGAGAGCGCTTATGAGTTCGCTCTGTCCGCCAACTAATCATCGAAGGAGCGTAACGACATGAAGCTGATAACGGCCATTCTTCAACCGCAGAAGCTGGATGACGTCAAAGAGGCACTCTCTCAGGCGGGCGTCCATGGTATGACCGTCTCCTCCGCAAACGGCTACGGTCGCCAGGGCGGGCACAAGGAGGTCTACCGGGGCACCACCTACACAGTCGACCTGATTCCCAAGATTCGGGTGGAGGTGCTGGCTGACGACGTCGATGCACGGTCTCTGGTGGACACCATCGTCCGGACTGCAGGCACCGATACGATCGGCGATGGGAAGGTCTGGGTCCAGTCCCTGGATTCCGTTACCAGGGTCAGAACCGGTGAAACAGGAGCAGCCGCCATCTGAAAAACGGTAACCGTCGCAATACTCACTCGGCGGCCAGGGCCCGGTCCATCCAGATGTCCGTCCGGGCCCGCAGGCCGTTGAAGATGGCGCGGATGCCGATGAAGAGGATGTTGATGGCACCCCAGAGCATGGCGATGCGCCAGGCGTCCGTCCAGCCCCGGGCCAGGGTGGTCAGGCCCAGGAGGCAGGCCACGTAGACCAAGGCGGTCAGGGAGCAGGTGGTGGCCAGGTAGCGGTAGTCCTCGGCACCGATCAGGATGCCGTCCAAGGCCCACATCCAGCCTGCGATGGGCATGAAGACCCCCTGGACGATCATGCCGATCGTGATCAGGTCACGTATGGCGGGTGTGGGGCTGAAAAGCGGTGCGGCGAAGAGTCCCAGGGCGATCATGATCAGGCCCACCAGGACACCCATGATCATTCCGGCCCTGGCCGAGAGGTCCGTCATCATCCGGGCTTTGGCCTTATGGCGGGCCCCCAGTTCGGTGGCCACCAGGGACTGTCCGGCGATGCCGACCGCGTCCAGCATGTTCAGGCCGAAGTTCCAGGCCGAGTTGACCCCCTGATAGGCGGCCAGGACCTGATCGCCCAGATGGGCGGCGGCGACCACGGTCATGACCAGGCAGATGCGCAGGGCCAGGGTACGCAGGAAGAGGGGGAAACCATCGCCCATGCTGTTGGCTATTCCGCTCAGCCTGGGTCTCAGGCTGGCCCCTTCCCGCCTGGCCCAGACCAGGGCGGGGATGGTCAGGAGGATCCCCATGTACCATTCGGCGATCAGGGTGGCCAAGCCGGAGCCAAGGATGCCCATGTGGAGGCCGAAGACGAAGAGGACCTCCAGGATTGTGTTCAGGACGGCGCCTGATATGGCGGAGACCATGGTGATGTTGACCTTCTGCAGGCCGCGGAAGATGCCGTTGGCCGCATAGACCAGGAGCATGGCGGGCAGGCCGAAGATCAGCGTTTCCAGATACTGCTCTGCGGCATCCAGGACCAGCCCGGAGGCCCCCATGACCGAGCAGAGGGGTCGGCTGAAGAACATCAGGATGGCGCAGACCGCTACACCGATGATGAAGGCAAGCCACATCCCGTCGACTCCGGTCTCCATCCCCTCCTTGCGGCGGCCGGCACCCATCAGGCGGGCCACCTGGGAGGTGGTCCCGTAGGCCAGGAAGACGCAGAGGCCGACGGTGGTCAGGACCACGGTGGATCCGATGGAGAGGCCGGCCAGGGCCTGATCGCTGACGTGGCCGACGATGCCGGTGTCGATCATGACGAAGAGCGGCTCGGCGATCAGTTGCCCGAAGGTGGGGATGGCCAGGGAGGCGATGGTGGCATAGACGGAAAGGTCTTGGTGCCTCTTGCTGGATTCGGTCCCCGGGTGGTCCTGATCTGGTGAAGTCACGGATGTCATGCTACAACCCCGGCTCGGTCCTCTCCCTCTCGGGTCCTCATCATGGCTGGTAGGTGATGCCTTAGCACCTTTATGAGTAAGTGGCAACAGCCACTCGCGCAGGAGAGCCCTATCCCCAGGTTTTCCACACAGTTATACCCATGAGGTGGATAAGTTTAAGACATATCCTCTAAGACACGCCTAAAATGTGGATAACTTTTCTTCTTATGCACAGGCAGATGTGGTCCAGGTCACTCCCGGTCGGGTTCCTTGGCGACATGCCTGTGGATGTGAAGTAATGGTGACGAACCTTCCTGGCAGGATCCCCGGCAGGACCCGGACCGGGGGTTTCATCCCCTTGTGCAGGGCTGGAAAAAGCCTTGAGCCAAAACCTGGTGAACTGTCGCGTGTGACGGGTGCCGTCCGTAGAATCGGACCTATGGCTTCTGACAACTTTACCGATTACACCCACCCCGAGCTGCGTCCACCTCGCGAGGGTGAAGACTCGCGTGATGTGCTCTTCGACCGGGTGCCTCCGCATGATGACGATTCCGAGATGGCCGTTCTTGGCGGCATGCTGATGAGTAAGGATGCCATCGGCGAGGTCAGCCAGATGATCGACGTCTCCGACTTCTACCAGCCCAAGCACCAGACCATCTACGAGGCCATCATCACACTCTTCTCGGCCTCCCAGCCGGTGGATGCCGTCCTGGTGGCCAACGAGCTCCTCAAGTCCGGCGATCTGGAGAAGGTGGGCGGTACCGACTACCTCCACTCCCTGGTGGCCGCGGTCCCTACGGCCGCAAACGCTACGTACTACGCCGAAATCGTCCATCAGAGGGCCATCCTCCGTAACGTCATCGCCGCAGGCACCAAGATTGCCCAGTTGGGATACTCGGCCGAGGGGTCCCAGGCCGAGGACATCGTCAACCTGGCCCAGGCCGAGGTCTACGAGATGAGCGTGGGGAAGGTCCGCCAGGATTACGAAGCCATCGGGCCGGTGGTCCATGACACCCTGGAACAGCTGGACAAGTTGCAGAACGGCCTGGTCGAGCGCGGCGTACCCACCGGGTTCAAGAGCATCGACGACATGACCCAGGGCCTCCAGCCCGGCCAGATGATCGTTGTGGCAGGTCGTCCGGCCATGGGCAAGTCGACCCTGGGCATCGACTTCGCCCGCGCAGCAGCCCTCCATCACCACATGACCACCGTCGTCTTTTCCCTGGAGATGAGCAAGACCGAGCTGGCCCAGCGCATCATCTCGGCCGAGACCGACATCCCCCTGGTCGCCCTGCGCAGGGCCGACGACATCACCCCGGAGCGGTGGAACACCCTCAACAATTTCTGGAGCAAACTCCAGGAGGCCCCCCTCTTCCTGGATGATTCCCCCAACATGAGCCTGATGGAGATCCGGGCCAAGTGCCGTCGGCTCAAGCAGACCAACGACCTGAAGTTGGTCGTCATCGATTACCTCCAGCTGATGACCTCGGGCAAGCGGGTGGAGTCCCGCCAGCAGGAGGTCTCGGACTTCTCCCGTGCCCTGAAGCTCCTGGCCAAGGAGCTGGAGGTTCCGGTGGTGGCCCTGAGCCAGCTCAACCGCGGTCCTGAAATGCGTAACGACAAAAAGCCCATGCTCTCCGATCTGCGTGAATCGGGTTCCATCGAGCAGGACGCCGATGTGGTCTTCCTGGTCCATAGGCCTGACTTCTACGACAAGGAGGACCGTCCGGGCGAGGCCGACATCATCCTGGCCAAGCACCGTAACGGCCCCACCGAGACCTTCCAGTTGGCCTTCCTGGGCGAGAAGTCCAAGTTCAAGGACATGCCCCAGGATTATCAGCAGGGAGGTGTCTGATCATGGCTCGGCAGGAGACGTCGGGAAAGGGGCGGCAGGAGCGCAGGCCTTCCCCCATGCGGCACTGGTACTCCTTCCTGGCCCTGCCAGCGGGAAAGACGGTTCGCGCCGTCTCCAGGCTGACCCATCATGGGGGTTCGGCCCTGCCGGGGCGGGTGGTCGAGCGGATCGATCCGACCTTCCTGGCCCGTACCCTTTCCCGTCTGCCCAGAGGGGTGGTCCTGGTCTCGGGGACCAACGGGAAGACCACCACCACCCGGATGGTGGCCTCCATGCTGGAATCCCTTGGTCTGAAGGTCTTCACCAACCCGACCGGGTCCAACTTCACCCGGGGAGTGGTGTCGGCCCTGGTCTCCACCCTTGGCCTGGGTGGGAGGCTGGATGCCGACGTCGCCGTGCTGGAGCTGGACGAGGCCTATGCCGTCCACTTCGTCAGACAGGTCAAGCCCCGTTACGCCCTCCTCCTCAACGTCATGCGTGACCAGCTGGACCGGTTCGGTGAAATCGATACCACCGCCAGGCTCCTGGCCCAGGTGGCCAAGGTCACCACCGGCACCGTGGTCCTGAACAGGGAGGATCCTCGTATCTCCGCCCTGGCTGCGCAGACCCCGGCCAAGACCCGGGTGGCCTACTTCGGTCTGTCCGATGACCTGCTGACATACTTCCCGACCGATGATGACATGCATGCCCGGGTTGAGGCTGAGGGGTCAATGAACGACAAGGGATCCGAGGCTTCCCCCGCCGTCCGGCCCGGTCACCACCTGCCTGCGGACGTGGTTCTGGAGAAGGTCATGGACCACCGGGCTGCCTTCCGGGTGGATGGGCGGCGTCTGGAGACCGACGTGCGCTTGGAGGGGGTCTACAACCTCTACAACGCCGCGGCCGCCCTGACCCTGGTCCGTTCCGTCCTGGCGGATCATGAACCGGACGATCAACGGCTGATGCAGGCCCTGGCCCAGGTGACTCCGGCCTTTGGTCGTGGTGAGGTCATCACCTATCAGGGGGCGTCGGTGGAGCTGGTCCTGGTCAAGAACCCGATGGGATTCAGGCTGGCACTCTCCTCCTTCGACCCTGACGGTCGGGATACGATGATCGCCATTCGTGACGACTACGCCGACGGGCGCGACATGAGCTGGCTCTGGGATGTGGACTTCACCTCGCTCAGGAAGTCCGGTGTGGCCATGGTCTCCGGCACCCGGGCCTACGACATGGCCCTCCGCCTGGCCTATGAACAGGTGCCCGTGGACCGGGTCGAGACCGACCTGGACCAGGCTCTGGCCACCTTCCTGGATGCACATCCCGGCCGACCCAAGCGAATCTACTGCACCTACACATCCATGCTGCGCCTGCGGGCGGAGCTTGGTCGTGTGACCACGGTCAGTGATGCCGGAGTGGGGGCATGAGCATGGTGGCGAATCCCAGAGAGGAAAGCGGGAAGATGGCGGATACCCTGACCGGCAAGGCCGGTGGACCCCGGACAGGAGAAGCAGGCGAGAACAGGACGATGGCCTCGGTCATGGATCGGCCGGCCCTGCATATCCTCTCCCTCTACCATCGAGACATGAACATCTACGGGGACTCGGGCAACATCCTCAGCGTGACCCGGCGGGCCGAGCTCTATGGATTCCGACCGGTGGTCCACTATTACAATCCCGGTGACCCCTGGCCCGACCAGGTCGATCTGATCCTGGGGGGTGGTGGCCAGGACCATGGCCAGGAACGAATCATCCAGGACCTCCATCGGAGGGGTCCCCTTCTCGGAAACCTGGCCGAACAGGGGGTCCCCATGCTGATGATCTGTGGACTGTATCAGCTCTTCGGCCATTATTTCGAGACCTCGGACCATGAACGTCTGGAGGGCATCGGCATCCTGGATGTGCACACGGTGGCCCGGTCGGACCGGATGATCGGGAACCTGGTGGAGCAGAGCCCCGACTTCGGCCAGGTGGTCGGCTACGAGAACCATTCGGGTCTGACCTACCTTGGGGAGGGTGCTCAACCCTTGGGGACGGTGAATCAGGAAGGTCGCGGCAACAACGGCAGGGACCATACCGAAGGCGCTCGCCGGAAGAAGGTGATCGGCACCTACATGCATGGGTCCCTCCTCCCTAAGAATCCTGCCATCGCGGACTTTCTGATCGGGGCCGCAGCCGACAGGCGGTATGGGCAGGACACCCTGAAGCGAATGAGGCAGTCCATGGACCAGGCCAATCGTCAGGAGCTGGGGCGCCTGGACTCCCTGGCCGGCCAGGCCAGCAGAATCGCTGCTTCCAGGCCCAGATGACCAAGACGGGATTTGCCCTGATCCGGTGGTCGTCACCGTGAGCCAAGGCAATGAGCCCGGTCGGGTGACGATGGCTGGATTGCGGCATGCTCGGACCGTGCTCCGGTGGTATAGGCGGGACGCTGCCGGTTGGTCTGTACCGCGTGTACGCCAAACATGGTGAAGACTGTTCGGAGGCGGCTTTCCGAAGGTTGTTCCGGGCGGCGTCAAGTTCTCTCTGCAACCGCCATCACTGTAGACTGGAAGAGTGGTGGGGTCCGTTGTGGTTCGAATCGATCCATCGGCATTCCACTGCCGCAAGAGTGCCCCCGGATTTCCGCGGGCATATGAGTGCTGGGAGGCATATCATGGCGGATTTCGATATTGGTGATGGATTGCACAAGGTTCTCCTGGCCGGCATTGGTGCTCTGGCCACGGGGGTCGAGAAGGGTCAGGAGATAGTCGACAACCTGGTCAAAAAGGGCGAGCTGACCGTCGAGCAGGGGAAGATTCTCAATACGGAACTCAAGCGCAACAGACAGGGTCAGGGGGCAGGTCCCAGGACCGCCTCGCAGTCATCCGCGCCGGGACCGGTACCGACACCGGGCCAGGACGCCCATGGGTCTGGGACGAAGCCGGGTCAGGGACCTCTGGCCGGAGGGGAGGGTCCCCTGGCCCGTCAGGAGCCCCATGTCCCCCTGCCGGATCCCCGGGATGGCGACATTCCAATCACCTCAGCAGACCCCGTCAAAGGGCCCGAGGCCTGAAAAATCGGGGACTCAAGATTGCGGGCGGGCCGTCGGACCGGTTCTGGGCCGGTCCGGCCTTCGTCCGCAAGGTTTCAGGAAGGTGAGCGCACGGTTATGGATGCCACGGATCGGCATGAGGGGCAGGTGCAGACCATCGGCCTGTTCGGGGTCGGACGGGACGAGGACGAGAATCCCTCGGGACGGTTCCGTCGGCGGCGGGGCAGGGCCAGAAGGCTGGCCCAGATCATCCGCATCGCCAACCGGTTCGATATCGTTCATGGCCTGACCCCTGTCACCATGCGTCTCATGTTCGAGGCCCTGGGACCGACTTTCGTCAAGGTGGGGCAGATCCTTTCCATGCGTTCCGAGATCCTTCCCGAAGCCTTCTGCCAGGAGCTCTCCAAACTGCGGGCCGATGCCGATCCCATCCCGTATTCCGTGGTCATGCAGACCCTGGCCGTAGAGTACGACCGTCCCCTGGACCGGATTTTCGCATCAATTGACCCCACCCCGTTGGGTTCGGCATCCCTGGCCCAGGTGCATCGGGCCCGGTTGGTCACCGGTGAGGATGTGGCCGTCAAGGTCCAACGCCCCGGCATCCGGGAGACCATGATCCAGGACATCGATATCATGCGCAGCGTGGTCAAGTGGGCATCCAGGTTCGTCCGTAGCACCCAGGTGGTCGATATCCGAGGGGTGGTCGAGGAGCTCTGGGAGACCTTCCAGTCCGAGATCGACTTCCTGCAGGAGGCCGGCAACCTGTCCGAGTTCAAGGATTTCTGCGCCCCCTATGCCTACATCGACTGTCCCCGCCCCTACCCGGACTTCTGCACCAGGCATGTGGTGGTCATGGAGTATATCGACGGCATCTCCCTCTCCCACCCCGGTCGGCTGGCGGCCCAGGGGTATGACCTGAACGAGGTCGGCACCAAGCTGGTTGACAACTACGCCACGCAGATCATGGATCGTGGGTTCTTCCATGCCGATCCGCACCCCGGCAACATCATCATTCGCGACGGCCAGATCGTCCTGATTGACCTGGGCATGGTGGGGCGACTCGACAAGGTAACCCGGGCGGCCCTCAAGGACATGATTTTCGCGGTAGGCCGTGAGGATTCGCCCGCCCTGGCCCAGGGGCTCCTTCGGTTCGCCGGGACCGGGGAGTCCAGGGCGGAGGATTATCCCTATCTGCTCGCCGACCTGGATGCCGTGGTCCAGCGCTATGGGAAGCTTGACCTGGCCGACCTTGACCTGGCCGAGTACGTCAACACCGTCATGCAGTTGGCCGCCCGGCATGGTATCAAGGTGCCTGGTTCCGTCACCATGGTGGCGCGCTGCCTGGTCACTCTGGAAGGGCTCCTGGATGAGTTCATACCAGAAGCCAACATCGTCCAGATCATTGCCGACCATGTGGCCTCCAGCCAGGAGGTCGGGGCCAGGGTCAAGGAGAACGTCGAGAAACTGGGTTCCCAGGGTGATTTGGCCCTGCATGGCCTGCTTGATGCCATGGCCGAGTCTCGGACCGCAGCACGGATGCTGACCCGGGGCCAGCTTCGCGCCAATGTGCAGCTTGTGGGCTCCGAAGAGCCCCTGCAGCAGTTGGCTGACATGGTCAACAGGCTGACCATGGCCCTGATCGTCGTCGGCCTCTACGTAGGTTCCTCAATCGTCTACTTTGCCCGGATCAAGCCGGTCATCTTCGGCATTCCTGTGGTCAGCATGCTGGGATACGTCGTGGCTTTCATCCTTTCGGCATGGATCGTATTGGACATCCTGGTCAAGCACCGGGCGCTCAAGCGCAGACAGCACGGTGGCGCCTAGCCGGGGCCCGGGAAACTCTCAGTTGCCGAAGCGCTCCACCACGGCTGGGTCCTCATGGTCCATGAAGGCCGATTTGCCGGTGTCCATGGCCCGCAACCGGTCCATCTCCTCCTGGGTCAGTTCGAAGTCCCAGATGTCCAGGTTCTCCTTCATGCGCTCGCGATGGGTGGACTTGGGGATGACGATCACCCCGTCCTGGACCAAAAAGCGCAGGGCGATCTGGGCAGTGGTCCGGCCGTGCGCCTTCCCGATTTCAGTCAGGGTCGGGTTGGTGAACATCCCCTGACGCCCCTCGGCGAAGGGCCCCCAGGATTCGATTTTCGTGCCGTACCTGTCCATATAGGTGCGTTCGAGCGGTCGTTGATAAAAGACATGGGTCTCCAGCTGGTTGACTGCCGGGACGATCCGGTTGAACTTGACCAGGTCCACATACCGGTCGGCGTAGAAGTTCGAGACGCCGATGGCCCTCAGGGCCCCCTGGTCGTACAGGTCCTCCAGGGCGTGCCAGGCCCCGTAGTAGTCGTTGAAGGGCTGGTGCAGGAGGACCAGGTCCAGATGGTCCGTGCCCAGCTTCTTCATGGACTCCTCGACCGAGGCCCGGGTCCGGTCGTATCCGTAGTTGGTGATCCAGACCTTGGTGGTCAGGAAGACCTGGTCACGGTCGATACCGGTCTGGGCCAGGGCGGCTCCGACGGCCTCCTCGTTCCCATAGGCCTGGGCTGTGTCAATGGCCCGGTAGCCTGTCTCCAGGGCATCCATGACGGAACGCCGACACTCGTCGTGGTCGGCGATCTGGTAGACGCCGAAGCCCTCCATGGGCATGAGAACACCGTTGTTGAGTGTGACGGTCGGGATTGATGTGGATTGAGTCTCGTGCAAGGTCTGGCCTCTTCTCTGATACCGGTGGGCCGGAGCGGATAGGTGAACCGCTTTTGCCCTCTCATCCACCATATGTCTTTGAAGCCACTCGAAGTCAAATTGACAAACCCGGATTACATTTCCGTGATGCTAGCGTGGATGATGACATACCTGACGGCGGGAGGCGATGATGAGGTCCAAGGAACATTCGGTCGGCAAGGTCGCACTGGGTTTGGGGCTCGGGGCCCTGGGGGCATGGTGCTGGGCCCTGGCACCGGGGCTTTCGGTGGTCACTGGCAGGAGACGGACGCAGGGCCTGTCCTTCCGTCCATATGCTCACAGGGGATTGCACGATGCCGGGTCTGGCATGGACTTGAACGAGCCCAGTCCCGGGCGGACGGCGTATCTGAACCGGGTCCATGAGTGTCTGCATGTCGAATCGGCAAGACCGGCGGGCAGGCATGCATCACCGGGGAGGCCGGAGGGGGTCGCCAGGGTTGTGGCTCCGGAGAACTCCCTGCCTGCCTTCGAGGCCGCGTGTAAGGCAGGCTATGGCATCGAGCTGGATGTGCACCTCAGCCGTGACGGCCAGGTGGTGGTCATCCATGACGGGGACCTGCGAAGGGTGGCGGGTGTCAATCGTGCCGTGGCCGACCTGACCTATGCACAATTGCAGCAGATTCCCCTCTACACCGGGGAAGGCGTGATGGATGGCCCCGATGACAGGAGCCCGATGCATGCCGATCATGTCGGAGGTCGAGGCAGACAGACGGGAGGCGGGGAGGTCGGGGGTCCCGAGGCCCCGCACGTACCTCTCCTGACCGAGGTGCTTGCCCTGGTGGATGGCCGGGTGCCCCTGGTCGTCGAGATCAAAATGAACGGCGGATTGGACAGGGAGCTCATGAGCAAGACAGATGACATCCTTTCCGCCTATCGGGGTGACTATGTCATCGAATCCTTCAATGTCCTGGCGCTTGCCTGGTATCGGGCCCACCGGCCCGAGGTGACCCGAGGGCAGTTGGTGGCCCCATACCACGGTCGGGTGAACTCCTTCGATTCTGCCCTGCGGTGGATGGCCGGCTCCCTCCTCTTCAATTGGCTGGGGCGGCCGGACTTCGTGGCCTGCGAGTGGCATGGTGGACACTCTGTGCCCATGCGCCTCTACCGGTTCCTGGGCGGGGTCCCAATCGCCTGGACCATTCGTTCCGAACAGGCCCAGCAGGCCGTCGGCCCGGATTTCGACGGCATCATCTTCGAGTCCTATCTGCCCGGGAACTGAACCAGCCGTAGACACCGGAGACCAGGGCGGCCAGGACCAACGCGCACAGGGCCATGATGAGGAAGTAATCGTATGGCAGTGGCACCATGTCCATGTCGACCTGCTTCGACAAGGCCCTGAAGATGATTGCCAGCACGCCCACCATGGCCAGGGCCGAAAGGAGGGTGGCCGAGAGGGTGTCAATCATCGATTCCCAGACGGAGGCGCGGACCGATGTTCCACGTACAACACCGGCGGCATGCATCCTGCGATTTTCCTGACGGTGCTCGCTGACGGCGATGGCACAGGACTGGACCAGGAAGATGGATGTGAGGATGACGGCTCCACCCACCATCTTGGGCAGGGCCCGTTGCACTTCCTGGGACCTGCCTATGTCATACCTGATGTGCTCTTTCCTGGTGCGCGCCTTGATGTCCCTGTGGTCCCATGAACCGTTGAGCCGACCGACCAGGTCGTCCGTCTGGACTCCCGGTGCGGCCTTGACCAGGGTGGTCAGCCCCCTGGGGTCGGGTGCCAGATCGATCAGATCGGTATCCGTACTCAGGTATTGCTCCGTCCTCCCTGTGTGGGTCATGTCAACTACGGCGGTGATGGTTACGGTATGGCGTCGGTTGTTCTTGTCGACCAGGACCAGCTTGTGCCCCAAGGGGTCCCGCTTGCTGTGGTACAAGGACCAATCCGGGGTGACGGCAATCCTGCCAGGACCCAGGTCATCGGCGGACCCCTTGACGAAGATGGGGCTGAGTTCGTCGGTGGCATTGCCGGCCTTGCTGATGTGCATGGTCGTGATGGCGGGAAGGTTGTCCGTTGCCTCCTCATCGTCGTCCGCGCTGGTTCTGTCTTCTTCCGCCTTCCAGACATCCTTGCTGTAGGTGACGGCGGATTCGATGTCCGATGAAGACTGAAGTCGCCGGTCCAGGTCCCCTGTTCGTTTGCTTCCTGCACTGATCAGGACGTCGGCCGTGACCGGCTTGTATTGGTTGATGGTTGAGTTGGCCCAGCTCGTTCTGGCCATGCTCAGCATACCGGTCATGATGACCAGCATCAGGATGACGGGCAGGGCTATGGCAGTGGAACTGCGGCTTTCCTTGTACGCTCTTTGCCTGGCCAGGAGGCCGGAACCGTGGGAGACGAGCTGGAAGGGGATGCCTATCAGATTGTTGCAGGCCGATACCAGGACGGGGGCCAGAGCGCCGACGGCGACAAGCATGCAGCCGGTGGCGGCCAGAATCTGACTCTCCACATCCATGTCGCGGAAGTTGTGGAAGACCAGGACCAGGCCACCGGCCAGGCCTGCCAGGGCGATCACCAGGCGCAAGGGGCCGATTGGCTTGGCTCCCGCCCGGTGCTCTGATGCCTGCATGGCTTCGATGGGAGATATGGATGTGATCCTCCTGGCGGCGAACCAGGCCCCTATCAGGCAGGCCAGAAGGATGCCACCGAAGGAGATGAGGACCCCCTCGGGATGGGGCCGGGCGGTCATGCTCAGCTGTTCGAGACCCGAGTTGATGAGGGACTTGGCGAAGGAGGGAACCAGGAAGCAGCCTGCCGCGCTGCCGATCAGGTCGGCCAGGCCCAAAGGAATGATGAACTCCAGCAGACAGATCAGTCGCACCCGCCTGGGAGAGGCTCCTGAAAGACGCATCATGGCATACTCACGCCGGCGACGTTCAATCAGGAATCCTACGGAGGTGATGACCAGGAAGATCGAGATGAACCCACAGACACAGGCGGCCATGATGGACAGCTGTTTGGCAGCTTCCTGTGCGCTCTGTGCCATGGTGCGGTCGAAGACGCTCAGGGTCCGCATGTCCGGCATCCCGTCGCCCATTCTCGCGGCCAATGCGACCTGGACCCAGGCGCTGGTCAGCGCGGATGAGGCAATGACCGCCAGGACCATGACCGTGTAGGAGGCTCGGTGCTCATGGAGGAGGGATAGTACCAGAGAAGGCAGATCCGGCCTCTTGACGGTTCCGGTTCTGGTTCCGGCATTCGGGTATGGTGCCCTGTTCGTCCTTGTCGTCTGCATAGCAGGAGTCCCTCCATCCGATTCCCATGGATCCGTCTCATCGGGGTATCCCGATTGTTCGGATACCACCATTCGAGCACAGGAAGGACTGTCCCTCAGGGTGTTTTCGGGGTCGAATCAGTGATGAATCAGGGTACCTGATCACACCGGGAAATATGGCATGGGGATGCCGGGCATGCCCGGATGGGCGAAAATCTGTCAGCTGAGACCGTCGCGGGTTGGTTCTTGGAAGGCTGGGGCTCAGGGCCGCTCGGGCGGCACATGGAAACAGATCGGGGAGGAAACCGGGAGGGATGGTATTCGCGCCGTCCGGGATGTCGGCTATTGGGGATCCTGATTGTGCCCATCCGGGTGGAAGAGGTGGGTTATTCTCTTTTTCGGATTAACGGTATGCAGAATTTCCGATGACTGGCGGGAGACCGAATCGGCTATCCTGCCGCTGAGTTCCTTGGCCTGGTTCAGGGCCTGGTCACCAAGGTCGCGGGCATTGTCGACACCTCCCTTGGTCCGGTCAAGGACCTGGCCACTCAGGTCCCAGGCGGCGCTTGCGCCTTCCAGGGTCTTTCCGAGAACCTGCCCGCCGATGTTGCGTGCGGTGTCGATGCCTTCCCTGCTTGTTTCCATGATCCGGAACGTCGTGTCACGGGCTGCGTCCAGCCAGGGTCGGGAGATGAGCGGGTCGCTGCTCCGGTCCAGTCCGATGCCCTGGCCGAATTCCGCCATGTCCTGCTTGATCAGGTTGCAGTAATCAACTATGCGCGGCGATTGCTGGGGATGGAGCAGAACCTCCTGGTTGGCTTTTTCCGCTGTCTGATCGACTTGCTTGAGCAGATGGTCGGCATTATCGGAAATGACGCGGACACGGTGTTCACGCGAGGTCTTCGCCGCCCGGCGGTGTTGGTCGAGTTCATCGGGTTCCACCTGGGCGACCCGGTCCAGTTCCAGGATCGTGCCGGCATCCTGCAGTCGGAGCGATCCGGCCAGGACGGCCAGCCACTCATTGATCTGATCCCGGTAATTCCCCATGTCGGTGCCCGGGTCATGGGCCCCTGATCCGTCGCCCATCTTCTCGGTGATGTCATCGATTTGGCGGATTGCGTAAGCCTGCGTCTGGGCGATGGCCAACGACGTGGCCTGCACCTTGTCCCAGGTGGTCTGCGAAACGTGCCCGATCTGGTTGCGCGCGGCCAGGGCATCTTCGATGACCAGGTTGGCACCGACCATGTTGGTCAGGACCGTGTCCCGCTGGGCGCGCAGGATATCGTCCACATGCCTGTCGATTCTCTGCAGGTACTTCACCATGGCCTGCATGGTCTGTTGAAGTTCATACTGGGTTATCAGGGCACCGATGCTGGTCAGCAGGACCGGAGACAGGGCGGATTCCACCCCGCCCAGGAACCGCTGCCCGGCCTGGGCCTCCCCGCCGTCCTTCACCAGGACCGTACCTGCGGACAGGCCCGTGCGCTGGTCCCGGTGGAGGTCGTATTGGCTGAGGGTTTTGGGGGCCTTCCCATCCTGTCTGACCCATTTGCCGGATATGGCCCTGTCGCCAAGGACCTGTGCAACCATTCCCGATAGGTACCCTCGGTCGGTATGGGGATTGATGGGCTCGGCCAATGATTGCAGATGATGCGACTGCAGGAACCCGTCGATGGCTTCGAGGTCCCCCAGTAGTGCCATGCTGTCGCCGTCGTCGATGACCTGTATTGATTCAACCATGATAGGCCTCTCCCGGGCAATAGTGACTGTTCGACTCCTAGGGTGAAGCCTATCATCGCGAGTCCGGGAAGCAGGGGAGATTGAACGGCGTTCTGCCTACCTATAAAAACGGTGGGAATCGTCAATGCGTGACGACCCCCACCAAAGAAAGAACCGAATCAGTCGATGACGCCGTAGAGACGGTCGCCTGCGTCGCCCAGACCGGGGACGATATAGGCCTGGTCGTTGAGCTTCTGGTCGACCGCACAGACCACGACCTTCAGGTTGATGTTCGGGTCGATGTCCTTTTTGAGGCGGCCCAGTCCCTCGGGGGCGGCCAGGATGTTGATTGAGGTCACATCCTTGGCGCCGCGCTCGGCCAGATAGTTGGTGGCTGCGATCAGGGTTCCGCCGGTGGCCAGCATG
Organism: uncultured Bifidobacterium sp.; assembly: GCF_945269915.1. GTDB lineage: Bacteria > Actinomycetota > Actinomycetes > Actinomycetales > Bifidobacteriaceae > Bombiscardovia > Bombiscardovia indica. The sequence goes on along the minus strand of NZ_CALYOY010000006.1, from coordinate 50,067 downwards.
GGGTCGAGCAGGAAGCACTGACGGCCTGACAGGTCCTCAGGCAGACGGTTGGCGTAGGTGATGATGTCCAGGGTGCTTTCATCGCGCTTCATCCCCAGAAAACCCACCTCGGCCGTGGGCAGGAGCCTGGTCATGCCGTCGAGCATGCCCAGTCCGGCACGCAGGACCGGGACCACCATGGGGCGGGGGGAGCGGAGTTTCTTACCCACCATGGGGGCCACCGGGGTCTCGATCGGGTGGTCCTCGATGTCCAGGTTGCGGGTGGCCTCGTAGGCTTCCAGCATGACCAGCTCGCTGATCAGCTCACGGAAGGTGTTGGAGGGGGTGTTCTTGTCCCGCAGTACGGTCAGCTTGTGTTCAATCAGCGGGTGTTCCAGTACATGAAGTTCCATACCTCCTAGGGTAGCCCAGTCTGTGCGCTTCCGGTAGCGGACGGCAAGCCTCCCCCCCCCCCTACGAGGTTTGCCTGCCCTGCAGGACTTTGACGGAATCGGCTGCATCGGAATCGGGGTGAACCGTGCGTAAACCGAGTGGCTGCCGGACAGATGGGTCTCCCATGTAACGGTTGAAATTGGCATATTGGAGAAATGCCAGTACCGGCGACGGTGGAGGGGGCCTCGTCGCAGGATGAATGTGGCTTAGGGGCTTGACGGCCCGGCAGATACGTCAGGGATACGGGTTGATATGCCGGATTCGGGTGGTATTCATGGTCGCCCACATGCCCTGGTTCAGGAGGGGGTGTTGACGATATGAGGAAAACGCCGAACCATGAAAGCGCCTGTCGGCGCAAACGCCGCTCGCGGCGGCAACAAACGGAGCCCGGGGCTTAAGCATGGTCCGACGCAAACACCATTGTACGACATCGCCTCGGGCTTTCCCGACAGGGAACGCACTTATGCTCCAGGCCGGAAATCGGGGGCAGTCGGTCTGGTTCACCGGGACGGATGAGGATGGTGTCCCCGCCTACTCCAGACGGCCGCGCCGCCAGAGTGAGGCGCCGTGGAGGAAGTCGCGGGCCGTTTGGTTCAGCGATGATGCTGTCCCCAGGGCGGATTCACCCTGCTGGCCACCGGGCCCGGCCTGGCGGACCGAGGCCTTGATGCCCCTGGCGATCACATCGCAGAAGGCCCCTGCCCGCTCCAAGGCCACGGCGAAGTCACCGGTGAAGGCTCCGGAAAGGATGGAGTCGGCGGTCCTGGCGATGTCGGCAGCCTCGGGTGCCGGATCTACGCCGGCGATGGCCGAGGCTGCCGTGTCCGTGGGCTCTCCCAGCCTCCAGAGCCGGGAGATGCCGTCGGCGTCACGACGCATCCAGGAGCGCAGCATATAGAGCCGCCAGAGGATGCCCGGGAGGGAGTCCGGATCTGCGTCGCTCCAGAGTTCGGCAATCAGGTCGACCCCCTCCCGGTCGACCAGGGTCAGGACCCGTTCCACGATCTTCGGATCCTCGGTGTGATGGACCTTGTCCAGGAGGGAGGCGGCTGAGACATGGCTCATTTCGCTGACCTGCTGGGGGTCCATGCCCCCGGTGAGCTGGGCTTGCAGAGCTGGGTCCAATTGACCTGGACGTGAGGGTCTGGAGGATCCGGTTCCCGAGGCCACAAAGCCGGTTCGTGAAGGGCGGATGGATGAGGCGCCGACCCGTGAGTTGCTGTCAGTAGACAATTGGTGTCACCTTCTGTACGTCGATGATGGATGGGTGGGCGGGGTCGCCCGTCAGACTGAGAACGATGGCGGTTCCGGTGGGCATGAAAGGTGACCCTTCCGGCAGGCGCTTCGCCAGCCCCCTGCTGGTACACAACCCGCGCAGGTGCGCAAACATTCCGCCGATGACCGGCCGGTGCATGCAGACCATTGCGGTCCTGTCTGCCTGAACCAGAAGGTCGGCCATTCGGGCATCCAACCATTCGATGGCCCTGTCGGGATCCTTGCGGAACGCTGATTCCGTCAGGTGGTTCACGCTCGTCAGGGGCAGGTCCGTCTCGTCGGTGAAGGGGCAGAGGGTCTGTACGCAACGAATCCAGGGGGAGCTCGCCACTGTGTCGGGGGCGAAGGCCACCAGCTCACGGGCCAGGGCATAGGATGTCCCTGCACCTCTGGGGGTGAGTGGGCGGTCGGCGTCCTTGCCGGTCCATTCCTTGCGGGGCACCGCCTTGCCATGCCTGACGATGAGGAGTTGTCGGGCGGTGAGCGCCCCCTCGTCCACCCGGTCGATGAAGGCGTCGAGAATGGCCCGGTCGCTGGGATGGGTCAGAAGGCCCCTGGCCGTCTGGGTGCCGACCCAACGGATCCGGTCGATCTCCTTGGTGCTGGGCTTGTGTATGGGGCCCATGAGGGTGCGTTGCCGGTCGGCCCGATCCTCACCGGCCGGGGTTGCCATCCAGTACCGGATGTGTTTAAGCCTGCCCCCCTTGCCTCCCTTGCGCTTGCCCTCATTGACCAGGGGGTATTCGACATCGTCCAGGTAGGGGCCCAGGCGGGCTATCTGCCCGGTTTCCTCGCCCACCTCACGCAGGGCTGCATGCATGTGAGTCTCGTGGTTTTCGAGTTTCCCCTTGGGCCAGCTCCAGTCGTCGTACTTGGGCCGGTGCACCAGGCAGAGCTCCAGATCATCCAGGGCGGCACGGGGATCGGCATCGACAGGGGGTCGGCCATTGTCACTGAACTTCATCCACCCCTGGAAGTCCTGCCGCCACCGGTACAGAATGGCGCCGGCAGCCTCCACAGACCGGCTCATGGCCTGACCTCGCTTCGGACCGGTTCCTCAGGAACCATCGGTGATTCCGGTCGCTGCGGGCTCTCCAGGGGGTGGCCTGTCCGGAGTGAGACCATCATCGCCGCCGGGCCCTCAATGCACGGGTGTGTTTGTCGATCAGGTACTCCTGGCAGTCGACCAGGGGTTCGCCCTTTTCGTTGCGTGAGTGACGGACGTAGGTCCCGTCCGCCTGCATATGCCAGGAGCTGGTGGCATCGGCCATCTGCAGGTCCACGTATTCGATCAGCCCCTGGACCTCGTCGGGGGCCGTGATGCGTACCAGGGCCTCCACGCGCCTGTCCAGGTTGCGGTGCATCAGGTCGGCGGACCCGATCCATACCTCGGGGCCCGAAAGAGGACCCTCTCCAATCTGGGGGCCCTGGGAGTTGGCGAAGGCGAAGATGCGGCTGTGTTCCAGGAAGCGTCCCAGGATCGAATGGACCCTGATGTTGTCGCTCAGGCCAGGCACACCGGGCTTCAGGGAGCAGATGCCGCGCTCCACGATGTCTATCTTGACGCCGGCCTGGCTGGCCCTGTACAGGGCGTCGATGGTCTTTTCGTCCACCAGGGAGTTGACCTTGATCTTGATCCAGGCCTCCTTGCCGTCCAGGGCCGCATCCTCCTCGCGGGCGATGCGCTGCAGGAGACCCGAGCGAACGGTGCGTGGGGCGACCAGGAGACGGTGGAAGGACGACTTGGGGGCATAGCCCGAGAGCTGGTTGAAGAGTCTGGCCAGGTCCTGGCCCACCACCGGATCGCAGGTCAGGAGACCGAGGTCGGTGTATTGGCGGGCGGTCTTGGGGTTGTAATTACCTGTCCCGACATGGCAGTAGCGACGCAGGCCGTCCTCCTCCTGGCGGACCACCAGGGAGAGCTTGCAATGGGTCTTGAGCCCAACGATGCCGTAGACCACGTGGACACCGGCTCGTTCCAGCTGCCGGGCCCAGGCGATGTTGGCCTCCTCGTCGAACCTTGCCTTGATCTCGACCAGGGCCAGGACCTGTTTTCCGGCGTGGGCCGCGTCGACCAGGGCGTTGATGATGGGGGAGTTGCCCGAGGTCCGGTAGAGGGTCTGTTTGATGGCCAGGACGTGGGGGTCGGCCGCCGCCTGCTCCAGGAAGGCCTGGACCGAGGTGGAGAAGGAATCGTAGGGGTGGTGGAGGAGGATGTCGTGCTCGCGGATGGCCGCGAAGATGTCCTGGGCCTGGCTGGATTCGACCTCGGCGATCTGCCGGTTGGTGGTCGGTATGAAGGGGCGGAACTTCAGGTCGGCCCGGTCGATGGACTGCAGCTCGAAGAGGACGGTCCAGTCCAGGGGGGCGGGCAGGCGGTAGACCTCGTCTGGATTGACCCTGAGTTTGGTTGCCAGCAGCTGGGAGAGGAAGGGGGAGGTGGTGTCTGAAATCTCCAGGCGGATGGGCGGGCCGAACCGGCGCTGGAGGAGTTCCTTCTCCATGGCGTTCAGGAGGTTCTCCGCATCATCCTCTTCCACGTCGATGTCCTCGTTGCGGGTGACCCGGAATGAGCGGGCCTCCTTGATGATCATGCCGGGGAAGAGTGATTCCAGGTGGGCGATGATCAGGTTCTCCATGGTGATGAAGCCGTAACGCTCCTCGCGGCTCTCCTCGTCGGTCAGATCGTCGACGGGCACCAGGCGGGAAAGGTTGTCGGGTATCTTGACCCGGGCGAAGTGGGTCTTGCCGGAGGTGGGGTTCTCGACCAGGACGGCCAGGTTCAGGGAGTTGCCCGAAATGTAGGGGAAGGGGTGGGCCGGATCGACGGCCAGGGGGGTCAGGACCGGGAAGACCTGGTTGCGGAAGAAGTTCGACAGACGTTCCTGTTCCTGGCTGCTGAGCTGGTCCCATCCGAGCAGGATGATGTGCTCCTTGGCCAGGTCGGGCAGGATGTGGTCGATGACATAGTGGGCGTGCTCGTCCTGGAGCTTGTGGGCCTGCTCGGATATGGCACGAAGCTGTTGGCGGGGGCTGAGTCCGCTGGCTGCGGTGACGGCGATGCCCGTGTCGACGCGGCGTTTGAGGCCGGCCACGCGGACCATGAAGAACTCATCCAGGTTTGAGGCGAAGATGGCGGCGAAGTTGGCGCGTTCCAGGAGGGGGACGGTCTCATCCTCCGCCAGTTCGAGCACGCGCTTGTTGAATTTGAGCCAACTGATTTCACGGTCGAAATATCGATCCTCGGGCAGGGGCGTGTCCGGTTGGCCGTGTCTGCCTGCGGGATGACGGGACTGCTTGTCGGTCTCGGCTATATGCTCCGCAATCTGGCTTTTGAGTATGGCCTTGGAGGGTGCGTCGAATTTCTGGATCATACTATAGAACTCTATTCCGTAGTATGGTCCGTTTCAATTGCCGGGTCGCTGGTCGTTTGTGGCCATACATAAAGGGGCGGCCCCGGAAGGGCCGCCCCACAAGGTCTGCTCAGGCGGAATCTCTGCACAACATCTTCGTTGCAACGGCTAAGTATGTAAATGCCCGTTCAACGCATCGGTCCTTGTGGCCATACACTTTGTGGGCTTCCGCTCTATTGAGTTTTCCTTGTACTTGGTATTATGCCAGATTTCGCAAGGGCTGCAAGCCAGGTTGAGGTCCTCGAAAAGAAGGAAGGATTTGTTCGATATCGTGCATATGGACGGTCAAAGAACGGGTGAGTTGGTTGTTTCGGGTCGGCTTATGTTCGCATATGTTATGAATCACTTCTCCTCGCCTGAGCATCCTTGGAATTGCAGGCGTGTCGCGGTTATTTGAGTTGCATGGTCGATTGGGTTAAGTCCGGTCGAGTCCAGTCCGGTCCGATCCGATCCAGCCAAACTGGGTTCTGCTTTCTCCGGACCTGATCTCTCGGCTCTCGTTTTTTTTTCCTCCCTGTCCAGCTCGACTCCGGTAGTGGCTGCCCTGTCCTCTTGGGTCTCTTTCCCCTGTGCTCTCTTTGGTGTTGTCCACTGTCTTCCATTGCTCGCGGTGTTTCATGGCGCTTCGTGGAGGAATTATCGCCCCCCCCCCCCTGCTCTGATGAATTTGTCTGGTTTTGTCGGCTGTGTTCACACTTGACCACAATCGTCTTTCTTCATGGTCCGGCTGATGAAGTGCATGTGTACTTGGTCTATGAGGCAGAAGCGGATTGAAGGCCAGGCATGGTCCTGGTCGAGCGAGACGGGTGGTGCCATGATGGCCGGAAGCAAGGTAGGGATGGATGAGTCCTCCAACCGGAATACCCCTGGTACGAGCTCGGGCCTTGATGTTGGTGGAAGGTCCCGGAAACCGGGCGGTCTGGTCTTTCTATGCGCCTCGGGTGGGGCGGGATTGACCACCCTGGTGGCCATGGTCTCCAAGATGTTGACCAGGCGTTCCCATGTCTGTGTCCTAGCGGATATGGACCTGGCGGGTGGGGGAATGGATGTCCTTCTGGGAATCGAGGGTGCTCCTGGTTTGCGTCTTGGGCAGATTCGCGCCCCTCTGGGGAGGATGGACTCCCAGGCCTTGCAGGAGGAGCTCCCGGTCTGGGACGGTATTCCGGTGTTGAGCAATGACCCCTGGAATGGCCGTCCGCCTGGATGGTGGGATATGGATGCGGCCCTCAGGGCCATGTCATGTTTTGCCGATCTGATCCTTATCGATGCCGGCCGTGGAACCGACTTGGAGAATTTGCGCTCGCTGGCCGGTCTGCCCAGGGTGCTGCTGGTTGACATGACGGTCCTGGGACTGGCCAGGGCCCGGTCGCTCCTGGTTGGTCCCGAATCGTTCCAGGGGGCGGGTGTGAATGGGGGTGGAGTGTCATCGGTCACGTATGGGGATCCCAGCGCCCGGGTGCCCCGCCAAGAGGGTGTGGCTCGGGGAGGCCTAAAACCGGGGTCGGACAGGGCGAATCTCGCCGGCCCCGATCCCCTGGCAGTCATAGGAATCCTGCCCCGTGCCGGGCGGTCATCCTCGGTCGTCGACCAGGAGGAGGCTGCAGATTTCCTGGGTTTTCCGCCCCTCTGTGTGCTGAAACCCAGCGCTTCCCTGGCCGGATCGATTCTGTCCGGCCTGGGCCTGGAGAAGATACCTCGCTCCTATCTGAAAGCTCTGGATTCCCTGATCGGTGTGATTGAGGATTCCCTCCTGACGGGTCCGGGCGAAGTCGAGTATTGACAGTGAGCAGCATCGGTGGTGAACGAATGATGGCTACAGGTGAATTCGGCTCTGTCCGGCGGTCCTTCCAGGGATGGGGGTCAGAGCTGACTTTCGGATACCTGAACGATCTGGTGCAGGATCGCGCCGTTACGGACATCGCCGTCACCGGGGAGGGAAGGGTCTGGGCCGATAAGGGTAGGGGCATGGAGGAGGAGATCTTGGAGCCGGGTTTTGCAAGCCCCGGGGCCGTTCGTGATTTTGCGGTGCAACTCTGCTCTCAGCTCGGCAGGCGGCTGGATGATGCCCGCCCCATTGCCGACGCGTCCAACGAGGCGGGCATCCGTATCCATGCCGTACTGGCTCCGCTGGTCCCTTCCGGTGCCTCCTTATCCATACGGCTTCCGGCCCACCGACGACCCGGACTGGAAGAGCTGGCGGCATCGGGGCTCTGCCCCCACAACTGGCTTTTCATCCTCAGGGCCCTGGTGGTCAACCGTGCCACCTTGCTGATTACAGGGGGAACGGGTGTGGGTAAGACCACCCTCCTGCGTTCCCTCCTGGCTCTCTGCCCGCCCGGGGAGCGGTTGGTCACCGTCGAAGAGGTGCGCGAGTTGGGCATGATCGAGGGGCATGGCGACCAGGTTGCCCTGGCCGCGAGGGAATCCAATGTGGAAGGAGCAGGTGCCGTCGGCCTGGTCGACCTGGTCAAGGCGACGCTGAGGATGAGACCCGATCGGATCATCCTGGGGGAGTGCCGTGGCGAGGAGATAGCCGACCTGCTGCGGGCCTTCAACTCCGGTCACACGGGTGGGATGGTCACCCTCCATGCCGACAGCGTGGAACGGGTACCTTCCCGCCTGGCTACCTTGGGGCTTCTGGCCGGCCTTCAGCCCGTGGCCTTGTCTGCCCTGGCCGAAGGGGCCTTCGGTGCGGTGATTCACCTGGAACGTCACGGGAGTCAGCGCCATATCGCCCAGATAGGAAGGCTGGTTATGGGTAGCGAGGGGACCTTGGTTGGTCTGCCTGTCTGTATTTGGTCCGGCAGTGGTCACCCCCGGTACGGTTCGGCCTGGGGTCCATTCGCCAAACGGTGGGGAATCAGGACCAGTGGTCCGGGAGGAGACCGGGAATGAACCTCGAACTTGTCTCCGTCCAGGTCTGCGTCCCGGCCCTTGCCGCTTTTGCTCTTGTCCTGACGGGGCGTAGTGGTGCCAAGCCTCGTCTCGATTCGCTGGAACCGGTGATGGAATCAAGGCCTGAACCGGTGGGGGCTGCGGTCCTGATCGCTTCTCTGATTGCACTTGTCCGTAACGGCAGTGATTTGGTGGAGGCCTTCGAGGAGTTGGCCGGTCGCCGTTTCGCTACCAGGGAGGTGACGTATGACCGAGTTCATGCCATGCTGCTGGATCGTTCTCCCCCTGCTGAACGGGGAGAGGGGATGGATATCATCGCCGCGGCTTTGGCGGCCTCGTATCGCCTCAGTGCCGAATCGGGGTGCCGGGCGTCGGACTGCCTGCAGGCGGTGGCCTCCCTGCAGAAGCGTCAGGCTGCCTTGGATGATGCCCGCGATGGGGCCTTTGCCATGCCGAGGGCCACGGTCAGGCTCCTTTCCGGTCTGCCGATTCTGACGGTCTTCCTGGGTGAGCTGTTGGGCGCTCACCCCCTGGCTTTTCTCTTCCGGTGGGGAACAGGGGTGGTTTGCCTGGCGACGGGGACTTGTTTCTATTGTGCAGGGCTGATCTGGATGTGGGTGCTCCTGAAGGGGATGGAAAAGAAGGGCGGACTCTGATGAAGGCCTTGGGATCCGCCATTCTGATTGGCCTCGCAAATGCACTGTTCCGCAGGTCGGTCGGCCTGCGCTCGCGACTTGGTCCTCATGGGAGGGCAAATGCTCCGCTCACCCTGGTCCTGGAGATGATGGCGGTAAGCCTGCGGCAGGGTGCTTCGATTCCCCAGGCCCTGGCTGGGGTAGGGCGGACCCTTGGTGGTACCTATGCAGAGGTGCTGATCCGGGTGGCCCGTCTGTTGGGTGATGGCAATGACTGGTATCTGGCCTGGTCCCAGGCCAAGCGGCATCCCCTTCTGGGGAAATCGATGGCGGTCCTGTCGGGTTGTCTGGAGTCCTCCTGGCGGCATGGAACCTCGCCTCTGAACCGGATGGAAACCACCGTCGAGCAGTTGGAGAGGCAGGCCCGCAGCGGATTGGACCAGGAGACTGCCAGGCTCTCCATTCGGATGCTGGTACCGACCGGGCTCTGCATTCTGCCTGCCTTCGTTCTCATTGGTGTCATTCCCTGTATTGCCGCCTTTGCGGGCGGAATGTTCTGAGTCGAGTCCAGATGCTTCCATCGCTCCGGTTGTTAGCTGTGTGTCTTCCCTGACGTCTTGATGAAACGTTTTGTCAAACATCTGATAATCCACAGGATGAGTTCATCGGGGCTCATTTGACCACATGCACCTTGCAGGGAGGATGAGAGGTCTGAACGGGGGCAGAGTGGGGTCACCTGGTTGGGAAGACTCGTCGTCATCGACGAAACGCAATGAATTGGGGATTTCGGAAAGGAAAGGTGGCAGTTATGACAAGCATGCACTTGGTGGTCAAGGGTAAAGGCCCGAACGGGGAGGGAGCCGAATTGGCCCGTTCTGAAAAACACACCGGCATCCGGATGGCTGCCGAGACGGGTAGGGGAGGCGGACTCGGCAGACTGAAGACGCTTCGGGTGCGGGCGCACGGGATGATGACCGAAGGTGTCTGCCGCCTCCATCAGCTTCCCCTCGCTCTGATTCAAGGAGGTGCTGCCAAAATCAAGGTGTTGACGGCACGGCCGGAGTCAGGGGCCGCGACGGCCGAGTACGCCGTGGTACTGATAGCCGCGACGGCATTCGCCGGGCTGCTCCTGGCCATCCTCAAGTCTGATACTGTTCGTTCTCTCCTGTCTTCGCTGGTTAAACAGGCCCTGAGCGTCTGATGGTCGGACCCAGTACTGCAGGGCGGGTCAGGTCCGGCTGCTTCCGGGATGCCGGAACCGATTCAGGAACGGTGACGGCCGAGTTTGCCGTAGTGCTTCCGGCGGTCATGGCCCTGGCCATACTGCTGTTGGCCCTGACCCAGACCATCCGCATCGGCATGATCTGCCAGGATGCCGCCAATGCCGCGGCCCGGGAGCTGGTGATCCACCAGGGCAAGGACGACCCGGCCGGTCTGGTGTCCCGAATGGCGGGAGGGTCATCTGAGTTGGCCCTCGAACGTTCCGGTCGCCAGGTCCAGGTCACCCTTTCCTGTCCGGTCGTCTCAACTCCGCTTGGAATCCTGCCGCCGCATATTCAAGGCAGGGCCGTTGCAATCCTTGAGGAGTGAAGGCCATGGCCGATGGAAGGAAACTCATTCGCCGGACCGTTTCGAATGAAGGCCGAAAGGAAGTGGACGCGAAAGGAGAAGAGGAGGAAACAGGGCGGAAGGAAATAGAGCAGAAGGAATCAGGTCGCACGGAATCAATCCGTGTGGAATCAGGTCGGGTGGAACCCCGCCGGAGAAGGACCGGAAATCGAATGATTCCAAGTGGACAGGCCGGAAAGGCATGTTCGCGGAAGCATGGAACCAAATCAGATGGGCCGTGGTGGCGAGGAGAGGATTGCGGGTCGGGTTCATCCATGGGAATCGCCCTGGTTGCACTGGTAGCTCTTGGACTGGTGATTGCGGCCATGGTGGGGAATCTTCTGATCTGCCGTACCAGGGCACGTACTGCAGCCGACGCCTCTGCCCTGGCTGCGGCGACGGTACTTGATGAAGGTAGTGGTTCTCCTTGCGCCCGGGCCTCTGCAGTGGCTTCCGCCAACCATGGGGATCTGACAGCATGTACGGTTGAGAGTGAGGATGTCCTGGTCGAGGTAGGGGTGGACACCTCTGTCCTCATTGTCCCCAGGGTGGCCCAATCGTCCCGTGCCGGGCCTGTCGACTGTGCCTGACCGCAGGGTGAAGGCTGAAAGCGAACGTGTCTAAAGAAATGGATAGCCTTGAACCATGGCATTGGCACTCTATAGGCGGTATCGTCCTGACACATTCGATGGCATCATAGGCCAGAATCAGGTCACGGTACCCCTTTCGCGGGCGCTGGATGAGAACAAACTCACCCATGCCTACCTTTTCTCGGGCCCCAGGGGGTGCGGGAAGACCAGCAGTGCGCGAATTTTCGCCCGGTGCATCAACTGCGCCAAGGGTCCCACCAGTCACCCCTGCGGGAAGTGTGACAGCTGCAAGGACCTGTCCACCGGAGGCCCGGGGTCGATTGACGTGGTGGAGATCGACGCGGCCAGCCACAATGGTGTCGATGATGCCAGGGAGCTCAGGGAGCGTGCCGGCTTCGCACCTGTGCGCGATCGGTATAAGATCTTCATCCTGGACGAGGCTCACATGGTCACCCAGCAGGGATTCAATGCCTTGCTCAAGATTGTCGAAGAGCCGCCAGAGCATGTCATGTTCATCTTTGCGACCACCGAGCCCGAGAAGGTCATCGGCACGATTCGTTCCAGGACCCACCACTACCCTTTCCGTCTTGTTCCCCAGGAGGTCATGGGGCCCTATCTGGAGGAAATCTGCTCCAAGGAGGACATCAAGGCCGAGCCTGGTGTGTTGAAGCTGACCATGAGGGCCGGGGGCGGTTCCGTCCGTGACACCCTATCCGTACTGGACCAGCTCATGGTGGGGGCCGCAGACGGTACCATCACCTACGACTCCGCCGTGGCCCTTCTAGGGTTCACCCCTGAATCCCTGATCGGTGAAGCGGTGGACACCTTGATCGACCACGATGGCACCGGCCTGTACGGCGTGATTCAAAAGGTGGTGGTCGGTGGGTTCGAGCCCCAGCGGTTCGTTGAGGATCTCCTGGCCCATGTCCGTGATCTTCTGGTCTTGAAGCTGGCTGGAGACAAGGCCGAAAGCGTGCTGAGCGAGGATTCCGACGCCGACCAGGCAGCAGACCTGCATCGCCAGGCGGATGCCCTGGACCTGTCCACCCTGATTTCCATGGCCGATTGCATGAACAAGACCTTGGCCAGCATGAATGGGTCCACTTCTCCGCGGATGCGACTGGAGCTGCTGGCAGCACGTCTCCTGGCTATAGGGTGTGAACCCATGGAAACCCCTCAGCAGGTTCCGGCTCCAGCTGCCGCTGCAGCCAGGCAGGCTGCTCCTGTACGGTCCGGTTTCATCGGTTCCAAGCAACAGGGTCAGTCGGGGCAGGGTGCCAGGCCATCTCAAGCCGCATCGCATGCAGGTCCTGGCCCCTTCAATCCTGCTTCCGCGGCTGCGGCAGCCGGGACCTCGACACCATCTGATCCGGCAGAGGCTGCGGCTCCTGGTGTGGCACCTGCACAGGGTGGCCAGCCCACGGCGGTGCACACCCCCACATCCGCAGCAGACGATAAGGCGTCTGTCCCGACCGGAGCCGAGCTTGACAAGCGCTGGGATGCTCTGGTCGCCGCCCTGCCGGAAGAGGTCCGAGACTATGTGGTCAGAAGCAAGGTGCCGACCGTGGACATGGCGGCCGGTCCTTCGGGCAGGCAGATGCTGGCCATGACCTTCGACAAGCCGTTGAGCCAGCACGCCTTTGCCATGGCAGTGACCTCCCGGAGCGTGGATGGGGAGACCAAGGTTCCCAGGATCATCATGGTCCGGGCCCGGCAGGAGTTCGGCGAGAAGACGATGATCGCCCCATCCGGGACGGCCGCCAATGGGGAGCCGGTGGAATCGGTCAACAAGATGTCGCCCCAGCGTCGTGCCGAGGTCAAGAAGGAGGTTGCCCTGGCCAGGGCCAACCTGTCGACCATGGGCTTGGGGTCGGCCGTCAAGCCCCATGCGGCTTCTGACATGAGTCATGCCGCCCGTGAAGCGGCCGGAGCCCAGGGTGAGCCCGACGGGGAGAAATCCTCGGCGGGCGACCAGGCCGGCACCGGCGACGGTTCGGATGAAGGTCACCACCCGGGGTCGCCTTCCGGCCAGGAAGCTCCAACCGGTGGGATGCCCTTGACTGGTCAACCCGTTTCGTCGGGTGCGATGGTTTCTGCTGACCAGCAGGTCTCAGGAGGGCAGGGAGCTTCAGCCGGGTCTGCAGATCAGGAGGCTTCGGCCCCCTTGCCGGCAGCCGGGTTCGGGTCGACTGACTCTTATGCCCAGGAGGATGACGACGATCCCTGGGCCCGTCCCATGCCTGCACAGCCAGCCGAGAAACCCGTCGACAAGGATAAGGATGACCCATCCGAGGAGCATGAGGCCAAGAAGGTCGCCCTTCCCGACCTGAGCGATGATACGGATCCATGGGCGGTCCCCGAGCAGACCAGACCGGCTGCTGGGCCGGATGCCTCCCCGATCGATTCCGGTCAGGATGATGCGGCACCCGCTGGAGATGCGCCATCAGGTCTTCCCGTTGGGTTTGGACCTGGTGCAGGATCCGGCCAGGCCGAGGCCATGCCAGGCGCTGGCGCAGAGGGGTTGGGCGGCCAGGTCGAACAGGTCCCGCAATCCGGGTCCCAGGGTGGAGTTGAGCCTCAAACCTCAGCCGGTCCTCAGGATAGCTTTGAATCGCAATCCCAGACCGTGCCTACGGGATTCCAGGTTGGTGACCAGTTTGCCTCCTTCGTGCCGCCAACCCGGAGGGTCCAGCCCGGGCAGGCCGTTCAGTCGGATTCCCCTGTTCGGCAAGGGGGTCATGTGTATCCCGGTGAACCCGGTCAACCAGACCCCGATACGGGCGGAATGCCGACGCCTGCCGTCAACCCCGAGAATGATGTCTACTCGATGCAGGATGCCCGATTGGGTGCTGACACAACCCTGAACCAGGATGACCTGACCAGAATGTTCGATGTATCCAAGGTCGAGGACTTTACCGCCGATGACCCGGCTAATCCACTGAACATACAGCGCAGGCGGCAGGCACGACAGGCGGGTGAATGATGGCCGGAACCTATGACGGGGCCATTCAGGACTTGATTGACTCCTTCTCCAAGCTTCCCGGGATAGGCCCCAAGGGGGCACAACGCATAGCCTTCTACCTTCTCGGGGCGGATAGGCAGAGTGCCCAGGACCTGGCCGATGCCATCGTCACAGTCAAGGAGAAGGTCCGCTTCTGCGAGATCTGCGGGAACGTCTGTGAGACCAGCCCCTGCCCGATTTGCCAGGACCCTCGTCGCGATCGGTCCATGATCTGCCTGGTCGAGGAGCCCAAGGACGTGATGAGCATCGAACGGACCGGGGAGTATCACGGCCTGTACCACGTTCTGGGCGGGGCCATCGACCCAATGTCCAATGTGGGCCCCGGTGACCTGCGCATCCCCGAACTGTTGAAGAGACTCAAAACGGATGAGGTCAAGGAAATCATCCTGGCCTTGGACCCCAACATCGAAGGGGAGGCCACAACCACCTATCTGGCCCGTCTTCTGGATCCCCTGGAAATCAAGGTCACCAGGTTGGCCAGCGGTCTGCCGGTGGGCAGCGACCTGGAGTATGCGGATGAAATCACCTTGGGTAGGGCGATTTCCGGCCGACGTGATGTCTGATGCCCTCGTCGAATGGTCAAGGGCCTGTACTGGGGAACCGGCGCTGGCCGCCGTTCCCATGGTTGGCGGATTCGTGGTTTCCCCGTCATCGGCTGTGGTGTCTGGCTCGGGTTCCATATGCTGGTGACCGATGCGTCCAGGACCACGGTCGTCCATATAATGGCTTCTCGTAACCTACGTCCAAGTGTCTCAACCTTCGCGGATGGAATAGCAGTGGCTCTTATCGTTCAGAAATTCGGCGGGTCCTCGGTGGCGGACTCGGATTCCATCAAGCGCGTGGCCAAACGCATCATCGAGACCAAGCATGGTGGGAACGACATGGCCGTTGTGGTTTCGGCCATGGGGGATACCACGGACGATCTGATCGACCAGGCCCTGGATGTGGACTCCAACCCGCCGGCCCGGGAGATGGACATGCTGATGACCGCCGGAGAGCGCATCTCCATGAGCCTTCTGGCCATGACCATCCACGCCCAGGGCGAAAGCGCCCACTCCTTCACCGGGTCCCAGGCGGGGTTCATGACTGATGCCAGGTATGGGGCCGCCCACATCCGTAACGTCAAGCCCTACCGGGTCATGAATGCCCTGAAGCAGGGTGAGGTCGGCATTGTGGCCGGATTCCAGGGGGTCAGCGCCGACGGCGATGCCACCACACTCGGCCGAGGGGGGTCGGATACCTCTGCCGTGGCCCTGGCTGTGGCCCTCCATGCCGATGTCTGCGAGATATACACCGATGTGGACGGGGTTTTCACGGCCGATCCCAGAATCGTACCCACCGCCCGCCGGATCTCTCGGATCTCCTATGAGGAGATGCTGGAAATGGCGGCGGGCGGATCCAAGGTCCTGGCCCTGCGGTGCGTGGAATACGCCCAGCGGTTCCACATGCCCATCCACGTGCGCAGCTCGTTCTCACACCGGCCGGGCACCCTGATCATGCCCCAGGATATGGGTGTTTCCGACATTCCCAACCTGGCACCGGACCAGCGGCAGGTGGCCCAGGCACAGCGAGTCAACCGACCGAACCACGAAGGATGACGGAAGGATGAACATGGCAGGCGGCAAATCAATGGGTGACCTCTTCCCGGACCTGAACGGCCCCGAGGCCCCGATCATCTCGGGCGTGGCCCATGACCGCAGCGAGACCCAGGTCAGCCTGCGATCGGTGCCCGACAAACCGGGTGTGGCCGCCAGGCTCTTCACCATCCTGGCCGAGGGCGGAATCAACATCGACATGATCGTTCAGGCGGGTGCCGCCACCGGCACCGTCGACATCTCCTTCACCCTGCCCAGCGCCCAGGCCGACCAGATCCACCCTCTGCTGGATAAGGCAAGGGACATCATCGAGTTCAAGTCGGTCGACATCAACTCCGAGGTGGGCAAGGTGACCCTGGTGGGGGTGGGCATGAAGACCCACTCGGGCATCACCGCCACCTTCTTCCGGGCTCTGAGCGACAAGCACATCAACGTCCTGATGATCTCCACCTCCGAGATCCGCATTTCGGCCCTGGTTCCCCTGAAGGACCTGGATGATGCCGTCAGGGCCGTCCACACGGCCTTCGAATTGGACACCGATCAGGTGGAAGCGGTCGTCTACGGCGGTACAGGCCGCTGAAGTCCGGCCTTCGGTACAATCAAAACACCAGCGGAAATCAAACAATCCGGACCAATCCAGGCAGGGCCAGGACGTTGCAGGCGTTCGGGCCGGCACAGCCGGTTCTCGGCGGAGGGGTCGGGGAGGAGATCAGGATGACGAGGATCAACGATCGGGGCATCAATGTTGCGGTGTTGGGTGCCACCGGGCAGGTCGGCATGGTCATGCGTCGGATTCTGGCCGAGCGGGACTTCCCCGTCAGGGATCTGAGGTTCCTGGCATCCGCCCACTCGGCAGGCCGGGAACTGGACTGGTGTGGCACCTCCATCACCGTGGAGGATGTGGGGAAGGCCGACCTCTCGGGCATCGACCTGGCCATCTTCTCGGCCGGCGGATCCACCTCGAAGGTCTGGGCCCCCCGCTTCGCCCAGGCCGGTGCCTACGTGGTCGACAACTCCTCCCAGTGGCGTATGGACCCCGAGGTACCCCTGGTGGTCTCCGAGGTCAACCCCGAGGACCTGGACCGGATTCCCCGTCGCATCGTGGCCAACCCCAACTGCACCACCATGGCCTGTATGCCGGTGCTGAGCCCCCTGGCCAAGGCCTATGGTCTCAGGCGGCTGATCGTCTCCTCCTACCAGGCGGTCTCCGGGGCCGGCAGGGCGGGTGTCCTCCAACTCAGGGACGAGGCCACTGCAGCCGTCGAGCAGGGAGCCGACAAGCTGGCCTTCGACGGTTCCGCCATCGACTTCCCGGTTCCGACCAAGGTGGTCAAAACCATCGCCTTCGACGCGGTCCCCTTCATCGGGGCCCTGGTGGATGACGGAAGTGAGGAAACGGACGAGGAACAGAAGCTGCGTAACGAGAGCCGCAGGATTCTCCACCTGCCCAACCTCCATGCCTCCTGTACCTGTGTGCGTGTCGGGGTCTTCACCTCGCACGGAATGAGCATCAACGCCGAATTCGACAAGGATGTGACTCCCGACCAGGCCCGTGACCTCCTGGCCAAGGCCCCCGGAGTCCGGCTTTCCGATATTCCTACCCCCCTCCAGGCGGCCGGCAGGGATCCGAGTTTCGTGGGCAGGATCCGTCAGGACCAGGCCGTCCCGGGCAGGAAGGGCCTGGCCATGTTCGTAGCCAACGACAACCTGCGCAAGGGTGCGGCTCTGAATGCCGTGCAGATCGCCGAGGTCATCGTGGCCAAGCACTTCGCAGACAGGGTCTGAGCCGCGAGGCCCGTAGGCCTGCTGGACTTGTACGGGGTCTGACGGGGCAGCGGATTGTGGCCCTGGTCAGCAGAACGCGGAACTGTGGAACCGCGGAACCGATAGACCCGGGGACCGGATCCGGACGATACCGTGCCGGTGGGGTTTGCCGCCTGGGGTCCGCCTTGATCCGATTCCGTCCAAGAGCGTTCGTGAAGATAAGAATCAGCTGGCAGGAGGGTCAGGACTCCAGAGGTTCCCAGTGGGTCATGCCGGAATTCGAGACCTGGACCTCTACGGATGCCCTCATCCCGATTCAGCGCCACGTCGTTTCTGTCCCTTGCCTGTGGTCTGTTCGTCGTCCAGACTCAGAATCCCTTCGGCGGTCTCCCGGTCGGTGGCCAGGGCGGAAATCAGTCCGGCCCTGAGGCAGGCCAGGATTCCGGGCACTTTCTGGTGTCCCCAGGCCACGCCGATGACCAGGGGGATGCGCCTGAGCCGGTCGAAATCGATAGATATGGTCCGCTCGCACAGGCTGGTGCGGATGTGGTTGCCCTGGGCGTCGATATGGTGGCCGCAGATGTGCCCGACCGCCTTGAGGGAGGTGACCTGCCGAATCAGGTCGGCGTCTTCATAATCATGGAAGATGTGTCCGGATCGCCCCTCCTCCACGGATCCGACCCCTACCACGGCCACGTCCGCATGGCCGCCCAGGGTCAGTGTGTCGGCGATCTGCTTCTCTTTGAGCATGGCCTTGGCGACGGACTTGGAGGAGAGGATCATGGGCACGGGCAGGGTGGTATAGCTGCCCCCCAGTCGTTGTGCCAGCATCCGGCAGATTTCTGGTGAATCCGTCATGGGGTTGGTGGGTGAGAGGGAGCCGATCATCTGAGCCACATTGGTCTTGGCCCAGTTCTGCGGCGGAACCTCGCGGACCGTATAGGCCACCGCATTGCCATTGGATACCGTGACCAGGGAGTCGGGTCGGGTGTGCTCCACCAGGAGGGAAGCCGCGCTGCGGGGCACCACATCGTAGCCGGTGCATCCCTGCGGGGGTTCCGAAACCCTGGCATAGTGAAGGTTGAACCGGTGTATCAGCTCTGCTTCAAGGCCCTGTAAACGTTCCAGGGGGTCCCTGATGGTGACGGAGACCAGGCCCTGGTCCTCGGCCTCCTTGAGCATCCGCGAGATGGAGGGACGCGAGTATCCCACCTTGGCTGCGATCTGGGACTGGAGCATGTGGTCCTCGTAGTACATGCGGGCGATTTCCAGGAGGAGCTGGACCCGGTCACGCGCCTGCGCGGAGGTCATCAACTGTACATCATTGAACATATGTACATCTTATCAAACGACTACGGGAGAAACAATACGAAACTAAGTGAATGAAAAGGCAAAGAATTAGGCGATTTTTTTATCGACACTTCCGTAGTGTAGCAATAGCAGTAATCATATGTGCATCTAGTTGGTTGCTTTTGGGCTGGACCGGTCACTATCGTTGATTTTGTAGGGAAGGCACCGATGCCACTGGATAGCAGGATGCGGTGCATGACAATCGCAGAGCAAACAAAGGAGTTCGAATGGCATTTGCAAGGACAATTCTCGGAGATGTGGACCCCAAGACCCTGGGTGTCGTCAACAGCCATGACCACCTGATTCGCGTCGGGGCGGGAGAGGTCTACCTGGATGGGGACCATCAGCTGGATTCGGTGGAGAAGGCCGAGACCGAGGCGGGCTACTTCGCCAAGGCCTCCCTGAACTGGAGCGACCAAGGCGGCACCGTGGTCGACATGTGCCCGATCAACTGCGGACGTGACATCGAGAAGCTGGTCGAAGTGGCCCGTTCCGTCGACCACTTGCAGGTGATCGGCGCCACCGGTTTCCATCGCGAGCATGTCTACCTGGAGACCCAGTCCCACTGGATCAACCGCTACAGTGTGGACCAGATCGCTGACCTGGTCATCGCCGACATCACCGAGGGCATCGACCGTAATGACTACACCGGTCCCCTGGTGGACCGCAGCCCCTACAAGGCCGGCGTCATCAAGATCGGCACCGCCTATGGCAAGATCACCCCCTTCGAACACAAGTGCATGGAGGCCGCGGCCAAGGCCGCCATCGAGACCGGTGCCCCGATCAACACCCACACCACTTATGGCACCTGCGGCCTGGAGCAGGCCCAGACCCTGATCGATCTGGGTGTCCCCGCCAACCAGATCGCCATCGGCCATATCCAGCGCAATGCAGACGTTTACTATCTGGAGCAGATCCTTGACCTGGGCGTCTATCTGGAGATCGACGGTACCAACCGCATCAAATACCAGCCCGATTCCAACAGGATCATGGAGCTCAAGGCTTTCAAGGAAGATGGTTTCGAGGACCGGATCCTTCTGGGCACCGATTCCGGAAAGCGCTCCTACCAGAAGGTCTACGGTTCGGTCAGCGGTGTCGACTACAACCCCGCCGTGGATGGTCCCCGCATGATTGCCGAGGGCTTCGATCCCGCCTATGTCGACAAGCTGCTGATCGGCAACGCACGCACCTTCTTCGCCTTCCGTAAGGAGGCCTGATCGCCATGGCGCAGGAGAACCGGTCGGGAGCCAGGGGCGCTCTGGAACGTCCCCAGCTGCAGATTGCCTTGGACACCTTCGACATGCCCTCGGCCCTGAAGCCCTTGAACGCGGCCATCAGCAAGATTGATGTAATTGAGTGCGGGACCGTCCTGATCATCGCTGAGGGTTTGAAAGCCGTCCGCGAGATTCGAGCGCTCTACCCTCAGAAGACCATCCTGGCCGATGTGCGTATCGCCGAGGCCGGGGCCGTCATCTCCAGGGCCTGCTTCGAGGCCGGGGCCAACTGGGTCTCGGTCGTGGCCGGGGCCAGCATGACCACGGTGGGCCAGGTCGTCAAGGTCGCCCAGGAGTTCGACGGCGAGGTGCAGATCGAGCTCGGCGAGCGGTATGATCCCGATCAGGCCAGGCAGTGGCGTGAACTTGGTGCCACCCAGGTCATCGTCCACCGCTCCCGGGATGCCGAGGCGGCCGGAACCCTGACCTGGGGCGAGAACGACAAGGAGCGCATCCGCGAACTGCATGATATGGGCTTCAAGGTCACGGTCACCGGCGGCGTCACCGCCAAGGATCTCCCCTTCTTCAAGGGTGTCCCTGTCGGTGTGGTCATCTCCGGTCGTGGCATAGTCAAGGCGGATGATCCGCTGGCGGCGGCCACCGAATTGCGCGATACGATCGACAGGGTCTGGTCCTGACGACCCCATGGGATTCCGGTCGTCCGTGGTGGTGATGCCCCTTGCACAGGAGCAAACGCGCACCCTGCGGATGGCCGGTTCCGGACCAGACGGGACCAGGCCGGATGTTCGGTGTGGGCCGCTCTCCTGCCGGAGCAGCCAGGCCCCGTCGGGACGATGACCGAACCAAGCACAGGCACTGAATGGGAGGACCCCGATCGCAGGTGGTCCGACCCGGACCGGATTCGCACAAGACGAATCGAACAGGGAAAGTGGACCGGAGAGGGACATGGCAGTCCCGGTACGGTCTGAGTGAAACAGACTAAGGAATATCGATGGCAGAGCATACCTATGACCTTTCAACGATTGGCGAAGGTCAGATCAGACTTACGGTCAGGAGGGGCGAGCGTCTGATGAATGCGCGTTCCGTTCTGATGAATCCCGCCTGTTCGGAGGCCAACGTGGCCGGTGTCCTGGCCCAGTTGCAGCGCAAGACCCTCTGGACCTCCTCACTGCCCGAGGGTGACCTGGGCGAGTACGTGCTGAGCGAGTACCGCTCGGTGGGCGTGGACCTGAGCACCATGGTCCGCAAGCCGGCCAGCCGGATCGCCCTCTACTTCATGGAGCCGGGCGAACCGCCGATGCCGGCCAATGTGATCTACGACCGGGAGTACACCCCATTCAGATCCACCGGGGTGAACGAATACGACTGGGACAGGATCTTGGACACCCGCCTGGTCTTCCTGACCGGCATCACCGCCGCCCTGACGGATACCACGGCCGAGGTTGTTACCTATGCGGCCGACCAGGCCTTCAGCCGAGGCATCGATATCGCCCTGGACGTGAACTTCCGCAGCAAACTCTGGACGGGCGAGCAGGCCAGACGTGTCCTGGAGCCCATCGCCGAGAAGGCCCGTATCCTCTTCTGCTCCATCAAGGACGCCAAAAGCGTCTTTGGGATCGAGGGAAGTGGCGAGAAGGTCTGCGAGCAGCTCTATCAGCGTTTCGGCAACGACTACATCGTCTCCACCAACCATCTGGACGGCCCCTACTTGCGTACCGCCAAGGGGATCAAGAAGTACACGACCACCACGGTCCCCGTGGTCGACCGCCCGGGTGCAGGTGACTCCTTCGTGGCTGCCACCCTGCACGGGTTCCTCTCCGATGATGTGGAGTGCGGCGTGCGCTGGGGCCAGCGTGCGGCCGAATATGCCCTGACCCACATGGGCGACCTGACCCGCATCCGTGCCCACGAGTTGGACATTCCCCTGGGCGAGGACATCAACCGCTGAAAGCCGTAAACGGCTCTTCATAGGTGTATGCACGGCCTGCCCTGCCCTGATCCCCGGTGGAATCAAGGGCGGGTCGGCCTGCTGGGAAACCCGTTTATCGACATATCCATGAAAGGGATTTCAATATGAGCGATACACAAGCCCGAACAAGCCAGGGAGGTCTGACCGCTTACGAGCAGATCGACACCCGCCCCCTGACCGGGCATCAGAAAAGCATCATCGGCCTGGCCATAGCCGGCAACATATCCGAGTTCTTCGACATGTTCCTGATCGGATTCGTGGTCTCCATCCTGACCTCGGCCTGGCATCTGACCGGTGTATCGGCGGGCATCATCCTGGCCTGCTCCGGTCTGGGCACGGTCATGGGCTCCATCGTATGGGGGCGCCTGGCCGATCGGTTCGGTCGTAAGCACGCCTTCCAGTGGTGTGTGCTCTGCTTCGTCGTGTTCACGGCCCTGTCGGTCTTCCTGCCCGACGGTGCCTGGGTCCTCCTGGCCATCCTGCGCGTGGGCGTGGGCATCGGCGTAGGCGGTCTCAACATCGTCTCCATCCCATATGTCCAGGAGTTCGTGCCCTCCAAGCAGCGCGGCATGCTCTCCGGCCTGGCTTCGGTCTTCATCCCCCTGGGTCTCCTCCTGGGTTCGGTCGCCCAGAGTGTGATTGGCGAGAACTGGCGCGTCCTGGTGGCCCTGGGCGCCATCCCGGTCCTTCTGCTCTTCTGGCTGGCCATGGTGCCCGAATCCCCCAGGTTCTATCAGAGCGTCGGCCGTGATGATGACGCCCGCAAGGCCCTGGGTTGGGCCCTGGAGCTGCCGGCCAATCAGGTCGGGGACCTGCCCAAGGTCGAGCAGGAGCAGAAGGCCAGCTACCGTCTGCTCTTCTCCAGGCATCTGAAGCCACTGATCATCATCTCCGTTGGCTCTTTCTGCTTCATTTTGGGTTCCTTTGCCATTCAGTCCTGGGGCCAGACCCTGATGAAGGATGCCTTCGGATTCTCGACCAAGATGGTGGCATACCTCTTCATGGGCGTCTCGGTGGCCGACTGCATCGGCCGGTTCGGTTCGGCCTGGTTGGCTGATGTCATCGGCCGACGCTGGACGATGTTCTCCTTCGGCATCATCGGTGCCCTCGGCTGCTTCTACGCCGCCTTCTTTCACAATTCGGGCTGGCAGTTCTACATCGCCGTCCTGGTCATCATGACCTTCGCCGATGGCGTATTCGGCATCCTGAACGCCTTCGGCGGTGAGCAGTTCCCCAACGATGTACGCTCGACCGGTCTGGGTCTGGGATACGGCATCGGGGCCACTGCAAAAATCGTCGGCCCGATCTTCATGGGCCTCCTGGTCGGTGGGGATTATGTCTCCCAGCACATCAACATCGGCGTGGTCACCACGGCCTTCACCTTCTTCGGTGTCTGCCTGGTCATCGGTGCCGTGGTCTATCTCTTCGCCCAGGAGACCAAGGGCAAGGATCTGGAAAGCCTCTGATCGGGTATTCCGTACGGAAACGCGGGCAGGGTCGTCCTCGGGGAGGGGGGCGGTCCTGCCCGTTTCCATCAGGTTCGTTTGGGGGCGGGCCTGTCTTTGCCCAGACCGGACAGGTTTTCTCCGCGGTCTGTCCATTCTTTCCGGTGCTTCTTTCCAGGACCGACAACCTTTCGTCCGGATGGGCGGTAGCTGTGATCGGCAAGAATGGTTCCGACGGTCTCGCCGATGTCTGTCACGCTCGGATTCGCCTGTCCAGAACCTTCCCGCACCCGGGTCTGTTCACCTGTCCAGCCGCCGTGGGCTGGTCGTTGCCGACGGGGACGACCACCAGGGGACCGCGCAGGACAGGGCTTCGTTGACGCTGTTCATTCCGCCGTGGGTGATGAAGAGGTTGGCCTGTTCCCGTACCGGATTGCGGCAAAGAGGGTCGGGTCGCTACGTTGGAGGGGATGACTCCCAGTCGGCCAGGTGGTATGTCCAGGGTGGGCACCAGGACCGAAACGTCCAGATTGGCCGGAGCCTCCGTCAGCTGGCGTGGTATTCCCGCCCCGACCCCCGGCTGGTTCTCCGGGGACACGCAGGTCAGTGGTTTTCTTCTCATGGAGGGACATGCCACTCCTGATACCCCCCGCATTCCTCATAACCGTCATTGTCCGTCTTCCTCCTCGTCATCCTCGCCACACCACTGGTCCCTTGCAGGCAGGCGGCTGGTTCGACAGGGTGGTAGCCCTGCTCGGGAGACGTCTTCTGGTGGGGTTGCATGGGGCGGACCGTATAGGCATGGTTCCTCCGAGGCTGGTAAGCCAGAGCTTCGCACCGATGTCGTCGTGGGCGGGATGGGATCGTCGCCTGAGCAAGCCCCCACTGATCGACACAGGGCGGGATGCTTGAAGACGGAGGTCATGTATGGCCCTCCGGTTTCGCCCGGTTCCCTCAGGATCATGGAGTTGAGGGCAAAGGCGGAGAAAGGCGGTGGGAGGGTATCCCCGCCTCGGCCGCCAGGGCCGCGCCGGGCAGGAAGAACATTTCGTGGATCAGGCGTCATAGGCCGGTGCCATCCCTCGGGCGGTCTGGTAGGCGGCCGACCATGAAAAGATTTCCCACAGGGGCCGATTGGGGGGGGGGCGGTCATGCCGCATGCGGTTGTAGGCGGAAAAGCCCGCGCCTGTCGTTCCGATGCGCTCTTGCCAATCGGGGGCATTGATGGAATCCGCCTCGCGCCCCTGCCCGACCGGGTCTTTGGCGGGTCCCAGTGTGGGGTTGGGGTGACCGGCGAAGGGCAGGTTGACCATGAGCACCCTGCCACTGCAGGGTTGGTGATGTTCGATGGCTTTGCCCCCAGGGTCTGTCCTCCTATGCCGAGGGGTTGGCGGAGCGGACCCCCGGGGTTGCCATCTGTGCCATACCTCGAATGGCGGTTCATGGTTGTGTCCCCTCGACCTTCAGCCGGGCTCTGGTTTCATCGACCAGGATCGGGTCGATCACCGGGGCCTGACAGACCTCCAGGAGGCGCATGATCCAATCCATCCTGGCAGCCTGCTCCGTGAATCGGTTCCCGAGATGAGGGGTCAAGCCAGATGTCCGGCAGGATGAGACGGTCCTAAGTCGTATGGGCCGGGTCGGGGCATTTGAATTCGTCGTTTTGCCGACCGGTTTGCGGCATCGAGGCAAGTTGCCCGGAGAGGCGCCCCTTGATCGAGTGGAGAGTGAAGAGCAATGCGAACGGTGCCTTTTCGGCCGCACCGTGACGAGATCAGGCTGGTCATGTCTGGGGAGGTGGGGACCTGGCGCAGCCATCCGGTGACCTTCTCCCGGGGTTGTCGGGTTCCTGCATGCCCAGGCCTGCAGGGCGTTCGGCGTATGGTTCTCCTGGGTTCAGACCAGGTCCTGCAGGGTTGCTTGGAGGGGAAGTGGTGGTGGAAGAACCCCTCGGAGACTCCCGACCGGTCGGGGATGTCCTGCATGGAGGTCTCGCCATATCCCTGTGACATGAAGAGGCTCCTGGCTGCTTCCAGAATCCGTGACAGGGTTGGTTTTGCCTTGGCCTCGCGCCGATCGGTGCCCTCCTGCATGCAATTCCCGTTCTTCACTCGAAAGCCGGTTGTCGGTCTGTTATTGATGACGGGCTGGCACATTGTTCAGACGGGCAAAAGTCCCGGATAGCGGTCAGATTGCCGGGTGGCCCTACACTTGGTGGCATGACCAAATCATCTGACGAGGCACGGCGGCAACTGGACCGGATTGTGGCCCTGGGGTATCCAGACGTGGCTGATGTGAGCGCCTCCGCCTTCAGATCCCTGGCCCAGCCTCTTATCTCGGCCCTGGAAGGAACCGAGCTGGGTGATCAGATACTGCTCATACCGACCCGGGAGCTGGTCAGCCCCGAGTCCCTGATCGCCCGTACCAGCATCAACCGGATGGCCGGTTTTACCACCATGCCCCCGCGTGACATCGCCAGCTTCCTGCCCCAGAACGGGTTCGAGCCCCCTGAGGGGCCTTTCTATATCGTCTTGGAGCCTCATACGGGCACCTGCTATGTCAACAGGGAACCGGATGTCGCCCGCAAGCTCATCGACTCGGATGACCGTCTGCCCCTCACCCTGGAGGAGGGCCTGGCCGTCGCCACCCAACACCCCGACTGGCTGGCCGTCAAGAACGGGTTCAACCTTCTTGGCTCGCACAGCGCCGACGGTCGCGTCCCCAGCATCTGGATGAGCCAGACGGCACCCCGCCTGGGCTCGGTCTGGCCCAATTCCCGCCACACCTGGCTGGGCAACGCATACTGCCTGGGCCGTCGCGGCATCTCCCTCTTCCGGTGAGGGAAATCCCCGGATCAACGTTCGTCGGGTGACCGCCGGCCATGTTTTCCGGCAATCGATGGTTATATTTGTGTACGAGGTGAATCTCGCCCTGCAAAACGTGAAGGCTGTGTCAACGGCGTCCACGATGGTGCGGGGACGGTGTTCGCCGCAAGGAAACGGCCCACACCAATCAATACAGAAGGAGGAGTGATGGATCAGGATCATACGTCCGTATTCGATCTTGCGGCCCAGGCTGCATCGTCCAATGGAGGTAACAACGATCTGTTGCTGCCTCCCCGCCGGTTCGTCGGCTCGCCGCAGAAGCCCAGCCCCATGCCCTACGACAAGTATGTGGCTTACAAGAAGCAGGTGCCCTTCGACTATCCGCAGCGCACCTGGCCCGAGAAGACCCTGCAGAGGGCCCCGCGCTGGTGTTCGGTCGACCTGCGTGACGGCAACCAGGCCCTGGTGGACCCGATGGATTCGGAACGTAAGCTACGTTTCTGGAACCTCCTGATCTCCATGGGGTTCAAGGAGATCGAGGTGGGCTTCCCCTCGGCCTCCGAGACCGATTATGACTTCATCCGCCTCCTGATCGAGCGTGAGCTGATTCCCGACGACGTGACCATCGTGGTCCTGACCCAGGCCAGGGAGCATCTGATCAGGCGCACCTACGAGGCCCTGCTGGGGGCCAAGCGGGCCGTGGTCCACTTCTACAACTCGGTCTCCGTGCTCCAGCGCGAAGTGGTCTTCCATAAGGACAAGGCAGCCGTCAAGAAGCTGGCCACCGATGCGGCCGGGCTCTGCAAGTCCCTGGAGGAGGATGCCGAGGGAACCGACCTCTACTATGAGTACTCGCCCGAATCCTTCTCCGGGGCCGAGCCCGAGTACTCCTTGGAGGTCTGCAACGCGGTCATCGACGTAATCAGGCCCACTCCAGAGCATCCGATGATCATCAACCTGCCCAACACGGTCGAGATGACCACCCCCAACGTCTTCGCCGACGAGGTGGAGTACATCTCCAACAACCTGAAGGACCGCGATTCCGTGGTCCTCTCCCTCCACCCCCACAACGACGAGGGCATGGCCGTGGCCGCCACCGAGCTGAGCCTCCTGGCCGGGGCCGACCGGGTCGAGGGGTGCCTCCTGGGCAACGGGGAGCGTACCGGAAACGTTGACATCTGCACGGTTGGGCTGAACATGCTGGTTCAGGGCATCGACCCCCAGCTGGACTTCTCCGATATGCCCAACATCCGCAGAACCGTGGAGTACTGCAACCAGATCAAGATCTCCGAACGGCATCCCTATGCCGGCAACTTCGTCTTCACGGCCTTCTCCGGTTCCCACCAGGATGCCATCAAGAAGGGGCTGGATGCCCGTCAGCAGGCTGCCCTGCGCGATAACGCCAACACGGAGGACTACCTCTGGCTGGTGCCCTACCTGCCCATCGACCCCAAGGACGTCGGCGGCAGCTACGAGGCGATCATCCGTGTCAACTCACAGTCCGGCAAGGGCGGGATGGCATACCTGCTCAAGGCCAATCACCACCTGGACCTGCCCAAGCGACTCCAGGTGGAGTTCGAGAAGCTGGTCCAGGCCTACGCCGACAAGACCAAGCACGAGGTCAAGGATGCCGATATCTGGCGACTCTTCAAGGACGAGTACCTGCCTGTCGAAGAGGGTGGCGGCGTGGCCGACGGGGAGTCCATGGCCGACAAGGACGACGAGACCCTGAACCAGTGGGGCCGCCTCAAGCTTCTGGGTGTCTCGGTCACTTCCGGCGAGGACGGGTCGGACACTGTGCTGGAAGCGACCGTGCTGGACAAGGGGCTGGGCCCCCAGGACGAGGAGTGCAAACGCCGTATCGAGGGCCGCGGCAACGGTCCCATAGCTGCCTTCCTGGATGCCCTCAAGTCGCTGGATCTGACCGTTTCGGTCCAGGACTATGCCGAGCATGCCATGACCGCCGGGTCGGACGCCCTGGCCGCCTCCTACGTGGAGTGCAAGGTGGGCGAACCTGCTGAGGCGAGGGTGATTTGGGGTGTCGGTATCGATTCGTCGATTTCGACCAGCTCCCTCAAGGCCATCATCTCGGCCATCAACCGCTTCGAACGGATCTGACGGGAGCATCCGATCGAGATACCATGAAAGGCCGTCCCCGTCGGCATGCGACGGGGACGGCCTTCTTCTGTATTTCTACTTGTTCGGACCGTTTTGTTCGCTCCTGACTGGTGCCGTCGATTGATGCGGTTTGCCACTCAGGTAGCGCCCGGCTGCTGTCCCGTCCTGGCTGACCGCCGGCCCTTTGTGCGTGGGGATTTACCGGTTGTTGCCGCCCGTGGATTCGGTCGGGTTACTCTGTGGGGTTTCTCCGCCATTGCCGTTGCCGCCACCGGTGGAGTTGCTCTCATCCCTCCTGGATTCCTGTTGAGGCTCCTGGGAGGGCACGGTCTGGTAGTTCCGTGGTGTGTAGTTGCGCACGCCGCCGGTACCCCAAGTGCCATCCGGGCCACCGATCTTGCCCTTGTCGACGGCGGCGGGGAACCTCTCGACCGGACTGTCGCCCAGGGCCCCCTTCATGTACTGGGTGAAAAGGCGGACCGGGTAGAACTGGTCCTGGTAGACCTCGGGGACCTTTTGGGCGCTTCCGTCCGCGCCCTGGTTCCAGACGGCGAAGGTGGTCAGGACCGAGGGGGTGAACCCGATGAAGGAGATGGCCGTCTCGTCATTGGCCGTTCCGGTCTTGCCCGCGATGGGCCGTCCCAGGGACCGGGCATAGGAGCCGGTGCCGTATTGGACCGTGGAGGTCATGGCCTTCTGGAGGAGGGCCACCTGGTCGGGGTTGAAGACCTGGTCGCCCTTGATCGTGGCCGTATAGAGCTCCCGGTCCTTGGAGTCCTTGACCTGGGCCACCAGATGCAGCTCGGGCCTCTTTCCCCCGTTGGCCAGGGTGGCGTATCCCTGGGTGGCGTCGTACACGGTCAGGGCATCCAGACCCAGGGTGTCGAAGGTGGTCGTGTCGTCGATCTTCCCGGTGATGCCGGCCGTGTGGGCCAGCTGCGCCGTCTTCTGGGAGGTCACGTGCTCCCCCAGGTCCATGAAGACCGTGTTGACCGAGTTGGCGAAGGCGGAATAGAGGTTGATGTACCCGTAGCTCACCTGGCCTGCATTGGCGACGGACTTGCCCACGCTGGAGAAGGTTCTGGGGGAGTTGCCGTTGAAGACGGTGTTGAGGCTGACCCCGTCCTGGATGGCCCCCAGGAGGGTGTAGGCCTTCATGGTCGAGCCCACCTGGAAGGTGGCCTGGTCCACGTTGTTGAGCTGGTGGGTCAGGTAGTCGTCACCCGCATAGAGGGCGATGATGGATCCGTCCTGGGGGCTGACCGAGAGGCCGCCGGTCTGCAGGGTCGGAGGGAGGTTCTTCCCTCCCGCGGAGGGGCTGGCCACCTGGAACATCAGATCCTGCTTGTCCTTCTGGATGGTCGTGACGATCCTGTACCCGCCGGTGTCCAGGTCATCCGGGGTGAAGGGGGCCTTCTTCCCGGCCGCCAGCTCGTTGCGGACCATTCTCAGGAGGTACCCGTTCGGCCCCTGATAGACGTTCTGGGGGGAGTAGTTGATGGTCTGGGGCATGGCGGCCTTGACGTTGTCCGCGTGGCTGATGTAGTGTTCCTCCTCCATGATCCCCAGGACCCGGTGGAACCTGGATTCGGCCTGTTTGGGGCTGACCGCGGGGTCCCAGGTGGTCGGAGCCGGGATGATGCCGGCCAGCATGGCCGACTCGGGCATGGTCAGGTCCTTGGCGTTCTTGCCGTAGTAGTTCTGGGCCGCCGCCTGGATTCCGTAGGCCCCCCGCCCGAAGTAGATGGTGTTCATGTAGTTGCACAGAACGGTTTCCTTGCTCTCGGTCTGCGAGATCTTCAGAGCCAGGATGGCCTCGCGCAACTTCCCCCGGTAGGAGGTGGTTTCGCCCAGGTAGTAGCGTTCGGCGTACTGCTGGGTGATGGTTGAGCCACCCTGCCGGGTCCCCTTGGTCACGTTGTTGAGCAGGGCGCGTCCGATTCCCCTCAGGTCGATGCCGCTGTCCTTGTAGAAGGAGCGGTTCTCGGAGGCGACGACCGCATTGCCCACGTACTTGGGCAGGACCGAGCAGTCGATGATCTCCCTGTCCTGGTCTGCGTAGGTGCCGATCGGGGTAGTGCCATCGGCGTAGTAGACCGTGGTCTTCTGGGCCAGGGCCTGCTTTTCGGGCGGAACGATTTCGGTGGTCAGATAGAGGTAGGCGAAACAGCCTATGGCGGCGACCAGCAGGGTCCCCAGGATGCCCAGTGTCCACTTGAGCAGGAGATGCCGCCTCTTCTTGGGCTGCTTGCGGTGACTGCCCTGGTTCGCCCTCCTGCCCATGCGATGTGAGGGGGTCCTGTTGTTCTTCCTGCCCCTGGTTTTGGTGGTCTGCCGCACCGGCCGGGGGGAGGAGGCGGAACGTCTGCCTCCCGCTGCCGAGCTGACTGAACGAGTCTGTTTGGCCATGACAACCACGCTAACCACCCACCTTGAAAACTGTTCGACCCAAGGCTGAACGTCCATCATTCCCGTACGTTTTTGCCCCTCGCAGTTCATTCGCAGGCCTCTTGCCGGGCGGGAAGCGGCAGGTATGTATATATCCTGTACACAAATATATGGAGTGATTCGGGTAATCATGAACACAGGGGACACCCTTGATGCCAAGTCATGAAGCGGTATTCGGTCCTGCCGCCCGCTTGGGACGACTTTTCCCTCCCGTTCCCGGCAACTCGCTGGGAACAGGTATGCTTATGTTGGAATAACTCAGTTAATCAGAGGAGTTTGTATGAGCATCCGTGTAGCTATAGCGGGCGTGGGCAACTGCGCTTCCTCGCTGGTACAGGGAGTCGAATATTACCGGGACGCCAAGGATGATGACAAGATCCCCGGCATTATGCATGCCAATTTTGGTGGGTATCGTATCCGTGATGTCGAATTTGTGACCGCCTTCGATGTGGATTCACTCAAGGTGGGCAAGGATCTGAGCGAGGCCATCTTCGCCTCCCAGAACAACACCTACAAGTTCAGCGATGTGCCCAACCTGGGTGTCGAGGTCCTGCGTGGACCCACCGGTGACGGTCTGGGCGAGTACTACAGCAAGATGATCAAGGAGTCCGACGCCGAACCCGTCGACGTGGCCCAGGTGCTGCGCGACAAGAAGGTCGACGTTCTGGTCTCCTACCTGCCCGTAGGTTCCGAGCAGGCCGACAAGGCCTATGCAGCAGCGGCGATCAAGGCCGGATGCGCCTTCGTCAACTGCCTGCCCGTCTTCATCGCCTCCGACCCGGAGTGGGCCCAGAAATTCCGTGACGCCGGTCTGCCGATCGTGGGCGACGACATCAAGAGCCAGGTGGGCGCCACCATCACCCACCGCGTCATGGCCCGCCTCTTCGAGGACCGCGGCGTCCGTCTGGACCGCACCTACCAGCTGAACGTGGGTGGCAACATGGACTTCATGAACATGCTGCAGCGCTCCCGCCTGGAGTCCAAGAAGGTCTCCAAGACCCGCGCCGTCACCTCGATCGTCCCCCACGAGATGGATGAGCACAACGTCCACATCGGCCCCTCGGATTATGTGGCCTGGCTGGATGACCGCAAGCTGGCCTTCGTCCGGCTTGAGGGCACCACCTTCGGTGATGTGCCGCTGAATCTGGAGTACCGTCTTGAGGTCTGGGATTCCCCGAACTCGGCCGGTATCGTCATCGACGCGGTGCGCGCCGCCAAGATCGCCCTGGACCGTCACCTGGCCGGCCCGATCCTGGCCCCCAGCTCCTACTTCATGAAGTCCCCTGCCGTGCAGCATGAGGACAACGAAGCCCGCCAGCTGGTTGAGGACTACATCGCCGGCAAGGTGGAAGGCGACGAGGATGCCCTCAATGCCGACGTCAAGGCCGCCAAGGACAACGGCAAGGATGTCTGGCACGCCTGAGTCCTGAGCTCATGCCCGTCTGAGTTCCTGGCCCGCCCCAAGGGGGTTCCGTCTGGAGCATCTTGGTCGCAGACGGTTGAATTCATGGGAATGGCCGGTCACCCATAGCGGGTGGACGGCCATTCTTATGCCCTGGCTGGTGTCGGGGTTATGGATCTCGCGGCTTGGCTGTTTCGGGTCCTGGGATCCTTTGGTTCGGCAGGGGGCTCAGTGCTCTCCATCCTGTTGGCGTTCAACAGGAAACGTTGTGTTCCCGAATTCAGATGGTTCAGCCGATCAGGGGCTGAATCCTCTTCTCCCAGGAGTCCAGGGCCGAATTGATGACCTGATGCATGTCGTAGTAGGCATAGGTGCCCAGACGACCGCCGAAGACCACTTGGGGTTCCTTCCCGGCGAGATCCTTGTAGCGGGCGTAGAGAGACCGGTCACCGGCCGTGTTGATGGGGTAGTAGGGGTCGTCGCCCTTGCCGGCGAAACGGCTGTATTCCTCCCAGACCACGGTGCGTTCATGACTCTGCCGGTCATGGCGCTCCGGGTTGAAGTTCTTGAACTCGATGGCCCGGGTGTAAGGAACATCCGGGTCGGAGAAGTTCATGACCGGGCAGCCGAAGTGGTCATCCTCGTCATAGCGGCGTTCCTTGAAGTCGACCGTACGCCACTTGAGTTCGCCCAGGCCATAGTCGAAGTAACGGTCGACCGGACCGGTGTAGACCACGGGGACCCTGCCCGCCAGGGCGTCTCGGTTCCAGGGTTGGGAGGCATCGAAGAAATCCACTCCCAGACTCACCTGGATGCGGGGATTGTCGATCATCCGCTCGAACCAGGCGGTATATCCGTTCTTGGGCAGTCCCTCCCAGGTGTCCTTGAAGTAGTGGTTGTCATAGTTGAACCGTACGGGGAGACGCTTGATGATCGATGCGGGCAGCTGGGAGGGGTCGGTCTGCCACTGCTTGGCCGTGTAGTTCTTGATGAAGGCCTCATAGAGAGGGCGGCCGATCAGGGAGATGCCCTGGTCGTTCAGGTCGGCCGGGTCGGTCCCGGCCAGCTCCCCGGCCTGGTCGCGGATCAGATCGCGGGCCTCCTGGGGGGTGTAGTGGGCATGGAAGAACTGGTTGATGGTGCCCAGGTTGATGGGCAGTGGGTAGACCTCCCCGTCGTGGGTGGTGTAGACACGGTGGGTGTAGTCGGTGAACTCCGTGAAGCGGTTCACATATTCCCAAACCTTCCTGTTGGAGGTGTGGAAGAGGTGAGCTCCGTACTTGTGGATCTCGGCCCCGGTCTCCTCATCCATATAGGAGTATGCGTTGCCGCCGATGTGATTGCGGACGTCGATGATCTGCACCCGTGCCCCGGTATGCTCGACGGCCTGCTGGGCCACGGTCAGACCGAAGAGTCCGGCTCCGACGATAATCAGATCTGCATCCACGCTTTGACTTCTTCTGCTCGTGTGATCCCGCGGGATCCCCGTTTCCTGGCTGAGTCCATGATATCGGAGCCTTTCGGCTACCGGTAGTGACCCTGATGGAACGGGACCGAACTGTTACCTATGAGCCGACGGACCGGATCGTTCGGAGTCTCCCGTTCGCTGACGCGCGCAAATAGGTGCGGTCTGCTATCATGGTGACTTGCTCTCACGTGGCGTTATGTCACCCAATCCCCCCAGGGCAGGAATGCAGCAAGGGTAAGTGGCCTCTGTCGGGTGCGTGGGAGTTTTCTTATGCCTGGGATGGTTCTGCCATATTCGCTTCCACCGGCTGTATCGGAAATTCGCGCAAGTCACTCCAAACCACGGTCGTCACGGTGGTCGTTTGAATCGTGGAGGGAGGAATCACCGGTCCTGCTGTGAACGACATGCACTTCTTATGCGGTGGGAACGCGTCCCGGCCCGGGGGTTTGGATAAAGTCGGGAGGTATGACCGATATGCAAGATCAAGGTCAGGCCGAACAGGCCTGGTACCAGCAGGACCCGAAGGATCAGCGCGACGAGGGTGACCGGGCCTTGAGAAAGCTGGATCCGCTGACGGTCCGTCCCCGTATTTCCAGCCTCGTGCTCTGCCTGGTCTTCGGTCTGCTGATGCTGGCCGCCTCCGTCGGTGTCTGGTGGCTGGCCGTTTACACCGTGAGTGGACAGTCCTATGATGACATGGTCATCTCCAACTTCAAGGGCTTTGTCGAGCAGGTTCCCCTGATCAAGGCCTACCTGGGCATCTTCACCATGCCCAATGTGGCCATCGGCATGTGCATCCTGGTCGGTCTGATCGCCCTGGTGGTCGTCCTGGTCCGCAAACGGTGGTGGCTCCTCGGTCAGGTGGCGGCTTACTCCCTGCTTGCCTATCTGGTTGGGAGGGTTCTCAAGAGGGTCCTGCCCCGGCCCCTCCTGATCAACGTTCAGTCCACCAAGGAAAACTCCGCCCCGTCCGGGCACACCATCATGGCCGTGACCGCCATCCTGGTCCTGCTCTACGTGGTGCCCCGGGTCTGGCGGGCCCTGGTGGCCCTGATCGGATTCGCCTTCACCCTCTCGGTGGGCTGCTCTCTGGTTCTGGGTGGATGGCACCGTCCGGCCGACGTGGTCATGGCCATCCTCCTGGCAGGGGGGCTGGGACTGATCATGCTGGCCTTCACCCGTTCCTCCGGTATGGATTTGCCGGGGACGCGGATGTCATCGGCCTCGGTCCAGATCGTCTCCACCATGATGATGACCCTGGGGATTCTGGGAACCCTCTATGCGGTCTTCGTCATCTGGCAGATCTCCTCGGGCCTGGAGATGGGTGCCATGTGGACCTTTTACGGGGCCCACTGCTCGGCCGTCATCCTCATCGCCTCGCTTTTGTCCCTCCTGATCGGGCTGGCCCTGGCCATGCGCCAGGTGACCGCCTCCCCCCTGACCAGGCTGGGCCTGGTCGGTGAGCCTCCTGCCCCGCCTCGGGAAGACTGAAAACGCAGACGATATTGATGGATAGGACCGCTGATATGCGGATTCGTTCCTGTCATCCCTGGAGCTCCTCCCCTTGCGGTTGCCTGCTGCGCCCCCTGCCTGCCTGCCGTGTGTCGCAGTCTCATCCGAGTGCGCCGAGGGGAATATGCACACGAGTTACCGTCGTGCCCAACCATGCACATTGGCATTGATTTGCGATATGACAACCTCAGGTGAGTAAGATGGCGTGCGAAGCACCCTATATAAGGAGAGGCCATGGCATCCGGCAATAAGCTCGTCATTGTTGAGTCGCCAACCAAGGCAAAGAAAATCGGTGGGTACCTGGGCAAGGGGTACACCGTCATGGCCTCGGTCGGTCATATTCGTGACCTGGCCCAGCCCTCCCAGGTGCCTGCCTCCCAGAAGAAGGAATACGGCAGGTTCGGGGTCGATGTGGACGACGGGTTCAAGCCCTACTACATCGTGGACGACAAGAAGAAAAAGACCGTCTCCGACCTGAAGAAGGCCCTGAAGGGTGCCGACGAACTCTACCTGGCGACTGATGAGGATCGTGAGGGGGAGGCCATAGCCTGGCACCTGGTGCAGACCCTCAAACCCAAGGTCCCTGTCAAGCGGATGGTCTTCCATGAGATAACCCCGGAAGCCATCAAGGACTCCCTGAACCACACCCGCGACGTGGATGCCAACATGGTCGACGCCCAGGAGACCAGACGTGTGCTGGACCGCCTGTATGGGTATGAGCTCTCGCCGGTGCTCTGGCGGAAGGTGGGACCCGGGCTGAGCGCAGGGCGTGTCCAGTCCGTGGCCACCAGGTTGATCGTCGAGCGGGAACGGGAACGGATGGCCTTCATCCGTGCCCCCTACTGGGACTTGGTGGCGAACCTGGCTGCCGACCCGGATGCGGTCGACGATGCAGAGGACGGCCAGCCTACGACATTCCGGGCACAGATGGTCCAGTTGGACGACCGCCGTCTGGCCTCTTCCAAGGACTTCACCAGCACCGGGCAGCTGACCGCCGCGGCCACCAAGGACCAGGTCCTGCAGATGGACCAGGCCCAGGCCGATCGGGTGGCCAAGGCGCTCGCCGGCCAGCCCTTCACCGTTATGGGCATGGAGACCAGGCCCTATCGGCGCAGGCCCCAACCCCCTTTCACCACCTCCACCATGCAGCAGGCTGCAGGCAACAGGCTGGGGATGAGTTCCCGGGCCGCGATGAGGGCCGCCCAGGGTCTTTACGAGAACGGTTTCATCACCTACATGCGTACCGACTCGGTCACCCTTTCCCAGGAGGCCATAGCGGCCGCCCGGCAGAGCGTCACCAGGGTCTACGGGGCCGAATACCTCTCGGAGAAATCCAAGCAGTACGTGACCAAGTCGGCCGGTGCCCAGGAGGCCCATGAGTGCATCCGCCCGGCAGGGTCATCCTTCCGGCGGCCCGAGGATCTGGCTTCCGTCCTGCCCCCGGACCAGCTCAAGCTCTACACGCTGATCTGGCGAAGGACCCTGGCCTCTCAGATGGCCGATGCCACAGGTTCGACCGCCTCGGTCCGTCTCTCGGCCCAGGCCGGACAGAACGGTCAGGCCGTCTTCCAGGCATCCGGTACCGTCATTGAATTCCCCGGTTTTATGAAGGCCATGGGGTATGGATCCGAAAAGCCCCGGGGAGGTTCCGCCGGGAAGCATGAGGGGGTCGAGTCCTCCGGTTCCGAGGTCGACAACGGCTCCCTTCCCCCCATGCAGGAGGGGGACCGGCTCAAGGCCGTTTCAGTGGAACCCGACGGGCATGAGACCCAGCCCCCGGCCCGCTACACCGAAGCCTCCCTGGTCAAGACCCTCGAAGCCAAGGAGATCGGGCGTCCATCGACCTATGCCAGCATCATCTCCACCATCATCGACCGCGGTTACGTCTATGAACGTGGCCGGGCCCTGATCCCTTCCTGGCTGGCCTTTTCGGTGGTCAGGCTGCTGGAGACCAACTTCCCCCGGTACGTGGACTACCGGTTCACGGCCCAGATGGAGAACGGCCTGGACATGATCGCCCATGGCAAGGAGAAGGGGAAGGACTGGCTGACCAGGTTCTACTTCGGTTCGGGCCAGGGGGCGGCGGAGAACGCCGACCAGGCCCACCAGGGGCTCCAGGAACAGGTTGCCCAGCTGGGCGACATTGATGCGCGGAAGATCAACACGATTGAAATCGGCGACGGACTCCAGGTCCGCGTGGGTCGGTACGGCCCCTACCTGGAGGACACGGCCGATCTGGATGCCGAGGGTAACCCCAGGCGGGCATCCCTGCCCCCGACCATGGCCCCCGATGAGCTGACACCCGCCACTGGGCATGAGCTTATCGCCTCCAACGCCGGTGGGCCTCGGGAATTGGGAACCGATCCGGCGACGGGCGGTCGGGTTGAGGTGCGCAAAGGACGGTTCGGTCCCTATGTGGCTCTGATCGGTCCCGAAGACCAGGCCGCGGAAGAGAAGAAGCCGGTCAAGCCCGCCAGGTCGGACAAGGGTGGACGTTCCGGCAAGTCCGAGGCTCCCAAGCCCAAGATGGCCTCGCTCTTCAAGACCATGGACCCGGACACCGTGACCCTGGACGAGGCCCTGAAGTTGCTTAGTCTACCCAGGACCGTGGGTACCATAGATCTGGTCGACGCCAAGACCGGGCAGATCGACCAGGCCACGGTCACTGCCAGCAACGGCCGGTATGGCCCCTACCTGACGGCCACCAAACAGGATGGCTCCACCGAAACCAGGTCCCTGAACGATGAGGGGCAGATCTTCACGACCGACCCGGCCACAGCCAAGGCCCTCTTCGACCAGCCCAAGTATGGTCGCCGTTCCCGGGGGAGCGCCAAGCCGCCCCTGAGGGAGCTGGGTCAGGATCCGGAAAGCGGCAAGCCGGTCACCATCAAGGACGGGTTCTACGGGGTCTACATCACTGACGGTCAGACCAACCGGACCCTGCCCAAGCAGTACACGGCCCAATCCATCGAACCTGAGGAGGCCTTCCGCCTCCTGGCCGAGAAACGGGCGGCAGGCCCCGGGAAGCGCAGGAGCAGGTCTTCCGCCGCCAGGCCCAAGACCACCGGGAAGACCTCCAAGACCAGGACCACTCGCACCAGGGCCACTACGGCCAAGAAGAGCACCAGCACGCGCAAGAGAAGCACGACTACGGAGAAGAAGGCATGAGCGACGGATTATTCATATCCTTCGAAGGCGTTGACGGGGCCGGCAAGTCGACCCAGACCCAGCGGGCCCACGATTACCTGCAGGCACGGGGGCTGAGGTCCCTGGTAACCAGGGAGCCGGGTGGCACACCTGCAGGTCTGGCCATCAGGGAACTGGTCCTGCACGGCATGGCATCCTTCCCCTCCCTGGCAGTGACCGGGGGCACGGACGTGGTCGATTCCACCGATGACCTGGCCCCCCGCACCGAAGCTCTCCTCTACGCGGCCGACCGTGCCGAGCACGTGGCCCAGGTGGTCAGGCCGGCCCTGGACCGTGGCGACATCGTTCTCTGCGACAGGTACCTGGATTCATCCGTGGCCTACCAGGCCGGTGGTCGCGAGCTCTCGACCGATGTGATCCGACGGCTGAGCCTCTGGGCCTCCGACGGTCTTCTACCCAACCGGACCTACCTGCTGGATGCCGATCCCACCCAGTCAAAGTTGCGGTTGGACCATGAGCCCGACCGATTGGAATCAGCCGGTGACGACTTCCAACAGAACGTACGCGAGGCTTTCCTGAGTCTGGCCGAGAAGGAGCCCGACCGGTTTGTGGTCATTGACGCCTCCCTGCCTGTCGAAGAGGTCTGGCGGCAGATACAAGATGACCTGGACGGCCTGGTGGCGGGCAGGGCACCCGACACTCTCGACCAGGATGGCGGGTCCGGGGATTCCTCCTATGAGGGGGATGATGCTGACGCGGATTCGGATGACGGGACAGACGGCCTGGTCGAGGATGCCTACCAGGACGGGGATGACGAGTCGGACCCCGACTATGCCGATGAGGATGATGACCTGGAGGATATCGAGAACAGCGACGAGGAAGATGACCAGGATGAGGATCTGGCGGATTCCGAAGGTGGGGACGAGGATGATGACCAGTCCTCTTCTGCGGTCATGAGGTCGCACAGGCTCTTCAGGGCGCGGTTCCTGCGGAAGGCGCGGTGAGCGTCTGGGATGCCATCGTCGGCCAGGAGCCGACGGTGGCCCTGCTTAAGCAGGTTGTGGCCTCCCAAGGTTCCAGCCGTGACTCCATAGCCCAGTCCTGGTTGATCTGTGGTCCTCCTGGGTCCGGACGCTCGAACCTGGCCCGGGCCTTTGCGGCCTCCCTGGTCAGCCCCGACCACGGTCTTGGCGACCGGCCCAGTCGTATCACCCAGCAGGTCATGGCAGGGACCTATCCAGATGTGACGGTCCTGTCCACCAACAAGGTCACCATCGGTATTGACGAGGTCCGAGAGCTGATCATGACCTCGGAACAGATGCCGGCCACTTCGCCCTGGCGGGTCATCATCATCGAGGACGTGGACCGGATGATGGAGAGGACCACCAACGTCCTCCTCAAGGAGATCGAAGAGCCGGCCCCCCACACCATCTGGCTCCTCTGCGCCCCCAGCGCCCAGGACGTCCTGCCTACCATCCGTTCGCGGACCAGGATCATTAACCTGGCCATCCCCTCCAATACGGCGGTCGCCCGTTTCCTGACCGACCAGGTCGGTGTGCAGCCCCCTCTGGCGGCCAAGGCGGCCCGCCTGGCCCAGGGGCATATCGGCATTGCCAGGCTCTATGCCACCAAGGAGCAGGTGCTGACGGACCGTGATGACCTGGTGGTGGGTCTCCTCAACCTCCGGCGCGCTTCGGATGCGGTGGTCCTGGCTGGACGGGTGGTCGATGCGGCCCGGGACCAGGCCGTCAACACGGTCGACGAACAGGTCAAGCAGGACGAGCAGGATTTCAGGGCCGTCAACGGACTCTCACCGGATGAGCGCATTCCCCGCCAGCTCCGCGGTGCCTACCACGCCCTCGGGGGCAAGGACCAGGTGCGCCGACGCGTGACCAGGCTGACCAGGGATGTTCTGGACCGGAACCTGACCACCCTTTCAAGCGTCTACCGGGATGTGGGTGTTCTCCAGAACCAGGCCGAGGAGACGGCCGGATTGGTCAACCTTGAGAACCGTGCGGCCATTGCCGAGCTCTCGGTGCAGCTCTCCCGCCAGGGTGCCATCGAACGGCTGGAAATCATAGCCCGGACCCGTCGGCGTCTGGCGGCCAACGGTTCCACCCTGCTTGACTTCGAAGCCCTCTTCTGCGGCCTTCTGGCTTGAAACGGCCGCTTCAGTAGGGAAAGGTGCCCGGTTCGGTCATGTCGCTGCTGCCCGTTCGCGGCGACCAGGTCGATTCGCGGCAATCCAGCTCCGGCGCCAGGGCTATATGGGCAGGCAAAAGGGTCTGGTTGTTGGTCTCGATGAGACGGAGCGCCTCTTGGACGATGCCCTCCAGAGGGGGTCTGACCGTGGTCAGTGTCGGTTTGCAGACCTGGCAGGTGGGGCTGTCGGTGAAACTGACCACCTTGACCTGGTCGGGAACATCGATGCCCAACTCCTGGCAGGCCATCAGAGCCCCCAGGGCCAATTGGTCGTCACCGCAGACGATGGCATCGGGGTGTGTCCTCCCCGTCGTGAGGATGTCCTTGGCGGCATCGTGCCCGCGTTGCATGCTGCAGGGGCCGAACTGGACCCATTCTGGTTCGGGCGCCATGTCCAAGGTGCTGGTCAGGGAGTAGAAGGTGGTGAAGAGATCGGTGGCTCCGCTTGTGCTCAGGTCGCGGCTCAGAAAGGCCACGGACTGTGCGTTCTGCTCGGCCAGGTGGGTGATGACCATCCGCATGGAGGCCGCCAGGTCCATCCCCACCCAGCAGGCGTGGTATGAGAAGGGGTGCCCGCCGATCTGGACGATGGGTATCTGCAATCCCAGATCCGGGGGGATGTCGGTCGGGTCCGCGTCCATGGAGGGAATGACCAGGATTCCCTCCACTTGGCGGGCCGTCAGGGATCGGATGGCTGCTTCCCAGGTCCGGTTGTCGGATTCGGAGATCACCATCAGGTACCGGCCCCGTTCGGTCAAACAGTGACTGACCAGATCCAGGATGGCCCCTGTCAGGCCGTCGTTGGCCCCGGCCATGATCAGGCCGATGGTCCTGGTCTGTTCGGAACGCAGGGCGCTGGCGGCGAAGTTGGCTGAATAGTTCAGTTTTTCGGCCGCTGCATGGACTCGGCGGCTGATTTCATCGTCCTTGCGCCGGTGGCCGGAGAGGACGCGCGATACGGTGGCGGTCGAAACTCCGGCCATGGCTGCGACGTTGGCGATGGAAACCTGACTGTCCGCCTTGCGAGCCATGGGTCCTGTTCAGCCTTCCTTCCGGGTGATGCGGCTTCTGGTCTTATTCAGCCTCGGTCAGCTTCGTGATCAGGTCGTCGGCGACGGATTCGGCCTGGTCGCCCTCGACCGTGATGGTGACCTGGTCGCCCTTGGCGATGCCCAGGCTCATGACCATGAGGATGCTGGCCGCATCGACCGGTGTGCCCTCGCCCTTGGCGATGGTCACCTTGCAGCCGCTGGAGGAAGCGGCCTGGGAGAATTCCGAGGCGGGGCGGGCATGAATCCCGACCGGGTCGGTGATGAGTGCGGAACGCTGTGCAGTAGCCATGATGAATCAGCTCCCTAGGTAGTTTCGGTCGACGAGCGATGCCGACCGAAGCGGATAGTAAACGCTCCTCAAAATAATACCATGTCCCCAGATAGGGTCAGAAAACGATTACCGTTGAAAAATGAATGAAAATGTGTATACTGAACAGCGATACTTGAAAGACGTTTCAATCGCCTTCAGTCACGTCGGTCCCCGGCTTGGCCGAATGATCTGATCAGGCACTAAGGAGTGCAGTATGGAAATCCAGGGTGTGGGTATCGGCCGCGGCATCGCTGTCGGTCCGGTCATTCATATGGCGGCCGGACTGGATGTGCCCGGTGACGATGCCAGGTCCGAGCAGCTGTCTGCCGATGCCGAATTCGAGCGGATCGGCAAGGCCTTGGACACGGTCAACCAGGACCTGCTCGAGCGGGCCCGGAAGGCCCAGGCCGGTGAAGGCGCCAAGGACGCAGCTCCCATCCTGACGGCCCTGGCCCAGATGGCCCAGGACCCGGCCCTGAAGACTTCGATCCGTTCCTTCCTGGATGCCGGCAAGACGGCCGAGCGTTCGGTTTACGAGGCTTTCGCCGACTTCGAGGGGAAGCTCAAGGAGATCGGCGGCTACATGGGGGAGCGCGCCAACGACCTGCATGACGTGGGCCAGCGTGTCATCGCCGACCTGCTCGGGGTTCCCGCCCCCGGCGTTCCCGAGAGCGACACCCCATTTGTCCTGGTTGCCCCCGACCTTTCACCGGCCGATACGTCCAGCCTGGATATGACCAAGGTCCTGGCCATCGTCACCAGTGAGGGTGGCCCCACAAGTCATACCGCCATCCTGGCCAGGTCTCGCGGCATCGTTGCGGTGGTCAGCGCCGAGGGTGCCGAGGATCTGCGTAATGGTCAGCAGGTCATTGTCGATGCCGCTTCCAGTCTGGTTATTGCCGACCCCACCGACAGCCAGGTCGCCGACGCGGAGCGCGCCCGTCAGGCGGCCGATCAGGCCAAGGCTCTGCGCGGTCAGCCCGGTCAGCTCAAGGACGGATATAAGATCCCCCTCCTGGCTAATGTGGGCAAGCCCGCCGATGCCGATCCGGCGCTGGAATGCGGTGCCGAAGGTGTGGGTCTTTTCCGTTCCGAGTTCCTCTTCCTGGGCAATGAGCAGGCCCCCGGTGTGGAGGAGCAGGCCAGGGCCTACAAGGCCCTCCTGGAACGCTTCCCCGGACGCAAGGTGGTCATCCGTCTCCTGGATGCGGGTGCCGACAAGCCCCTGCCCTTTCTGACCCAGGCCGACGAGCCCAATCCTGCCCTGGGCCTGCGTGGTCTGCGCACCCTCAAAGTCCACAAGCAGGTCCTGGATGATCAGCTTGAGGCCTTGGCCCAGGCTGACGCCCAGACCGATGCCGACCTCTGGGTCATGGCGCCCATGGTGGCCGATGAGCATGAGGCCGACTATTTCGTCCGGCTGGGCAAGAGCAAGGGCCTGAAGAAGGTGGGCGTCATGGCTGAGGTTCCCTCCATCGCCCTGATGGCCGACAAGGTGGCCAAGGTGGCTGATTTCGTCAGCATCGGCACCAATGATCTGACCCAATACACCCTGGCCGCGGACCGGACCCTCGGTTCCGTGTCCAACTATCAGACCCCCTGGCACCCCGCCGTTCTGCGGGCCATCAAGAT
The DNA here is from genome assembly GCF_945269915.1 of uncultured Bifidobacterium sp. Taxonomy (GTDB): domain Bacteria; phylum Actinomycetota; class Actinomycetes; order Actinomycetales; family Bifidobacteriaceae; genus Bombiscardovia; species Bombiscardovia indica. The sequence continues at coordinate 6,723 of NZ_CALYOY010000006.1, read as the reverse complement.
GATTGCGGATGCCGGCCAGGCCAACGATATGCCGGTGGGTGTGTGTGGCGAGGCGGCAGCCGATCCGCAGTTGGCCGTGGTCCTGGCCGGCATCGGCGTCACCAGCCTGTCGATGACCCCCGTCGCCCTGGACGATGTTCGGGCCGAGCTCACCAAGTACACCCTGGATGAGGCCAAGAAAGAGGCCGCCAGGGCCCTGGATGGTGAGTTCTACCATCCGCGCGGCTGGGAGTGAAGGCCGATACGTCCAGATTCAACCAACCCCGGAAAAGGAGCAGCAATGCCTGATTTCAAAGCCTTCCTTCCTGATTCGTCCTTTGCTCTGGACGTGCCTGCCTCGGATTGGCGCGATGCCATCCGCAAGGCAGGTGATCGTCTGGTGGCTTCGGGGTTCACCACCGATGCCTATACGGATCAGATGATTGAGACCGTGGAGAAGATGGGGCCCTACATCGTTATCGCCCCCGGTCTGGCGCTGGCCCATTCCCGCCCCGGTGACGCCGTCCTGGGAACCGGACTGAGCTGGGTCAGGCTGTCCACCCCGGTCGAGTTCGGCAACAAGGCCAACGACCCCGTCAGCCTGGTCATCGGTCTGGCCGGTCGGGACGAGCAGGAGCACCTGCAGGTCATGTCGGCCATTGCCGGTGCCCTGACCAATAAGGAGAAGACGGCGGAACTGGCCCAGGCCCAGACCCCTGAACAGATCCGTTCCATCCTGGAATCCTGAAGTCGGCCCCGGGTCGTGTCCGTCCGAACGCCAACGTGAACCATCAAGCAAGAACCCAGTAACAAGCAAGAATCAAGAAGCAAAAGCAGTACTCAATCAAATGAAGGAGCAACTTATGGATATCCTCTGCGTGTGCGGAAACGGGATTGGAACTTCGGTCCTGCTGAAGGTCAACGTCGAGCAGGTGGCATCGGACCTGGGCATGGACGTGAACGTGACCACCTCCGATGCGGGAAGCGCCAAGGGCACTGCCAACATGAACGATCTGGTGCTCACCTCGCCCCAGCTGGCACCTGAGCTCGAGGGGACCACCACCCCTGTTGAAACCGTTGAGAATTTCATGGATACGGATGAGATCAAAAGCATTCTGGAGCGGTACGCCGATTGATTCCCGGCCGCTGTTTCCATGTTTCCGTGGGTGTTCCTGGCCGGGGTTTCATGAACCCGGTGGGAGCGGTCCACTGATTCGTTCGGTCAATACGACAAGAGAAGAAGGACAGAAATGAACGTCTTCCTAGCGGTGCTGAATTTCATCAGCCAGGAGATTCTCAATGTGCCGGCCTACCTGATCGGTATTGTGGCGGCCATTGGTCTGATCGCCCTCAAGCGCAGCGCTGGTCAGGTCATCTCCGGCGCCCTCAAGGCGGCCATGGGCTATCTGATTCTGGGTGCAGGCGCGACCGTGGTCACCAACGCCTTGGACCCATTCGGCAAGCTGGTCTTCAAAGCCACCGGAGCCCAGGGTGTGGTGCCTACAAACGAGGTCATCGTGGCCCAGGCCTCCAGCCAGTTCGGCGCAGCCTCGGCCTACATCATCGTGCTCAGCTTCATCGTGATGCTGATTCTGGCGCGGTTCACCCCCCTGAAATACGTCTTCCTGACCGGCCACCACATGGTCTTCATGTCGACCCTCCTGGCCCTGGTCCTCTCGATCGGCTTCGGCAAGGGCAACACCTGGCTGATCATCCTGATCGGTGCCCTCCTCATGGGCGTGATCATGGTGGCCATGCCCGCCTTCGCCCAGCCCTATATGAACAGAGTGACCGGTAGCGACAAGCTCTCCATCGGCCACTTCAACACCCTGGGCTACATCGTCTCTGGTGCCGTCGGCAGTGCAGTGGGCAAGAAGTCCCGTTCCACCGAGGACATCGACTTCCCCAAGGGGCTGAGCTTCCTGCGCGACTCCATGGTCTCCACCACCCTGCTCATGGTCGTCCTCTACCTTGTCTTCGCCGTCTGGGCCGCGATCGTGGTTCCCGCCAAGACCGCCTTTGCCATCTTCCCCTCGCATCCGGCCAACTGGGGAGCCTTCTTCATGGCTGCCTTCGCGCAGGCCCTGCAGTTCGGTATCGGCGTCAGCATCATCCTCTACGGCGTGCGTATCATCCTGGGTGAGTTGGTGCCGGCCTTCCAGGGCATCGCCAACAGGGTGGTTCCGGGTGCCCGCCCCGCCCTGGATATCCCGATTGTCTTCCCCTATGGCGCCAACGCCTCCCTGATCGGCTTCCTGGCATCCTTCGCCGGTGGCCTGGTCGCTCTGGTCATCATCGCCGTCTGGCTTGGACCGGTTTGGGGTCTGGCCCTGATCCTCCCCGGCATGGTTCCCCACTTCTTCGATGGTGGCGGTGCCGGCGTCTTCGGCAACGCGACCGGTGGTCGTCTGGGAGCCATCGTCGGCGGCTTCATCAACGGCCTGCTGATCACTTTCCTTCCGGCCATCCTGATGACCGTCCTGGGCAGCTTCGGCCTCTCCAATGCGACCTTCGGGGACGCGGACTTCGCCTGGTACGGCACCGTGGTGGGCAAACTCGCCCAGCTCGGTATTCCTGCAGGCGCAGTGATGCTGGTCCTCCTGGCCATCGTGATCTTCGCCCTGGCCTGGATCTGGCAGGTCAAGGTGGTCAACACCGGTTGGATGCCTGCGACCAGGCACGCCGCCTTCATCGATGAGGTCAAGGCCGAGGAGAAGAAGGCCCAGGAAGAGGCTCGTGCCGCCGCCAAGAGCGCCCGTGCCGCCTCCAAGGCAGCCTCCTCAGCGGAGTGAGCGATGGTTGGAATGGTCGATTGACCGTCGGGGTTCGGATTGACCCGCACGGCACATGAGACCGGTGCCCGGAATTCCCTGGAGGGTTCCGGGCGCTTTCGTATTCCAGGGCTGGCCGGTTACCGGGGATGGGCAGCAGGGGGTGTTGATCCTGCTGGGTCCCAAGCCCCTTGCTGAAGTCTCCTGGTTGGGCGGTCTGTAGCCAAACTCACGTTTGTCAAAGTCGGCCTTTCCGAGCTCAAGGGCCGCGCCGGACGGCTGTCCCTAGCGGTTTTCAGCCATTTCCGGTTTCGACGCATTCTCGGAACCCGACTCTTGGTTGGGAGCGCCAGGCACTAGAGTGAAAACAACGCAAATCGACCCGAATCGGGCGGGGTCGTCCCGCTGGTTGTTATCGGCTGTGGATCGGTCTCCTCGTCGGGATTGGAAGTAACCGAGGAAAGGAAGGCGCGGTTTCATGCCTTGCACCACGCTGCTGATCGGCAAGAAGGCCAGTTATGACGGGTCAACCATCATCGCCCGCAATGAGGACTCGCCCAACGGGGAGTTCCGCCCCAAGCGGTTCGTCCTGGTGGAACCGGATGAGCAGCCCCGCCATTATCGCAGCGTCCTGAGCCACGTGGCCATGGACCTGCCTGACAACCCGCTGCGCTACACTTCGGTACCCAATGCCGTCCCGGACCAGGGGCTCTGGGCCGAGGCCGGTGTCAACAGCGCCAACGTGGCCATGTCGGCCACCGAGACCATCACCACCAACGAGCGTGTTCTGGGGGCCGACCCCTTGGTGGAGCTGGCGCCCGCCCAGGGCAAGCCCGGGGATGATGATTACCTGGCCGAGGTGCCCGGTGGTATTGGCGAGGAGGATCTGGTCACCATCATCCTCCCCTATATCCATTCCGCCCGGGAGGGCGTGCAGCGCCTGGGTGCCCTCCTGGAGGAGTACGGCACCTATGAGATGAACGGTATTGCCTTCAGCGACCTGGATGAGATCTGGTGGCTGGAGACCATCGGGGGCCATCACTGGATCGCCAAGCGGGTTCCGGATGACTCCTACGTGACCATGCCCAACCAGCTGGGCATCGACGAGTTCGACCTGGATGACGCCCTGGGCGACCAGGAGGACCACATGTGCTCGGCCGACCTGCGCGAGTTCATCAGCGACAACCACCTGGATCTGGCCGTCGAGCCTGCCTCCCCCTTCAATCCGCGAGATGCCTTCGGTTCCCACAGCGATTCCGACCACGTCTACAACACCCCCCGCGCCTGGTACATGCAGCGCTTCCTCAACCCCTACGACGAGGTTTGGGATGGTCCTGATGCCGACCACACCCCGACCAGCGACAACATCCCCTGGTGCCGTCAGCCCGAGCGGAAGGTCACCATCGAGGACGTGAAGTACCTCCTTGGTTCCCACTATCAGGGGACCCCCTATGACCCCTACAGCGTGGTCGGCGACGAGCACACCCGCGGTCTCTTCCGTCCCATCGGCATCAACAGGAACGACCAACTGGCCGTCATCCAGCTGCGGCCCTACCGCCCCGAGTCCTGCCGGGCCATCCAGTGGATGTCGTACGGGTCCAACGCCTTCAACGCCCTGGTTCCCTTCTACGCCAATGTGGACCGGATGCCCGACTACCTGAGCAAGGCGACCAACCGGGTCTCCACCGACAGCCTCTACTGGTCCGACCGGCTGATCGCCGCCCTGAGCGACTCGGTCTTCGCCTCGACCTCGGCTGCCATCGACCGCTACCAGCAGAACATGGGTGGGGCGGGTCACCGGATGATCGCCGCTGCCGATGACCAGGTGAGCCGCCTGGAGGGGGGCGATCAGGGTACGGACAACCTCGAGGTCCACCGGATTCTCGAGGCCGCCAATCAGGATCTGGCCGACAGGCTCCGCAAGGAGACCGACGACCTCCTGGGTGAGGTCCTGTATACGGCCAGTATGGCCATGCGCAACGGCTACCATCTGTCTGACAAGTGAGTGGGCGGGTCATCTGCCTATCCGCTCCACCGAGGCCATCACCGGGACCGGCCTGCCCACCCCGGCAGGTCGTCCCGGTCACCGTCCACCACGAGAACCGAGCAAAAAACGGACCCGGCGTCACCATGATGACGCGGCCCAAGGAAGGGGAGACCATGACCGATTTTGAGGATTTCGTCAGGCCATACGGTCTGTTCAGCAAGATCGATGCCTTCGGCTACCTGAAGGATCTCCAGGAGCATCCCGACAAGCCCCGTAAGCAGGGCAAGGTGGTCCTGGTCACCGCCGACACCCCGCTCAAGGCTTCGCGCGGTGAGGGCAAGACCACCACCACCATCGCCCTGATCGACGCCCTGCGCGCCAGGGGAGTGGATGCGGCTGCCGTCCTGCGTCAGCCCAGCATGGGTATTACGGCGGCAGGGTCCAAGGGCGGGGCCTCCGGCGGCGGCAAGGCCTCGCTGACTCACCCCGAGCTGGTGGACTGGGGCCTCTGCGGCGAGATGGCGGCCATTGAGTCAGCCCAGAACCTGCTGGTCTCCTTCGCCGAGAGGGCCGTGGATGAGGGGAAGCTGGATACGGTCCTGGTGCCCAGGGTCTCCGAGGTCCCCTCCCGCTCCCTCCGCCAGATTGCCGTGGACCGCGGCAGGGGCGACCTGGCCGAGCGGACCGTGCTGACCCCCACCTGCGAGCTGATGCAGATCGTGGTCCTCTCCCGGAGCATGGAGGAGATTGGGACGCGGGTGGCCGACATGGTGGCAGGCACCCTGGATGGCAGGCCCGTCAAGTTCGGTGACTTCATCGATCTCTGGCGGATCACCGGTATCCTGACCGATGCCGTCAAGCCGGCCTACACCGAAACCCTTGAGGGGTCCCCGGTCTATGTGCACTGCGGCCCCTTCGCCAACGTCTCCATCGGCATCCCCAGCCTGGTCAGTGTGCAGATGGCCTGTGCCCGCCATGACGTGGTCATCGTCGAAGCGGGGTACGGTGCCGATGCCGGTGCCCAGAAGTGGCTGGACATCGCCGCCCGCGAGTACGGGGCCCAATGGCCCGCGGCGGCCGTCGTCGTCACCCGGGCCACCACCTGGCGGGACGACCCCAAGCTTCAGTGGCGTTATCCCTTCCATGTCAACCGTTTGGAGGGGCTGGGCATCCCCACCTTCCCGATGATCAACCTTTGGGAGGGGGAGGACGACCAGGTGGGGCAGCTCCGCCGGACCGCCTCCGACCTGGGCTTCCGCAACCCCATTGTGGGCAACCTCTTCCGCGATGGCGGTCAGGCCTTGGAGGATCAGCTGGATGGCCTGATTGCCGCTCTGGGGACCCCGTCCGCTGTCCATGCCGATACAGCCAGCCATCGGGGGATGGACGTGCTGGACCAGATTCGCTGGATCGCTCAGAGCGCCTATGGTGTTCCCGGCGACAGGGTGGTGGAGAAGGACGGCTTCCGCCAGTCCCTGGACCAGGTCAGGCGGCTTTGTGTCCAGGCCGGTGTCAAGCTGGAGGATCTGGCCATCGTCGCCGTCAAATCCCCTGCCACGATGACCGACGACGATACGGCCCCCGAGGACCAGCGGACGGTCACCCTGAAGAAGGCGGAGTCCCACACCGGCGCCGGCCTCCTCCAGGTCAACCTGACCACCTCCCTGACCACCCCCATGCCCAAGATCGTCTGAGTGCCGATCATCCGGGCCTCCCCGCCAAGGTGGGGAGGCCCGGCAATGTGCAGCTCATCCCAGCATGGGTCTGCTTGTTTTCCAAGCTTTTCCTCTTTCAACCAGCCGCCGGTTTCGTCGACTGATTCTTTGGTACTCAGTGACGCGCCGTGTTGCGAGGTGGGGAAAACCGTGTATAGTTACATCTTGGCTCAGCTATGTGCCACTCGCCCCTATAGCTCAGTTGGCTAGAGCAGCTGACTCTTAATCAGCGTGTCCGGGGTTCGAGCCCCCGTGGGGGCACAGGCTGAAA
>NZ_CALYOY010000005.1 GCF_945269915.1 uncultured Bifidobacterium sp. | reverse complement strand
GGCGCCGGCCATGGGAACGGTGCTCTGGAGCCGGTCGAACAGCACCCGGGTGGGTGTGCCACGCGAGGGGAAGACCACCCGACCGGGCCGGCCGTCCGCCCCGTCGCGTCCCAGTTTGCCGTTGCTGCCGTTTCCCCAGGTGTAGAGGTTCCCGTCGGATCCGAGCGCTGATACATGACCCAAGCCGAGGCTGACTGTTCTCCAAGTAAAGTCGTACCTTGTACCGGCTGGTTTCTCTACCAGGCCGGGGTGGTTTGACTGTACGATACTGCGGTCTCGTCCCGGCGCAGCGCCACCTCCTCCCCATGTGTGAAGGTTCCCGTCGGAACCGATGGCAGCGGGAAAAGCATTGCCACCTGAAGCCTGTTTCCATGTAAACCCGCTGCCTGCTCCTGCAGGATTGTCTGCTGTACCGGGTGTGGATAGCCCGCTAGGAAATCGTCCTGAACCACCGAAACTGTTGTCCCCCCAAGAGTGAAGACGCCCGTCAGCGCCTATGGCCAAGGCATATCTCCATCCTGTACCCACCCGGGTGAAACGTATGCCAGAAGGCGGCGGTGGCGTAATAGCAACCTGTTGGTTGCCGGCAGTCGGTCCATGATCTGGACTGAGATTCCATCGTCCCCGGCTTCTACTCAAACGTGTTTTCGAGTTTGAGGATCGGACGTGGGTTGCATCGAAATCTGCCGTTTGCCTCTGAGCAGACAACGGAGACTGCTGACTTTCGCCACCATGCATGGCTGTTGACGCGCTGGTCTTGGCACGGTTATTCGCACTGGCCGTAGCAACACCGGTGACCATACCAGTCATCAAAGTCGACAAAACGGCAGAAACCGCAGCCGGAATTTGCAGAACGCATTTGTTCCCCATTACTGAATTCCTCCCCAACACGCCTTTGTATCTCAACTCTCCCCCGATGAAATACAGACGCAGTACCTCACAAAACCAACTATAGTTTAGCAGTACTTGCCCCAGTCTGCAAAGCCACCTGTTGCGGACCCTGACTCTTCCCTTCGTTACGGAGCATCCGGCAGAAATACGAAAGCCGATGAACATCTGTTGATTCCGATCCGACACTACAGATGGGACCTGTGGTACGAATGCAGACATCTCATGGGCCACTGTCTGTTAGGGCAAATCCCATGGCATCTCCAGCACCAATACAAGTGTGCGCGCCAAGCCACTACCTGGTGGGGACGGGGGAACAGGCATGTGTCTCATAACAGCATGGATATCCGGAGATGGCAGTGGCGAATGGCATATCCATCGCATGGACAGGAAAAGGACCGGTCATCTTCCGTCCGGGTAAGCACGACCCCTTAAAAGCAGACCTGATTCCTGAACCCACCACGCATCTGGCAAATTCCGACAGATGAGACCATTCATCATCATCCGGGCTGGAAAAAACAGGCATGTTCCAGTGACCCCTCCATGCCTAATCAAAGCGGAAGCCATCGTTTAGAATGGGAATATGTGCGGAAGATTCGCGGCGGCCCTGGACTATTCCGGTCTGGCGGAACGGTACCGGGCCCGGCGGGCACCAGGGCTGCCCGGACCTTCATGGAATATCGCTCCCGGGGCGACCATTGCGGTCGTAGCCCAGGACCGAAGTGGCGCCCGCCACCTGAATCCGGCCAGTTGGAACCTGGTACCGTCCTGGTCCCCCGACGACCACCTGGACTACCCGACCCATAACGCCCGGGTCGAAACGGCCTTGGCCAGACGGACCTACGCCGATGCGGCACGGTCCCGACGCGCCATCATCCCCGCCAGCGGCTACTACGAATGGACCAGGGACCACAAACCCTACTACTTCCAATCACAGGATGGAGCACCCCTGTCCATTGCCGGACTGTACTCCTGGTGGCGCAGGGATGGCCACTCCCCCTGGCTGCTGACGGCCACCATCCTGACCACCCAGGCGGAAGGCGGGGCGGCCCTCGTACATGACCGCATGCCCCTCCTGATCACCGACACGAACGCCGATGACTGGTTGGATCCCGACCTGGACGGATCGGATGTATTCCCCCGGGCCGTGGAGCTGGGAAGCAAGGCATCGGCTCGGCTGGTCCAACGCCAGGTAGCACCGCTCAAAGGCGATGGACCCCACCTGACCGAGAGCATCACGTTGAGATTATGAACGCCTGCCGGAGCAGGAGGATACCGGTCTGCAGCCGGCAACCGTCTGGCTACAGGACCCAGGATACACTGACCAGCACTTCTCCCCTCCCGAATTTCGGTAGGACACACGGGCAATGGGCAGAGGAGATTCGGCTCACCCTGGCCCGGCAACCGGAGCCAAGACCGGGTACTGACGCGAATAGGCGGAGAACGCCGTCTACTGCTCCTCCAAACTGAAGCCCAACTCCTGGGCGGCCCCGGTGGGAATGGGGTCGAAGGCCCAGTATTCACCCAGATTGTCATCGGAGGAGAGACTGCGGATCTCGGCCTGGTCGATGTAGACCTCCCCGGAAAGGTGGTCGGTCTCGTGCTGGAATATGCGGGCCGGCCAGCCGTGCATGGTCTCCCGGTGCTTCCTGCCGTTCTCGTCCTGCCAGGCAGCCTCGATGTCGAGCCAGCGGCTGCGAACCGCCTGGTATCCCTCCAATGAGAGGCATCCCTCGTAGAAGGATGTTCTGGTGGTGCCCACCGGCCCATATGAGGGGTTGATGATGGTCCTGAAGGGAAGTTCGGCGATTTCTCTAGGGTCGTCCTCATCGTCACGCAGGTGGTCCTCAATGACCGCGATAGCCAGCCCAAGGCCGATCTGCGGGGCCGCCAGACCCACTCCGGGAGCGTCAAGCATGGTCCGGCGCATGACCTCGATCAGCCGGTTCAGGGTCCTCTTGGAGAGTTGACCGGCATAGGGTTCCGTCTGCTGTCGCAGGACCGGCTCGCCCATCTGGACGATGGCAAGGGTGCCCGCGCGTCCGGCATCCGAGAGCATGGCATCAACCTGGTGGTTGAGAGCGGTATCGATCCTGGCGTTTCTTCCGAACATGGGAATGGTCTTTCTCGGGTATCAGATAATCAGCTTGCTTGGGCAGCCCTCACAGAGACAGCTCGTCGGCGACGGTCTTGGCCAGACGCTGGCAGACCTGGTCGGCCTGCTCCTGGGTGGCCGCCTCGGCCATGACGCGGACGAGAGGCTCGGTGCCGGAGGGACGCAGCAGGACCCTGCCGGTCGCCCCAAGGAGCTCCTCCTCCCGCTCCACGGCCGCCTGAACCTTGGCGTTGGTCCGGGCCGCGTTCTTGTCCACACCGGGCACGTTGATCAGCTGCTGGGGCAGCTGCGGAAAGTCGGCCGCCAGCTCCTTCAGACTCCTGCCCGAACGCACGACCTCCTTGGCCAGTGTCAGGGCGGTCAGGGTGCCGTCGCCGGTGGTGGCGAACTCGCGGTTGATGACATGGCCGGACTGCTCACCGCCCAGGGTGTACCCGCCGCGGAGCATCTCCTCCAGGACGTACCGGTCGCCGACACCCGTCTGGACCGTGACGATGCCCATCTTCTTCAGGGCCAGCTTGAGTCCCAGGTTGCTCATGACGGTGACCACCAGGGTGTCGTTGGCCAGCTTGCCCTCGCGCTGCTTGGCCCGGGCCAGGATACCCATGATCTGGTCCCCGTTGACCATGGCGCCGTCCTCGTCCACGGCCAGGCACCGGTCGGCGTCCCCGTCGAAGGCCACGCCCATGGCCGCATCCGAGGCCCTGACCATCGCCTGGAGCTGTTCGGGATGGGTGGACCCCGCATGCTTGTTGATGTTGTACCCGTCCGGCGAGGCGTTGATGACCACCACATCCGCACCCGCCCTGCGCAGTGCCTCGGGCGCCACGACCGAGGTGGCGCCGTTGGCGCAGTCGGCCACGATGCGCAGACCGTCAAGTGGCTTGGTCTGCGTCTTGTCGGGGTTGATGGGGGCCACAGCCTCGACCAGGTGGTCGATGTACATGTTGGTGGCGGTCACCGTGTCATGCGACACACGGCCCACCCCGTCGCCGGTCGGGCGCTCCCATTCCTGCCCCAGGACGGACTCGATCTCGTCCTCCTTGGCATCCTGGAGCTTGAACCCGCCCCGGGCGAAGAACTTGATGCCGTTGTCTGGCATGGGATTGTGGGAGGCCGAAATGACCGCCCCCATCTCCACGTTGAGGACGCTGGTCAGGTAGGCGATGCCGGGGGTCGGGATGATGCCCACATCGATCACGTCGAACCCACCGGCCGACATGCCGGCTGCTAGCGCCGAGGCCAGGAAGTCACCGGAAACCCTGGTGTCACGGCCGATCAGGGCACGCCTGCGCCCCTCGGACTGGTCCGCCCCCTTGCCCAGTATCCGCACCGCGGCATCACCCAGGTCCAGAGCCAACTGCGCGGTTAGATCCCTGTTTGCCAATCCGCGAACACCATCGGTACCGAATAATCTTGGCATCTCACTCCTCCGACTTCATGGGCGGGTTTACAGGAGTCCCACCCATCTCCACACTAGGTTCATTATGGCCCCTCCCCTACCGGGACCGGAGCGGACCGGACCTTTTGCACACCACTTCCACTGAAGGACGGGGAACAGAATGGGAGGAACCGGAATGACAAGAGTCGGAATGATGAAGAACGGGTCGGCACAGGCCTGAATAAGGCAGGTCGGAATGGCGAGGGGCGGACGAGGACGGAACCTGTTTTTGCCTGCCAGGGGGGGGGGGCATCCGCCAATCCCTTCGCAAGAGGAACCTTTCCGCCAACCGGGGCGTGCGTATCGGCCGGACCAATCCGCCACGGGATTGAGCGAAACCGGAAGGTCCTGACCGGGAAACCGGTAAGTCCAACCTAGGGGCGGGCATGCAACAGCCCGGCCGGTTCCAAGCACCCTGGACCGGCCGGGCCTTCGGGTTCAGTCCTGCTTCCTGAGCTGCTCGTTGTAGGAACGGACCCTGAGGAAGCGGCGGGATGACTCCGTGTTCTGGATGATCATGCCACGCAGGGCCTTGGGGGCCTCCTGGTGGGAGGCCATCCACTCGTCCCCGGCCTCGACCAGGGCACGGGGATCGGCTGACGCCGGATAGAGCCCGCCGGCGGAGAGTGGGTTGATCAGTGTTTCCGCAATGTGGAATGTCTTGTGCTCCCAGATCCAATCCACGGCCTTGAAGAACCGCTCCACATAAGGGGCGAAGAGGTCCTCGGGGCCTGAACCGGAGAAGCCGTCGGCCAGGGCCTCGATCTGCGAGTTGGTCAGGTCCTGGTTGTTCAGGGCCTGATCCCAGGCCCATTCCTTGGCCTCGGGGGTGGGCAGGGCAGCCCGGGCGCCCATGGCGAACTCACGGTTCTCGGTGGTGTCGTGCCGGGAGAGTTCCTGGTCGATCTCCCCGTCCGCGAGGAGGTCGTGGGCGGCCAGGGCATGGATGATCACCCAGCGGGTGTTGTTGTCGATCTCCAACCCTTCCAGCTCCAGATCCCCCTTGAGGAGACCGCGGGCGGTCTCCTCGAAGTCGGGGTCGTCACCGTACCCAAGGTAGGCGCGGACCAGCTGGAATTGTTCGTCCGAGCCGGGTTCGGCCTTCCGGGCCAGGTCCCAGAGGGTCTGGGCCACCAGCTGGAGGATGGGTCGGCGACGACGGCCGGCCACGAAATGATGGGCTGCGGTCGAGATCTGCGAGAGGGCGTAGCGGAAGGTGGTGGACTGATGCTCGGTGGAAAGGGCCTTGAGGCTGAGCCCGATGAATCGCTCCGCCGGGAATTCGGCATCCCGGGTCATGTCCCACAGGCTCAGCCATACCAGGGCCCTGGTCAGGCGGTCCTGGATCCGGTAGAGGTTCTCAGCCGCGAAGTCCAGGGAGTCCTGGTCCAGACGCAGCTTGGCATAGGTCAGGTCGTCGTCGTTGATCAGGATCAGGGCCGGACGCTTCCTGCCCCGGGCGGCCTGGACCTCGGTATGCGCGCCCTCCACGTCCAGCTCGAACCGATCCGTACGCACCACCTGGCCCTGGTCGTTCAGGTCGTAGAACCCGACTGCCAGGTGGTGGGGGCGCAGGACGGGATGCTCCTCGGGGGCGGTCTGGTCGATTTCCATGGAGGCGATCAGACCGTCCGAATCGGTCTGGACCCGGCTGGTCAGGGTGGTGATGCCGGCCTCCTCCAGCCAGAGCTTGGACCACCTGCCCAGATCACGACCACTGGTCTTCTCCAGCTCGGCCAGGAGGTCGTTCAGGGTGGCGTTGCCGTAGGAATTCGAGACCAGGTACTGGTGGATCCCCTGGAAGAACCGGTCACGGCCCACCCAGGCCACCAGCTGCTTCAGGACGGAGCCTCCCTTGGCGTAGGTGATTCCGTCGAAATTGACCTCGGTGTCATGCAGGTCCTTGATGGGCGCCACGACGGGGTGGGTGGTGGGCAGCTGGTCCTCGGTCAGGGCCCAGCTCTTCTCGCCGGAGCAGAAGGTGGCCCAGTCGTCGCTCCACTCGCTGGCCTCCGCCGTGGCCAGGGTCGACATGAACTCGGCGAAGGACTCGTTCAGCCAGAGGTCGTTCCACCACTTCATGGTGACCAGGTCACCGAACCACATGTGGGCCAGTTCGTGCAGGACGGTCTCCACACGGCGGTTGATCTGGGCCCCGGTGGCCTTGGACTCGAAGATGTAGGAATCACGGAAGGTGACCAGGCCGATGTTCTCCATGGCTCCGGCGTTGTATTCGGGCACGAAGATCTGGTCGTACTTGGCCCAGGGGAAGGGCAGGTCCCAGGTCTTGGCGTAGAAGGCGAACCCCTTCCTGGTTACCTCGAAGAGGTAGTCGGCGTCCTTGTCCAGGGAGTCCTTCAGGGCCTGGCGGCAGTAAAGGCCCATGGGGATGGTCCGACCGTCCTCGTTGGCGTATTCGCTGGTCCAGGAGGCGTAGGGTCCGGCGGCGAAGGCGGTCAGATAGGAGCTCATGACGGGTGTGGTCTCGAATACCCACCGACGGCAGGATTCGCTCCGCCCGCCCTCCAGGGTGTCGGGGGCGGTCTCCTGGTCCAGGCCTTCCTGGCTCCTGACCGGCATGTTCGACAGGACCAGCCAGGAGGCAGGGGCCGTGACCGTGAAGTCGAAGGTGGCCTTGATGTCGGGTTGGTCGAAGACCCCGTAGACGCGGCGGGCATCGGGCACTTCGAACTGGCTGTAAAGATAGACGTTACCATCGGAGGGGTCGACGCTGCGGTGGAGCCCCTCGCCGGTGTGCGAATAGAGGCAGAGGGCGGTGACCTTGACCTCGTTGTGCTTCTTGAGGTCAGCCAGCTCGATACGGCTGTCCCCGTAGACCTGGGCCGGGTCCAGACGCTCCCCGTTCAGCTCGATCAGGCTGACCTCGTCGGCGATCAGGTCCAGGAAGGTCGACTCCCCGGGCTTGGCATCGAAGGTGATGGTGGCCCGGGAGAGGAAGGTCCTGGGACCCTTGGTCAGATCCAGGGCGACCTGGTAGGTGACGTTCGATACGACGATTGCGCGTTCTTCCGCTTCCACACGCGTCAGATTGGCTCCGGGCATGGTTTCCTTTCCATAAGGCTGGTGGTCAGGGACCTCCTGAAGGTGCTGGGCGCACCGTCCGTTCCAGGTCGGGTCCTGTAGATATGGAACAAGTCTAATCAATGACCCGGGCAAGGAGACCCAGGCCGGGCGGTCCGGCACAGCTAGGGTGGGCCCGGGAACCAGCATGGTTGACCTGACAAGGGCGACTTCTCTCCAGGCGTATCAGGAAGGAATATTACCGCCTGAATAATGTTGACCGGTTTCGGATTTGTTTCGGTTCTCTTGGAGGGAGGCCGGCAGGATGGCCGGAAGGAAGAACGAAATGGCGGACGTCTCTTCGGTTCACCGCTTCGACTCAGGCGTTGGTGCGGAGATTCCGATAAGGCCCCCTGACCCTCACCAGGCGGAAAGCGAATTCACCCCATACCAGCTCAACCTGCTCTGCCAGTATTCCTACGGGGTGGGACGGGACGACCTGATGACCCGGGTCGGCCATCATGACTTCCACGATGCCTCTGCCGGCTCCTACTGGATTATCCGGCCCCTCCACTCGCCACGAAACGGGTTCGAAGGCATGATCGTCGCACCCGACAAGGCCGGCCACGCGGACTTGGGGCATTTGGTTGTGGTATATGCGGGAACCAATCTCAAGGATGATGCCCTCAGAGACATCCCCTCCGCCCTGACCACCTTCCTGCCGCCGGCAAACCGATTTTCGGGACAGGTCAGGGAAGCGGACATCCTGGCACGGGAGGCGTTGGATGCAGGGCGGAAGGCCGGCTTCACGAGTGGGAAGGTGGTCTTCACGGGGCACAGCATGGGCGGAGGACTGGCCCTGATCGAGGCCTCCAGGTTCGATCTCCCAGCCAGGGTCTTCTGCGCTGTCGACCCCTGGCTGGTGCTGGACGGGAACCAGCGGCGTCTGCTTCGGGCCCATCGGGTCGATGACCGCTTCCTTGATTTCAGACTCCGCAACGACCTGGTGACCGGACCGGCCAACACCCTGCTCACGGGGAGCCCGGATCGCAGTGCAAGGATCATCTGGTGCGGCAGGGGCCCCGGAAGGATCGGTCATTGGCTGGGCGACTTCTCCTTCAATGGTCAGGGAAACCCCTGCATCGCTGACACAGGCCCGGATACACACCTCGCCATCCTGCAACAGCGCCATCACCATCCGCACCTTGGCCCTGTCGTATCGTTCGGAACACAACAAGTCAGGACGGAATGACCATGGCAAGGGCAACCTGTCTCGGGGCGGGGCCCTTGCACCCATCACGGTCTGCACCCTGACTTACGTCGCTTAATCGGTTTCTATATACTGGTGCCGGAATCCAGGTATGAGACAAAGATGCCATTGTGCAGGGGTTCGGCAGTATCCACGCATTCAGAGAGGAACATGCCCATAAAGGCACTGATGTATTACGGCAAGGAAAACGTACGTATCGAGGATGTCCCGGAACCGGAGCTCAGACCAGGCACCATCAAGATACATCCGGCCTTCACGGGAATCTGCGGCGGTGATCTGCACCTCTACTATGACGGGGAAGAGAGCGGAAGCAATTCCAAGGACAAGCCCCACCCCTTTCGGGCGAAACCCTTCCCATCGTGTTCGGACATGAGATGTCCGGAACGATAGAGGCCATCGCCGATGATGTCGAGACCGACATGAAGGTCGGGGACCCGGTGGTCGTGGAGTCCGAGATGGCCTGCGGCCATTGCCCGGCGTGCAAGGCCGGCAACTACAATGACTGCGAGGTCATGGGGTTCATCGGTGTCAACGGCTGGGGCGGCGAACTCAGCGAGCATATCGTCGTGGACGCCCGCCGCGTCTATCCCATTGGCGATATACCCCTGGACCAGGCGGCGATGATCGAGCCTTTCGCCGTGGGATACCACGCCATCCGGCTGGTGGATGTGCAGCCGGGCCAGACCGCCCTGGTCGGCGGTGCCGGACCCATCGGCCTGCTTCTGGGTGTCATCCTCAAGGCCAAGGGACTCAAGGTCATCATGTCCGAGATCTCGCAGGCGCGCAAGGACAAGGCCCTAGATTCCCACGTGGCGGATGTGGTCATCGATCCGACCAAGGATGACCTCCTGGAACGTGTCAAGGAGGAGACGGACGGGAAGGGGGCCGACGTGGCCTTTGACTCCGTCGGGGCCGAATCCGTGATGCACCAGCTGCTCTCGGCTCTGAAAGCCCAGGGCCACCTGATCATCGTGGCCCTGCATGTTCGGCCCGTCACCATGAACCTCACCAAGGAGATGGGCTTCGGAGAGAAATTCATGGGCGGCTCCATGGGCTATGCGAACGATCATGCGGATGCCATCAAGCTCATCCAGGACAGGCACATCGACCTGTCCACCTTCATCACCGACAGGATCAAGGTGGAGGACATCGTCGAGAAAGGCTTCCGTCCACTGCATGAGGACGCCGAGCATCACATCAAGATTCTGGTGGAGATGTAACCTTCTGCATGCCATCCCCATCGGACCGATAAGGGCCCGCCAGCATGTACTGCGGCCGGGCCCTTCTTTATAAGGGGCCTGCCTCCCCACGACAGCACACGCGGGACGGCACCGGTCAGTCCTGCGGCTGCACGTCGGTGGCGATGTCTGCCACCACGGGCACGATCATGGGCCGACGATGCAGCTTGCGGGAGATCCATCCGCCCAGAGTGCGGCGCATCATCTGCTGGAGCTGGTAGGTGCCGGTGGTTCCCTTGGCCATAGCATCCTCGAGCTGATCGACTATCTGCGCGTTGATGGACTTGAATTCGCTCTCATCCTCGGCCACGGCGTTCAGGTAGAGCTTGGGGCCGGAGACGACCTTGCTGGTCTCGGTGTCGACCACGGCGAAGGCGGAGACGAAGCCCTCGGTGCCCAGGATCCGGCGCTGCTCCAGCTCGTCGTCGGTCAGCTGGCCCACTGAATCGCCGTCCACATAGACGTATCCACAGGGGACGGATCCAACCACAGCGGCCTGGCCATGGTAGAGGTCCACCACGTCGCCGTCCTCGGCCAGGACCACGTTCTGCGGATCCACGCCGGTCTTTACGGCAATCAGGCCATTGGCCACCAGATGCCGGTTCTCGCCGTGGATGGGCATGGCGCACTTGGGCTGCACGATGTTGTAGAAGTGCAGCAGCTCGCCCTCGTCCGAGTGGCCGGAAACATGAATGGCCGCGTTGTCGCGATTGACCACCTTGGCCCCCAACCGCACCAGCTTGTTGATGACCTTGTAGACCTCGTGCTCATTGCCGGGAATCAGCGAGCTGGCCAGGATGACCGTGTCGAACTCGTTGATGGTGATATCTCGGTGTGTCCCGTCGGCGATGCGGCCCAGAGCCGCCATGGGCTCGCCCTGGGATCCGGTGCACATGTAGACGATCTTCTCATCCGGGATGCTGTGAGCATCCTTGAGATCGATCACAGTGTCCTCGGGCAGGTGCAGGTAACCCAGGTCGGAGGCAATGGACATATTGCGGACCATGGACCTGCCGGCGAAGACCACCTTGCGGCCGAACTTGTGTGCGGCATCGACCACCTGCTGCACCCGGTGGACGTGGCTGGAGAAGGAGGCCACGATGATCTTGCGCTGGGCTTCGGCGAAGGCCTTGTCCAGGGCAGGGGCGATGGAAATCTCGGGCTTGACGAAGCCGGGGACCTCGGCATTGGTGGAATCGACCATGAGCAGGTCCACTCCGGACTCGCCCAGTTTGCTGAACTCGCGCAGGTCGGTCAGGCGGTGGTCCAGCGGCAGCGGGTCGATCTTCATATCGCCGGTGTCGATGATGTGGCCTGCCGGGGTGCGCACGGAGACGGCCAGGGCATCAGGGATGGAGTGGGTGACCGCCACGAACTCCAGGTTGAAGGGGCCCACCTTGAGCTTGTCGCGGCCCTTGACCTCAACCTCGGTGGGCTTGAGATGGTGCTCCTCGCACTTGGCGTCGACGAATCCCAGGGTCAGTTTGGAACCAATCAGGGGGATGTCCGGACGCAACTTGAGCAGGTAGGGCACACCACCGATATGGTCCTCATGCCCGTGGGTCAGCACCAGGGCATCCACCTGGTCCAGCTTGTCCTTGATGTAGCTGAAGTCAGGCAGGATCAGGTCTACGCCCGGCTGCTCCTCCTCTGGGAAGAGCACGCCGCAGTCGATGAGCAGGATGTGGCCGTTGTATTCGACCACATTCATGTTACGGCCGATTTCGCCCAGGCCACCCAGGGGGACGATGCGCATGGAGCCCTTGCGATACTTGGGGGGAGCGACCAGACGCTGTTCGGTCTGGGTACCCTTTCCGCGCTGGATGGAGCCATTGCGGCGTCCACGGGATTCACTCCGGGATCTGCCGGCCCCCTTGCCCTGCCCGGGAGTTCGGCTACGGTTCTTGGGAGAGGATTTGCTGCTTCTGCTTTTGCTTTTGCTTTTTGTACTGTCTTCTTGCCTTGTTTTTGCCATTCTCACTTGTGTTTCCATTATCTGTACCCCCGTCTGATACAGGGGCGACGCTTGGTTGCTTGTCAGGAACGCATCAGTCCCGCGGCCTTCATGCCTTTCTCGGCTTGGATCAGCTGGTCCTTGCCAGGCTCAAGATTAGGGAGCCTCATCGTCGTGTTGTCCAAGACGCCGGCCACTTTCAAAGCGGCCTTGGCCATGACCGCCTGCTGCCCTTGGCCGTTCATAGCCTGGACCAGCGGCGCCAAGGCGGTCGACAACCTCTGTGCCCCTTTCAGGTCGCCTTGATCGAACCGAGTCGCCAGGTCCTGCATAGGACCGCTGGCCACATGGGCCATAACCGATATGATGCCGACGGCACCCAAGGCCAGGAAAGGCAGGTACAGCCCGTCATCGCCGGAGTACCAGATCAGCCCCGTCTCCTTGCGCTTGATGGGAACTGCGGCCAAGTCACCAGTAGCATCCTTGACTGCCTCGACATGCGGCAACTCGGCAAGGCGGCGGTAGGTATCCACAGCCACGTGCAACCCGGTGCGGCCAGGTACATCGTAGAGCATGATTGGACGATCCGCAGACCGGCAGACGGACCTGAAATGCGCTACAACCCCATCCTGGGAGGGTCTGGAGTAGTAAGGCATGACCACCAGGAGCGCATCCGCCCCGGCTTCCTGGGTCATCTCAGCCATGCGGACCGTATGGGCAGTGTCATTGGAGCCCGCACCCGAAATGACCGGTACATCCACCGAATCCTTTACTGCCCGTACCAAATCGACTTTCTCTTCCATGTGGGTGGCTGGAGATTCGCCAGTGGTGCCGTTGACCAGCAACCCATCCGCCCCATCAGCGACAAGCCTGCGGGCCAGATTGCCAGCAGTCTCAAAATCCACTGACCCGTCATGGTTCATGGGAGTGACCATGGCCGGCACGACCCGCCCGAACGGGGCCTTGTCCAACAGATGGGTTTGGAGCTCAGACATACTTCAACGCTACTTGCAGACGGGGACTCATCACCCTCGCGACACCCTCCTCCCCCCCCCCACTGTCAGTCTCGGCCAAGCAACGTGCGCCAAACCTCCACGATCCCTGCCCAAATCAACAAGAGGGGACGAGACGGTTCCCAGTAGCATAAGCCAGATGGCAGGCAACCGGCCGCCAGGATCCGGAGGACAGCGTGGCATACGCAAAGCACTGCATCATCGGAGCGGTTCAGGCATGGTTGATATGTCTGGCCATGCTCGGCACATTGGGGCTGGCCCCGGCAAGGGCACAGGCACAGGAAGACCTTGGGTTCCCTGATCCTGACCAGGCGGGGTTCCACAATGCAGCCTTGGTGTATGCGGAGTCCAGCTTGAATGCGGAATCCGTCCGGCCGCTCTTCAGCCGCCAGGATGCCACCGGCAAAGCAATGCCGGGCGAGCCCCTCTTCGACGCTGCCGTGCTTCTGCGCTTTTCCATCAACGGCATCCAGACGGATTATGGCCGTACAACAATGAACGACTGGACAGACATCCTGGACCAGTGGTTCAAGGATGACGGCCCGATCGACGCGCTGGAACGGGCTTCAGCCGACTCCCAGGATCCGGCAGGCCCCGTCCGGAGGCGTTCAGTCATCATCATGATGCCCTGGCTGAACTCCAATGTGGCATCGTTCGGGACGGTGGACGGACAGGATCGCAACCTCTCGAGTGGCGACGACCGCCGTGCCGTGACCCGCTGGTTCGCCAGGGAGGTCGATGATCGATTCAAGCGCAAGCACGCGGATCATCTGAAGCTCTGGGGGCTGTACAGGATGAGAGAGGACGTGACCCCATTCGAGAACCACCTGATCAGGAATGATAACGATGGGGTGCACCAGGCAGGACTGCGTTGCCTGTTCATCCCGTATTTCAAGGCGGCAGGATGGGACCGCTGGAAGGAGAATGGCTTCGATCTGGCCATCATGCAACCTTCGTATGCCTTTCGGTCATCGCTTGATGGAGGCAGCGTCAACGCCTCGCGCCTGGAGGCCACAGCCTTGGCGGCACGGACGCATGGGCTCGGCGTCGAACTGGAATTCCGGGGATGCGCACGTCTGAAAAGCGAGCAGGCAATGGCCGACCAGTATCTGGCTTACGGGATTTCCACGGGATATCGCCAGGGGGCCTCGGCCGCCTTCCTGGGAGAGGGATTCGGCTCCTGCGGAATCGTCACCAGCCAGGACCCTGCCCAGCACGCCATCTATGACCATCTTGCCGACTACCTGGCAGGGCGTTCCGTCCCCTCGCCGGACCGGGACCTGCATATGCAGGCCGTTCCGGAAAAGATCAGGGGGGCATCGCAGAACCTTATTCTGGAGGCCTCCGGAATCGATCCGGGCAGCCTGGGAGCGGTTCGACTTGAAATGCAGGAGGGCGAGCGCCACTGGATGGGCAAGGCCTCCCTGGAGGGCAGGGGAAGGGACGGGTCCTGGAGGCCATTGGGGTGGGCCTATCGTGCGGCAGCCGATGCCCTGGCCGACGACTATCAGGGCATCGTGATCCGATTGGACCAATCGAAGATGTGCTCCACAGTCAGACAGATACGCCTGATCCTCCAGACCAGCCCCGATTCCCCTGTCGACAGGCCCAATATTCTGTCCGTCATGGCCGATGCCTCCCAGGAGTCCACCACGACCAACGGTCTGGCCAATGCAATAACGACCGTGGAGTCCCCCGCCTCTCAGACCGGCCCATACCCCGATGCGAGCTCCCATGAACTCCATGACGGCAGGATTTCCCGTGGGGGATGGAGTTCAGGGCTGAACGTGGGATGGGACGCAGACCCGGGGAATATAGGGATCATGCTGGATCTGGGAGCGCCCCAGGAGGTCGCAAGGGTCCGCGTGCACACACAGGGCGGGTCGGATGCCGGGGTCAACTGGCCCCTGAATGGGCTTGTCAGATTCTCCAACAGCCCCGTGCTGGTAGACCAGGGCACCGCGGATACGGCCTCTGCCGACCGTGGATGGGGGTTCTCCGCGCCTGTGGTCACCGGAAGGCACGGGCCTGCCTATGGCGATGGACTGCCCTCCGTCGCCGGTGTCACATGCCTGTCGGGCGCTGAAGCCATGTGCACCAACCAGGACGGGTACCTGGACGCCGCGGGCATGCCCGCCACTGCACGGTACCTGGGCCTGCACTTCACCACCAATGCCTGGGCCATGATATCTGAGATAGAGGTTTTCAACCGGCAGGGCACCCCCCTGGACTTCACCTACCGGCTGATCAGGAATCCAAGTCAGAGAAGCGATTACTCCGATGACGGCCTGAAGCTGACTGATGGCTTCCACACCGGGTCCTTCGTCCCGAGCCAACTGTCCGGATGGACATCGAATACGCCGGTGAGCCTGCGTTTCGACACACCGAAACCCATCGACATCACCAGGGTGTCATTGTGGACCCTGGACAACGCTCCGGCCGGAATACGGAGCCCTGATGGCTTCACCGCCGAGGCGCAGGTCGGCGGATCGTGGATCCCCCTGACAGGGCGCCTGGCCAAGACCGATCTGGGCGCTGACGGCGTGCGCCTGAATCTTGAGTGCGGCCTACACCAGAATGTGGATTCCGTCAGAATCAGGCTGCCGGGACTCGGGCCAGGCCATACATGGACCATGCTATCCGAAGTCTCGACAGAGTCCTATGGGTGAAATCCTCAACAGGATGCCTGGAAAAACCAGTCATCCCCATCGTCAAAGATCGAGAAAATGATCCAGGCCGACGATAAGGCCTGGATGGCCGCCGGCAGCTACGGCCCTCACAGCCAAGAGCACACCTGGCATGAAGGAGGATCGGTCGAAGCTGTCGGCACGTATGGTAAGCTGCTCGCCGGGATTGCCCATGAGTACCTCCTCGTGGGCATTCAATCCCTGAAGGCGCACCGCATGAACATGGACCCCGTCCACCACCTGGCCTCGGGAATCCGATTGCCTCTGGGTGCCGTCGGGCATGGGGCCCATGCCGGCCTCGCGCCGTGTGCGCCCGATAGCCTGGGCTGTGTGGATGGCGGTGCCTGAAGGAGCGTCCACCTTATCGGGATGATGGAGTTCGATGACCTCAGCGGATGTGAAGTACCTGGCTGCGGCGCTGGCGAAATGATCCGCCAGCACGGCCGAGATCGCAAAGTTCGGCGCGATAAAGACCGTCTGGCCAGCTCGTGGTGCTTCCTGCAGGGCATCCCTGACTCGCCCAAGCTTGCCGTCATCCCAGCCTGTGGTGCCGACAACCAGATCCACGCCCCTGCCCACTAGGGTCAGGACGTTATCCAGAGAGGCGTCTGGCACCGTGAATTCAACAGCGACATCAGTGGTGGCCGGGTTGATCCCTTCCAGGCCGCCCTGCTTTTCGGCAGCCACCGACAAAGCCATGTCGTCTGCCTGTTCCAAGGCCTGAATGACGCTGGAACCCATACGGCCCTCGGCCCCTACCACGGCGACCCTGATCATGCTGTACCTCCCTGTCCAAGCTTTGCAAAGACTTCGCTCCCAGTGTAAGCATGGACTGGAAGCGGGCATGGCGACATCCCGCAAAAAGAACAGGTCGGCCCCGTGATGAACAGCCTTGGGGCAGCCTTGCTCAGGCGCGATCAACCTGCGGGTTGGCTGGAGAGCCCGGTATGACCCAGGCCCGTGGTTGCAGGTTTCGCAGGCCTGTCATTCAAGGACCTGCACATTGCCGGAGGGCCCTTTACGCACCTCTTGGACCCGTCAGACAGCACCGGGCGATGTCAGAGGTCAGCGCTCTGTCTTCATCCGATTGGCTGCCCTCATGCTAAAAACCCATCCCAGGACCGCCAGGGGTATGGCGCAGCAGGTGACGATGGCGGGAATGGTCATGCCGCCATGGGGGCCGAACCTGTCCAGGGCGATGCCGGCCAGGGTGGAGCCCAGGGAGGTTCCGATGGACCCCCCGGTGGAGAGCCAGGAGAGCCCTTCGGTCAGGGCGTGGGAGTCCACGTTCTCCCGGACGATCAGGTTGCCGGTGGCGAAGATGGGCGAGACGCACAGGCCCGAGAGGACTTCGGCCACGCCCAGGAGGACCAGGTGGTCCATGACCAGCCTGAAGACCACATAGCCGGCGGTCAGAAGGGTCAGGAAGACCACCAGGTAGCGCCACCGGGACCCCTTGAGCTTGATCGACCCGAAGATCATGGCCCCGCAGAGGGAGCCCAGGGCGAAGAGGGCCAGCTGGAGGCCTACGGCCCCCTCCCTGCCCATGGCCTTGGTCAGGGCCGTCACCGAAACATCCACGGCAGAGAAGCTCATATTGAAGACGATGAAGATAACAAAGAGGAGGAGGATGCCGGGATATGCCAGGGCCGACCTGGAACCCCGCCTTCCGTCCGAGTCCCCGGGGAGGACGCTGCCACCATCATCGACCGGCGAGTGGTCGGCGGCCCTGGTCTTGGCGGTTTCCATGCGGACAATGGCCGGGGGCTCGGTGGACCGCATGGAGAAGAAGGTCAATCCACCGACGAGCAGGGCCGCTGCCGGCAGGAAGAGCTGGGAGACGGGACTGACCGAGGTGGCCAGGTAGGCGGAGAGGATGGGCCCCAGGATGAAGACGCACTCGTCCAGTCCGGACTCCAGGGCATAGGCCGTGTTGAGCAGGTTGGTCCTGTCGTCACGCAGGACCCAGGCCCAGCGTGTGCGGACCAGGGCCCCGAAGGCGAACTGGGTCAACCCCATCAGGGCGGCCAGGACGAAGAGCAGACCCAGGGGGACCTTTTTCATGGCCCCGAAGGCGAACCCCAGGATGGCCAGCGTCTGGACCAGGAGGGCCACCAGACCCACACGGCGTTGGCCGAACCGGTCGAAGAGGCGGGCGTAGACCGGGGTGACCAGGGCGGCGCTGAGTGTATAGACCGCACTCATCAACCCGGCTGAGGTCCAGTTGTCATAGATGTGGTTCAGGGCCAGGACGATACCCAAACCCATCATCCCCAGGGGCAGACGGGCCAGGACCGCCGCGAGGCAGAAGCCCACCGCACCGGGGTAGGTGAAGAGCCGCAGGAAGGGTGACCTTGGTTCCTTCATGACCTTCCGCACCTTTCCAGCTGTTCACGGACCCTGCCGCCGTAGATGAAAATGTCGTCGATGCCCTCGAAGAAGGTGGGGTCGACCCCAAGGGAATCAACCTGGGAATCGGCCTGGGGCCGCTGGGAGAAGGCCGCATAGTCCTTGCCCCCGAGCTCGGCCAGACAGGTCATGCCCTGGTGGTCGTAGTAGCCCACATCGCAGGAGGAGTCGGTGTGGAGGTAGAAGTCGGCCACCCCCTGCCGGTCCAGATGGCTCAGGGTGTCCCGCCAGAGCATCCGTCCAATGCCATGGCCGCGCGCCTTGTCGCTGACCAGGAAGAGTTTCAGCTCGGCCTGGGGCGGCGTGGTCAGGCCGGTCTCCTCCTCCAGACGCACCTCGGTGGCCTGCCAGTGCCGGGCGCTGGCCAGGGTCTTCCTCCCCAGGGGGGTCGAGTTCAGGGTGTCGTCGACGGCTTCCAGACAGGCCTGGGCCTGGGGGAAACTGAGCGGCCCCTGGCACTCCCTGAGCAGGGTGACCCCCATGAACCGCCCACCCATGCAGGCGATGCGGGCCCGGGTGGTCTGGGTCAGGTAAGCCAGGATGAAGTGCTCGGCGCTCAGTTGCGAAACCTTGCCGTCCCTGTCCTCCTCAACCCTCCAGGTCCTGTCGAACTCCTTGACCAGGTCGGGCATATCGCTCCAGGCCATGGGACGTATCGAGGGAACCTGCCGGCTGGTCTGGCCCTTATCGGCCAGGTCGAACTCTGCCATCACTTGTCACTCCGTCTGACGGCAACAGGCGGCAGGGGCGCATCAGGCCGCCCCGGCTGGTCCGGTCACCGTATACCTACTCAGGGGCACCCATCGCCACCCAGGGGGGAGCGGGGTCTGCCAGGGACCAGCCCGACCATGCCTGGCATGTCGGCCTGCATCCCGTTCTTGTCATTCCGTCTGCTGGGCCCGCCCCGCTGGTTCAGTCGTTGTCCGACTCCTGCGGAGCACCCCGACGCAGCCCCCGGAGGATCTCCTCCTGGGTTCTGGGTCTTGCCCTGATAAGCCGCCGGGATGGTTGGGCCTCACTAACATAATAAAGGCAGGCGTCGATGCTCGACAGGTCGATTCCCTCCAGGCGTGACAGGAGGATCCGGTACAGGTCGAGCTGGGCCAGTTTCTCGCTGGTCTCCTCCTCGGTCCGGGGCCTGGCGCCGGTCTTCCAATCCACGATGGTGTAGAGCCTGGAGCCGTCATCCTGGTCCAATCCCCCGCGGAAGACGGCATCCAGCTTGCCCTTGACGATGGTGCCCTCCAGAACGGCCACGATGGGACGCTCCACCCAGGCCGGGGTCCGCCGGGCCCAGTCGGATTCGGCCAGACGGCGCTCCCAGATCCTGAGACGCCGGGCCGTCTTCCCGTCCGGGCTCTGGACCGGGGCATCCTGGTTCGAGGCATCCTGGTTCGAGGATGTGCGGCCCGAGGCCTCCTGACCCGCGACAGCCCGGTCCGAGACAGCCTGACCCATGCCGTCCTCTTCGGAGTCCAGGGCCGTAACCATCCGGCGGCGTTCAGCCAGGGCCTCCGGGCCCAGGGGTCCGACCGACCCTATCAGGCGGCCGTCCGGGCCGGATTGGACGGACGACTCATCGGGTGAGCCTCCCCCGCCCTGGTCCGCCACATCGAGCAGGCCAGAGGAGTTCTGGAGGTCCGGCAGGATGAATCGTTGGGCCCAGTCGTGGAAGAGGGTGCCTGCCTGGGCCAGGGGCGAGGCCACCCGGGGCACGGGCCTGACCAGGCCCTCCCAGTAGTCCCGCTCCCTGGCGGCATCCATCGTGCCGGACCTTGTCTGGATGGAGGTGACGCTTTGGGCGCCATGACTGATGATTCCCCGGCCCGTGCGACGCAGGACGTCCAGGTCCGTGACCAGACGGTCGCCGGTGACCCCCAGACGGCCGGTGTCGACCTGGAGCACCTGGACCGCATCGGCATAGAGGCTGCCTTCTCCATGTCGGGTCCCGGTTGGATCGGTGTCGGGGCCCACCCACTCGGCGCTGCGACGAAGGGCCCGGCCGACCTTGGACCCCATGGCCACCGGCCAGAAGGACCGGTCGGTTCCGTCCCGCCTGGCTGCCAGTTGGTCCACCTGGTCCAGGGCCTCCCCCACCAGGGCATCCCGATAGGCCCCGGCATCCTGACCAAGCAGGAGGCCCACGGGAGGGGTCGGCGGGCAGACCGCACCCTCGTCGGGCTCCTGGTCGCCGGCGACGGGATCAAGCCTGATGGCTTCAGAATCGCCACGCAGGCCATCAACCAGTTCCAGCCAGAAGTTCGAGGCCTCGGCCTCGGCATCGACCTGGGGGGTGTTGAGCGCGGGATTGGTGTCGGTGGTCTGCCCGCCGAAGGTCAGGAGGAGGTCGTGCCGGGCCCTGGTCACGGCCACATAAGCCAGCCTTCGCTCGTCGTTATGGTAGCGGTTTCCGTACTCTTCTTTCTGTGACAAGTACCCCTTCTTGTCCAGGAAGTCACAGGGCTCCCCCTCATCGTCCACGCCCGTGGCCCTGACCCCGCCGATCGCCTCGTCCTCCAAGGCGGCCAGATCCAGACCACCAAGGTCATCCCCGGGTTCGGATCCGGGCCTGGCGTCGTGGGGGAACCTGGGCAGGATCATGGCATCCGCCCTGACCGGAACGGGGACGGCCTGAGGATCCTCCAACCAGGTATGGGCCATGTTCAGGTAGCTGGGTGACGCACCCTCCTGCCCGCCTTGCGAGGCCCCGTCCTCCCGCTTCTGAATCTTCAGGTAGTCACCCTGACTGCTGGGAAAAGCACCTTTGGACAACCCCACCACAGCCACGGCATCCCACTCCAGGCCCTTGGCCTGGTGGATGGTCATCAGGGCCACATCGGCATGGTTGTCGATTCCGGTATCGGGCAGGTCGGGACTCTGGACCATGGCATCCACCCAGGCCACGAACCCGGGCAGGCTGGGCCCCAGACCGGCAGGCAACTCGGAGACATAAGTGTCCACCTGGTCCAGGAGGGCCTCGATGCCGGTATTGGCCTGGCTGGGTTGGAGGGGTTGGTCAGGCCGGTCCATGGCCCGGGAAAGGACCAGGTCGATGTCCAGGTCCAGGGCCTGGATGGCGGCGATGACCACCTGCCTGAGCGGGGCGGACGACTGGGCCTGGACCCGTCGTATGACCTCGGCGGCCCTGGTGGCCAGGGTGCGGCCACGGGGACTGAGCCGGGAGGTCCGCAAGAGGTCGGCCAGGTCGTCGCGCAGGAGGAGGTCGATCAGGAAGAGGGAGTTGGGCACCTGGTTCCGGTGCTCACGGACCAGGTCCTTCCTGGCCTGTCGGTCCTCCGTTTCGGGGACCAGGCCTGCCTGGAGGAGGGCCCGGTACCGACTGTCGGTATTGATGGTCTCGGCCAGGGAGGCCAGGGCACTCAGGTCGGCAGGGTTCATGTTGAACCGGGCCGAGGCCAGGAGACGCATCAGGGAGCTGCTGTCGGTATGGTCGCAGATCACCCGCAGGAGGGCCAGGAGGTCCATGACCTCGGGAAGGTCGAAGAGGGCCGAGTACCCCACCACCTGGCAGGTCAGCCCAGCCGATTCCAGGGCCTCCCGGTACTGGGGCATCCTGGACTTGGAACGGAAGAGGACGGCCACGTGGGGGGCATCGGGGTCCTCGCCCCGACCATCGGTGCCCGGCTTGCCATACCGGGAACGGGCGTGGAGGGCGAACCGGACCACCGCGTCGATCTCCTGGCCGATGGTGCTGTACCCGAGCAGGCCGATGGTTCCCTGGTCGGCGTCATCCCTGGCCTCCAGACGGGCCACATCGACCTCGTCCATCCTGGCGCTGGAGAACCGGTCCGTCTCCTGCCTGAGCGGGACCGTCAGGAGGTTGGCCGCCCGCAGGACCATCCTGGAATTCCTGAAGGTGCGGGAGAGTGTCAGGGGGTCCTGGTCCCCGGACCTGCCGAAGGTGGCCACCCCGCCCATCCGGCCGTCCTGGACCGTGGGTTTCTCGGCCAGCATCCCGAACTGGGACTGGAAGGTGCGGAAGGCGCCCGGGCTGGCTCCACGCCAGGCATATATGGACTGGAAGGGGTCGCCCACGGCGGTCACGGCCGACCTGGATGGATGGGAGCGGGCCCGATTCCGGTCGTCGAGGCCATCGACGGGAGCATAACCACCGGGATGGGCCTGGTCACCGGGCTGTTCCCATCCGTCTGGACGGTCCTGACTGACCGGGTGTGATTCGTCAGACT
Organism: uncultured Bifidobacterium sp.; assembly: GCF_945269915.1. Classification (GTDB taxonomy): domain Bacteria; phylum Actinomycetota; class Actinomycetes; order Actinomycetales; family Bifidobacteriaceae; genus Bombiscardovia; species Bombiscardovia indica. The sequence continues at coordinate 57,612 of NZ_CALYOY010000005.1, read as the reverse complement.
CCCCTGTCCGGTCTTCAGGATGGAAGATGGCGGCCAGGAGGAGGGCCTGGGTGGTGGAGGTGTCCTGGTATTCATCCAGGAACACGTGGGTGAACCTGCGGCGGTAGTGGGCGCCGATGGAGGGGAAACGGTCGACCAGTTGGAAGGCGGCCAGGGTGAAGTCGCCGAACTCGGCCATGTTGGCCTGACGCTTGGCTTTCTGGTAGTAGTCGGCCAGGGTCAGGAGCTTCTCCCGGGTCCGGGCGGTGCGGAGCAGACGGTTGGCCTGATAGAGCCGGAAGTCCAGACGCTTCTTCCTCATCTTCTCCAGCTTGAGGGCATAGTCCTCGTCACTGTCCTTCTTCGCTCTTTTGGGACGATTCATGGAGGGATCAGAGGGCTCGGCGTCCGGTATGGGACGGCCGTCGATCAGGGCCTCGGTCCGGTCGATGAAGGCCTGGTCCCAGGCCCGCACCCGGGCCAGCGCCCGGTCGAAGTCCGGGCAGTCCCTGCTGATCATGGAGGAGGTCAGGGCCTGGGTGATGCCCAGGACCTGGTTGACCGTGGTCTCAAAGGTGCCGGACCCCACGTCATCCTGGTCCCCGGCCCTGATCCGGGCCAACCGTGCCGCCTGGTCCGGCCCGCCGACGGTGGCCGCCGAGAACCCCGACAGGGGGTCATCCACGTCCAGACCACCCTCGACCTGGTCCATGACCTCCTGGCGGTCGGGGAAGACCAGGTCGATGTGGTCGGCCACCACCCCGGCGGCCAGCTGGAAGGCCCCGGGTGCGCTCAGGGGCTGGGTGTCCTGGTCCATGCCGACCAGGAGTCCATACTGGCGGACGATGGACTGGAAGAAGGCGTCGTAGGTGAAGACCGAGGGCTTGAGGAAGTTCCTCTCCGGGTCCACCGCTCCGGATTGCGAACCCGGGCGGTTCCTGATGACGGCCGCGGAGACCCTGGAAAGGAGCTCGGAGGCCGCCTTCCGGGTGAAGGTCAACCCCAGGATCTGCTCCGAGGGGACCCCCTTCTCGATCAGTGCGATGATGCGTTGGGTCATGGTCATGGTCTTGCCGGACCCAGCCCCGGCCACGACCAGGAGGTCCTCACCGACCCCGGCATCGATGATGGCCGACTGCTCTGCTGTCTGTCTCATTCCTGATCCTCCAGAAGATTGGGCGCCAGCTGCTCCCAGGCCGCGCAGACCCCATCCCTGCCATGCTTGTGGCAGCGGGAGGGGTCAAAGAGGGCATCGGGGTGGTTGGCCGAGAGTCTGACCCCGGCGGCGAAGAAGATCCGGGCCACCATGGTCAGGTCCCAGGCGATTTGATCCCCGCCGGCATGGTTGCGGACCATGTCCCAGACCTCCTGGTCAACCCCCTGGGGAGATTCGACAGGCAGGTCTTCCAGGTCGGCCAACTTGGAGGGGTTCGGTACTCCGGTCCTGGCCTGGTAGTTGGAAGTGAAGGCCCCATTATGGAAGATGGGCGGCTGGTAGCGGGCCTCCTCGGGTCTGGTCCCCCTGTCGGGGTCCTTGGGAGGTTTTGCCACATCGAAGAGGATGGACTGGCTGATGGGGAGACCACCCCCCTTCCCCGGGTCGGGGGCTCCGGGCAGGGACCAGCCGGCCTCGGCTCCCGCCTGAACCCCCTCCTCGGAGGTCTGGAAGGCCAGTCCAAGCTGATAACAGACCAGCTGAAGGTCGTTGAAGAGCTGGGTGCCGCTGTGAACACGGCCGGTCTTGTAATCCACCAGCCGCAGGTAGTGCCGGCCCTCTATGCACCGCGATTCCAACCTGTCGATCCTACCGGTCAGCCTGACGGCCGTTGCAGGGGTGAGCGCCTCGGGGAAACCACCGACCAGACCGGAGAGGAGGCTGAAGAACCGTTCCCGGCTCAGGGGCCTATCGGGGAAGGTGGCCCTCCAGACCCCGGAGAGGTCGTCCATGGTTATGGTCACGTTGAAGGAACGCTCGCTCTGGACCCCCTCCAGGCTACCTACAGGAACCGGTTTGTTCCCTCCGCACCCGTACCCGTCGGTTGAGCCGTGGACGAAGTAGGAGGCCAGGGTGTCGATGATCCCCTCGACCTGGTGCTCCCGACTGTGGATGTCATAGAGCCCCTTGGGGTCCAGGCCGTCAGGAGGATTCTGGGCGAACTCCTGGTATATATCCAGCAATTCGGCCGATACCCTGGCCTTGCGGTCCGTCAGGGATCGGGCATCCTGACCCAGCTCTCCCTGGTCCGGCTTGTCCAGCCCGCGATTGGTGCCCTCCTGGGCGACCCGGTGGATCAGGGAACCGAAATCGGTGGCCACCCTGCTCGGCTGGGGGCCGGAGTACCGGTCACTCATGACCCATTCCAAGGGGCATTGCCAGATTCTGTCCACGGCGGACGGGGAGAGGGAGACCACCTGAGGCAAAGCCTGATCCGATGCGTCCGGCTCTTGGGCAGGAGACTTCCCCATCGTCGGCACCGATGTCCCGACCTCTCTGATCTTGGATACCGACAAGACCGACTCCGATGCATCGGAAGGGGCACGGTCGTGACCGCCAGGACCCGAATCAGCGAGGTTCGAACCTTCCTCGACGGAATCGACCGAGGGGGATTGCCCTGTCTCGAATTGGTCTGAGCCATATTGACCTGAACCGGACTGGTCTGATCCGGACCGCATTGCCCTGGTTTGGTCTGAGCCGGACCGGTCCGCATGTTCCTCCGCTTCAAAGTCCGCATACAGGAAGGGCCAGCACCTGGGATCGGCCTCCTGCAAACCCGACTTGGAGAGCAGGCGCAGGGTATCGACGGCATCATCGATCCTGGCCTGATCGGCACCATCCTCCCGGAGGGCCTGTCTGGCCAGGAGGGAGCGGGCGGCGGCGGTCAGTCCCCTGGGTGAGACCTCCAGGCCGCCGTATTCCCGGCTCTCCTCGGCACCGGCCCCCACCTGGGTGAAGTCGGCCTGGGCCATGTCGGAGGTCCGCTCATAGAACTCGGGCAGGTAGCCATAGAGAAAGTCCGAGGGGACCGTGTCGTCGTTCCAGACGGCGCTGACCCGCACCTGCTCCCCGGCCCGGGTCACCGCCTCCAGGAACCCCTTCTTCTCGGCGTAGAGGATCGACTGGAGCCTGGGGTCATGGCTGAAGGAGGACCGGTCGGGCTCCCCGATGCGGTTGTGGAGGACCAGGTCGGCCAGGTCCTCGGCCCCGAACATGGTGTCACGGGGGGTCAGGTTGGGCCAGACCCCATCCTGGATGGCCGGAAGCCAGACCAGGGGCCAGACCCTGGCCAGGGCGGCGGCACCGGCCGGGGTGGTCAGGGTGACCGCATGCTCGATGGGGCCGATATGGGCCAGGGAGTCCGCCTCGATCTGCATGCTGCGCACCTGGTCCATGAAGGCCTGGACGGTGCGGAACCGTTGGGAACCGGCCGCATACTGGAAGAGACGCATCAGGGCGTCCAGACGGTCGTTGACCTCCTCGCCCTCCTGGGTGGCCACCAGGGCGCGCCGCTGCCAGTCATCGGCCAGCCCCAGGCTCCGCCAGGCCTCCCAGAGCACGTACTGGGGCTGGGAATCAGGCAGGGCGGCAATCCTGTCGGCGGTGGTCGTGACCACCTTCAGGGCATGGCGGAGGGCGTGAACATCCGGATCCTCCATGCGGCCACCCGCGATGGCGGCCATGACGGCCAGGATCGTCTGCGAGGAATCCTGCGGATCCAACAGGAGCATGGTCTGGAGGGCGTCCACACTCAGACCGGACGCGGAGGTCGGTGCCTGCCCGGTCCCGGAAATCAGGGAATCATCGACCTTGATGCCCCTCTGCCGGGCGGTGTCGGTCTCCTGGGTCCGGATGGCCCGGGCCCAATCCTGCCAGGCCGCGACCAGACCAGGCAGGGCCGACAGGGTCTCCTCGGCGGGATCCGCAGCCGCCGTGGTCGTATCCGTGTCCCGGGAGGATGTCTCCCCGCATGTCGGATCCGAGTCTCCGGAGGACCGGACCCGGGACAGGACGGCCATGGAGTCCATCAGGGATTCCAGGTGTTCCATCCGCACGGGTCGTTCATGCCGACCCTCCCCCACCTTCGCGCTGATCAGGGGACTGACCATCAGGGTGCGCAGATGCCGCCTGACCCAGGAGGCGACTGCGGCGGGGCTGGTTTCGTCGGTGGGCAGTGTGGATGGGTCCTGCACGGCCTGGGCCAGCTCGACCAGGGCGAAGAGCCCCTGGATGGTCGGGTCCTCACTGAGTGGCCGGGTGACCGACGAATATCGGACCGGGACCCCCTGGACCCTGAGTTTGCGGCCCAGGGCGCGAATGGTCGCATTGTCGTGGGCGATGACGGCCATCTCGTTCCAGTCCCTGCCCTGGGTCAGGAACTCATGCTTGACCTGCCAGACCAGGTCGTCCTCCTCCTGGGCGGGGGTATGGAAGAGCCGGGCCCTGACCGAACCGTCGGCAAGGAGGGGGTCGGCCGAGGCCAGGGGTGCCACAGGTCCGGCACCGGGCCAGGCCGGCAACTTGCCTGGTCTGCCGGGAAGGGGCCTGTCGGCCTCCTCCAGGCTGGCGATGCCGAGGGAGATACGGGCGGCCACCAGGTCCGCATAGGAACCGGGACCGTCATGGGATTCCCGATCGGGCAGGGCCGATGCCGAGTCGTCACCTGGCCCCTGACCGGAGGCGGCCGATGTCCGATCCGGACCGGATGCACCAGCTTGGCCGACGCCCCGACCATCCATGTAGGGGACCACGATACGACGCGGTTCCAGGACCATCTGCCTTGCGTCGAGGCAGGCGAAATCATCGGCCAGCATGGGGGCCGCATCCCCCTGGATACGCGCGCTGAGGCCGGTCAGCCTGGTCGCCAGGAATTCCGGATAGGACCCGCGGAAGGATTGGACCGACTGGTCGCAGTTCCCCACCAGAAGCAGACGGCACCCGGCCCGGTTCAGGGTCTGGAGGAATCCCATCCCGGCCAGGGTGACATCCTGCCAATCATCCACGACCAGGAAGCGCGGCAGAGTCAGTCCGTCGACCCTGCCGACTCCCTCGGCCGCCCCGACCATCAGCAGGGACGGGTCCAAACGGAATTCGCCGGGGTAGGTCCGGTCGATGCACTCCAGGTATTCGTCGTTCAGGGCGAAGGCCAACCGCCATTGCAGGCCGAGACGCTCCTTCCGGTCCAGGTCGATGGACTGGGTTTCCAGGGCGGACAGGAGCTGGTCCCTGTCGCCGGAGGTGACCCCCAGCTCGGTCATCCGGGCGAACATGTCGCGCAACTGGGCGATGAACCGGTTGCTGACCCCCTCGACCTGGCCGTCCGCCTGGGTGACCAGGACCGAGGACCAGCCTGATTCGCTTTGGAAGTAGCGCTCCAGGAGCCTGCATACCGCGCAATCATCACCGGCCCGGACATGCTCGATGTGATCGGCCATGACCTGGCGAAGGAGTGCATCCTGTTCTGCCCCGTTCAGAAGTCTGGGAAGCGACGCCCCCTCTTTTCCCGTCAACGAAGCGGCCTGGGTCAGCACCTGGAAGGCCAGGGCCTGTAGGGTTCCCACGGGCCGGGTCCTGCCGGCGCTCCCCCGTTCCAGGATGACCTGGCGGCTGATCCGGTCCGCGGCGGTGCGGCCCGAAACCACCATGAAGGCATCACGGTCACCGAACGTTTCCATGCCGACCAGGAGGGCACGGGTGGCCACGGTGGTCTTGCCGCTGCGTGGCGGCCCGGCGACGACCAGGGTCGAGGTCCCCTCCCCATCGGGGCCCCTGAGCTCGCCGTCGATCAATTCCCGGACCTCGGCAGGGACCTGATCCGCGTCAACCGGTCTGCTTTCGTTCATGCCTTCAGGGTAGGCCCCAGGCTGGTCCTGTCGCGGAACATCAACCGCCCCATGGCGAGGGATGTATCCGCAACCCACGGTCCGTCAATCAGCGACCAGGGCCTTCCTGAGGTCGGCGATGTCGCTTGGGTCGGCACCATTATGGAGGAGGTACTCGCGGACGGAACCGTATCGGGTATCGATCAGGTCCAGGATCTCACGGATCAGGGCGGCCGGGGTGATGGTGATCATGGGCACCAGGCGCTTGGGGAAGTCGACACCTGAGCGGGCGATCATGGCCAGCATGGCATCCTTCCAGGCCCCCGACAGGTTGGCCTGGGAGGAGGCATAATCAGCGATGACCTGGTCACGGTCGGCTCCCGCCATGTCCAGCAGGAAGGCGATGGACGTACCGGTCCGGTCCTTGCCCGCCGAGCAGTGGATCAGGGTTCCGCGCCCCTGCCGGGCCATGCCGGCGGTGCGGTGGAGCACCTGCACATAATCCGGGCCGTTGTGGGCCACCAGGGACAGGTAGGACCTCCGGAGCGTGGCCTCGGCGTCCATCTCCTTGCCCGACTCAATGGACCGTTCCCTGTCGGCGTCGATGGGCATGGCACCGTCCAGCATGGGGATGTGAACGTCCTTGATTCCTGCGAGCTCGGGATCGGGCATGGCCCTGGCCTCGTCATCGGTACGCAGGTCCAGGACCAGCCCTATCGGGGAATCCTCCATCTGGTGCCTTCCCTGGGCGGTCAACCCATACAGGGCCTCGGACCGATAGAGGAGACCGGACCTGATCCGACCGTCAAGGGTCTTGATTCCGCCAAGATCACGGAAATTATAGAGTCCATCAATGTGTTCCATGTCTTCCCACCTTCATCTGCAACATTCCTTGCCCGAATTTAATCAGCAGGCCCCTACCCGGACCTGGGCCATTCCTTTTACCATATCCCGGACCGTTCAACCCGGGAGCTGATTATGCAGGACGCGAGCGTGACGGGACCGACCTCCCCATGCCCCACCACGAGTCACCGACCCCCCGGCTTTCCCCTATACCTGTCGGGCTTACACAATTGCCGATATATTGTGGTGCTATGACGAGCCAGCCTTCCGCAGCCCTGCCGACAGACGTTCCGGACCTGCAGGGATACCGCTATGTCCGTTTCCTGGGCCGGGGCGGAACCTCATCGGTCTATCTCTACGAGCAGGAATCACCCTCGCGCCCGGTGGCCGTCAAGGCGAATGCACACAGTCAGGCCGCCCATGAGCTCTTCCTGAAGGAGGCCGACTACCTGGCCAGGCTCTCCACCCACCCCTACATCCTGACCATCCACCAGGCGGCGGTCAGCGGGGATGGGCAGGATTGCCTGATTCTGGAGTACGCCTCGGGGGGCAGCTGCAAGACGATCATGCACTCGGGGGGGCTGGACCAGGAGCAGACGCTCGACCTGGGGGTGCGGATGGCGAGCGCCCTCTACAGCGCCCACACCAAGGGCATCATCCATCGCGACATCAAGCCCGGCAACTTCCTGATCACCGAACAGGGGCTCCCCGTCCTGGCCGACTTCGGCATCTCGGCCTCCACCTACGGCACCTCCCGGGCCAAGGGGCTATCGATCCCCTGGGCGGCGCCAGAGGTCCTGGCCCATCGGTCTGGAGGATCGGAGGCCAGCGATATCTACTCCCTTGGGGCCTCCCTCTTCGGTATGCTGACCGGACGGTCCCCCTATGAGTACGGGTATCAGGTGGCCGACGAGGACCAACTCGCCCAGGCCATCATCCTCCAGGACCTGCCGACCCTGCTCAGGGGCGAGGCCTCGCCCGAGTTCGAGCGGGTCCTGGACAGGGCCATGGCCCACGACCGGGACGACCGCTACTACACGGCTCTCGACTTCGGGCGGGATATGCAGGAGATACAGCAGGAGTTCTACGGTCATATGACGCCGTTCGTCGGTGATGGGATCGACCCTTTCCCGGACGGGGGCCATGGCGGGCAGGGCACCGGACAAGGGACCAATGCGGACCTGAGCGGCCTGCGGGGCGGTACAGGCGCTCGCGGCAATGGCGGACGGCCCGGAAGGGGGGACCTGCGCGGCGGATCAGACAGACCATCCGCCCTCACGGAGAAGAAGACACCCGGAGGATCCAAGAAGAGGGGGCCACTTTCTCGAGGATGGGCACGTCCGGCCCTGGTGGCGGGTGCGGCAATCCTGGCGGCGGCTCTGATATCCCTGGTGGTGGGGCTCGTCGTCCTGCCCGGCCGCGACAGCATCAAGGCCGGAACGACCACGACCGCGCCCGGGAATGAGACCTCGACGGCGATTCCGGAGGAGCCCGGCACCCGGGGCGATACCGGGGACCACGCCCCGGTACCCTCGGTCGTCGAGGGGAAGGGGACCTACCAGGGGTCTACGGTCACCTTCACCTGGCGCAACCCGGATCCCAAGGCCGGTGACACCTATACCTGGCATCTGCTCGGCGACCAGGGCGGCGGGCACGGATCCAGCGCCCAGACCGGGGAGACCAGGGCCGTGATCCCCCAGGCGGAGGGCGGGCAGACCTGCATCTCGGTCAGTCTGGTACGGGCCGATAGGCGGGTCTCCCAGGAGCCGACGACGATTTGCGCCACCCAGGAGCAGGGATGAGGCCCTGATCGTGGTTCGGCCGGGCATGGTTGACCACATTGTTCTCCGAGCCGATTTTCCCGGGTACGGGAAGTTAGACTCGAATCACCGGGGACCCGAATGGGCGGGCGATGAAAAAGAAGTCCCTTCCGCCAACGCGGGAGCGCCCGGGATGGCACCATGAATGCATATCGGAAGCATCATCACAAGGCAGGAGCAATGATGGGTAGTGGGAGCGGGTCCTCGTGGCTGCACCGGACCAGGCGACGGGTCCGCTCCCTCATGTCCGGGGCGCGCAACCCCTGGGCCATGCCGGTCATGGTTCTTCTGGCCATGCTCCTGATCGGGACCGGGGCCATCCTCCTGAACACGATCAATCGGCGGCAGGTGCAGGTTGATGACGGGAGTGTCTGGATCAGCTCCCAGGATGAACGCAAGGTGGCCCGGTTCAAGCCGGCGATAGGCGAGGCCGACGTGGCCCTGTCAACCAATACGAACAGGTTCGACCTGGCCCAGAGCGGGTACACCACCATCCTGGGGCAGGATGGGGCCATGTCGGCCATCAGGGCCTCGACCGCCAGCATCGGCGACCGGACCAGGCTGGGTGCCCAGGTCGAGCAGATCGTCAACGGGCCCACCGTCGCCCTCTTCCAGAAGACCACCGGCAAGGTCTGGGTGGGCAGGGCGGACACTCTGAAGACCATGGACCCGGATCAGAGACAAGCAGTATTGACCCTGGGCCGGGGCGGGGCCGTGGCCGTCACCCCACGGGGGTCCGTCTATGCCTTCCGCCCCTCCGATGGGGCCGTTCTGGTGGTGGATGGGCCCGACGGGAGGACCCATCATGCCCTGGATTCGATAACCGGCGGCAGGGCGATCAGGGCCGACGGGATGGCCGTGGTCGGCGACCAGGCGGTGGTCCTTTCCGGCAGGACCCTGTACTGGTCCAAGGGGTCCACCCGCCTGCACAGTTCAGGCGATCCAAGGCTGCAGGAGACCCCGGTCGACCAGGACCAGCAGGGTACCTGGGTGGGGGTCGGCGACCAGCAGGGTGTCCACCTGGTCGACCTGGACGCACCCGGCACAGATCCCACCCTGATCGCCACCGGAGGGAGCGGCCAACCTGCCCGTCCGGTCTCTTCGGGGGGCTGCCTCTGGGCGGCCTGGTCCTCTCCGGGCAGGAACTTCACCCGCCTGTGCGGCACCAGGGGTGGCATGCCGGCCGGTCAGAGCCGGGGTCATGGGTCCAGGTTGGATAGCCGTCTGGTCACCCTCCAATCCATCTCCCCGACCACCAACCTGGTCTTCCGGACCAACCACCGCCAGGTCATCCTCAATGACGTCCAGGCCGGGAACGTCTGGAACCCGCGCAAATCCACAAAGATGATCAAGATCCAGTGGCAGACCATGGAGGTCAAGGAGACGCAGGCCTCGAACCAGAAGGAGGACTCGGCCAACAACCAGCAGCGGTTCGCCCCCACCTGCGACACCCGTTCAGGGGCCATCAGGGCCGAAGACGACCAGTTCGGCATCAGGGCAGGGTCCCAGACCATCCTGGACCCCCTGCGCAACGACCACCAGACGGACTGCTCGGTCCTGCAGATCAGTGACGCAAGAACCTCCAGCGGCGAGATCACCCTGGCCCCGGTATACGATGGCCGCTTCCTCCAGGTCGATGCGGCCCGGGCCCATCCCGGCACCGTCAGGATCAACTATTCCATCACCGACGGTCACGGGCAGGTCTCCTCGGCCGGCATCGACCTGGAGATCACCCCGGGCGACATGGGCGGTGAGGACAGGGCCCCGGAGCAGGTCGACACCCCATCCGAGTACGAGGTGGAGCAGGGGGCCACCATCGATGTCAACGCCCTGGCCGGTTTTGTGGACCCCGACGGGGACCCCATGACCCTGGTCTCGGCCAACCCCACCAACTCCGACCAGGTATCGGTCTCCACCCGGACCGACGGCAGGCTGACCCTGGCCGCGGGGTCCGCCACATCAGGCCGGATCAGTGTCAAAGTGACCGTTTCGGACGGAAAACTGAGCGGGGAGGGACTGGTATACTTCTCCATCAGGCCGGCCAACACCCTGAACCCCCTGGTCGACCCGGTCATCCGGCAGGTCCAACCCGGACGGACGGTCAGGATAGGCCTGAAGCAGGCCGTACACGGCAATTCGGCCCAGCCCCTGCAGCTGACCAGGGTCGAACAGCCCAAGGAGACCCGGGTGGAGACCAACACCGAGGACCTCTCCTTCACCTTCAGCTCACAGACGCCGGGCACCTACTACCTGCCCTACGCGGTGGCACAGGGCGACCATGCCACCCAGGGGTTGGCCCGGTTGGAGGTGGCGCATATCAAGGGGGATGCGGCCAAGCCCGTCGCCGTCAACGACGTGGCCCTCCTGGGAGCCGACCAGACCGCGATCGTCGAGCCCCTGGACAACGACCTGGACCCCATGGGCGGGGTCCTCTCCCTGACCTCGGTGTCGGTGGACCCGGCCCTGGGCATCAAGGCGGGCATCGTCAACCACAAGCGGGTCTACCTGACGGCACGCCAGGTACCCACCCGACCGGTCAGGATCTCCTATACCGTCACCAATACAGCCGGCGACGCCCAGGGGACCATCACCCTGCAGCCGCCGCCCCTGGACAGGAGCGCCTCAACCCCCAAGGCGGGCAACATCAGCGCCCAGGTCCGTCAGGGAGGCCTGGTCACGATCAGGGTCATGGACCACGTGACCTACCCCGACGGCACCACGGTCAGCCTGGAGCCCGACCTGGGCAGGGACCAGGGGACCTTCAGGGGGTTGGTCTTCGTCTCCGGCGACACGGTTCGCTACCAGGCCGGGCAGGAGACGGGCGCCTACCCCGTCACCTACACGGTCAGGGACAACCTGGGCAATACCGCCTCGGGGACCATCACCTTCAAGGTCCATGCCGACAACCAACGTGACAAGCCGGCGCCGACCCCCGGTGACGTCCAGGCCCAGGTGGCCGCCGGTGCCAAGGTCCGCATCCCCATCACCCTGACGGGCATCGACCCGGACGGTGACTGCGACACCCTGTCCGGACTGGGAAACCAGGCGCCCAAGCTGGGCAGGATCACCCAGGTGGGAGCCGACTACATGGTCTATGAGTCCTATGCCGACTCCAGGGGAACAGACGACTTCACCTATGCCGTCGAGGATTGGGTCGGACAGCGTGCCCAGGGCCACATCCGCATCGGCGTCTTCCGGGGTCCCACCGGCGGGAACGTATTCAGCCGTGACGACCATGTGACCCTGAGACCGGGGACGGCGGTGGACGTGCCCGTGCTGGCCAACGACATCTCGGGAGACGACACCGTGCTGGACCTGGACCCCCACCTGGAAGCCACAGGGGTCTCCGATGCCAAGGTTGTCGGCGACATGATCCGCCTGACCACCCCGGCCCAGGCCGGCACCTCGTATGTGGTCTATCGGGCCAGGAACCGGGCCGGCATCAGCGACCAGGCCACCCTGACCATCACCACGGACCCCAAGGCGCCGATACAGCCGCCAACCGTCCAGGACTACGACGTGGCCCCTGCCGACACGATCGACAAACGCACGGTCGAGGTCAACCTTGCCGGCTCCATGGCCAACCCCTCGGGGACCATGGATGACCTGAAACTGGAGGTGCACCCCAGCGCCAGCGACCATGCCCGGGTCAAGGGCGGCCCCGGGTCCACCACGCTCAGCATCGACCTGACGGGCCAGGCCAGGGCGGTGCCGTACACGGTCACCAACACCCGGTACAAGATCACCTCCACGGCCTTCGTCAAAGTGCCGGCCTACGGGGTCTTTCCCCCGACCCTGCGCCCCAAGGCGCCCGCCCTCCAGGTCCGGGCCGGGCAGAGCATCACCATCGACATCGCCGACCAGGTGCGGGTAGGGGCCGGCAAGACGGCCAGGATCGCCTCGGCCGATTCCGTTTCGGCGACCAAATCCGACGGGTCCGACCCCTATGTGGACCCGACCACCCTCAAGTTCACCGCAGGCAAGGACTATTCAGGCCCCGCCTCACTGACCTTCACCGCGCAGGACGGGGTCCCCGACGGGAAGACCATCGTCAACTCGGCCGTCCTGACCCTCCCCATCACCATCGAGGGCGGACGCGAGGAGCCGCCCTATCTCTCGGCTCCCACGATCGACCTGGTGGCCGGTGATCCGGCGCAGACCATCTCCCTGAGGGCCCTGACACAGGTTCCAGAGGGGAGCCGGTCCAGCTCGTACACCTATGCCACCAGCGGGGCCAACGGCCCCATCCGGGCCACGCTCACCCCCCAGGGTCAGCTCTCCGTCAGCGCCGACAAGGCCGCCACACCCGGAGCCAAGGCCACCCTCCCCGTCACCATCACCTATGCGGGCGGCAACGTCGGGGGCGGGCTGACCTTCAGGATCGTCAAGACCACCCGTCCCCTGGCATCGGTACCCTTGCGCGCCGTCAGGGCCAAGGCGGGCCAGAGTCTCGATGTCAACGTCCTGGAGGGGGCCATGAATCCCTTCCCCGACACCCCCTTGAGAGTGGTTGGCGTGGTGACCGACGACGCATCCAAATTGACCGCCTCCTCCGGCGAGGACGGCCGGGTAACCATCAGGGCCGACAAGGACATCGGCGCCTCGACCAACACCGTCCTGGTCACCGTGGAAGACGGCACCAGGGACAAGGACAGGCGGGTCAGCGCCGCCATAACGGTCAGCATCATCGACAGGCCACAGGCCCCCAAGGTCCTGGCCGGGTCACCGCGCACCGGGGACGGGACAGTCTCCCTGGCCTGGGAACCGGGGAACGCCAACGGAAGCCCCATTGACGAATACAGGGTCTCCTACCAGTCGGATGCGGGCTCCGGGCAGCAATCCTGTTCGAGGGCCACCACATGCACCGTCACCGGCCTGACCAATGGTCGGGACTACAGCTTCACGGTCCAGGCCCACAACGAGGTCGGGTGGTCTCCGGCCTCCTCCCCCCTTGCCGCCAGGCCTGACGTGATCCCCGGCGGCGTCCGCAACCTGTCGATGGACGGCAGCGCCAAGGAAACCCTGACGGTGAGGTGGGACCAGCCCGAGAACCGCGGTTCGTCCATTGACCGATACTCGGTCCAGGCCAACGGCCCCGGATGCGGATCCATGCGCAATCGCGCACCCACATCGACCAGCGCGGTCTTCTCCGTCGATCATCAGGATGCAGGGCAGGCCTGTTCCGTCACCGTCATCCCCTCCAACATGGCCGGGGCCGGGGCGGCCGAAACCGCCTCCGGGTCCACCTGGTCCCACCCCGACCCGCCCATTTTCGAGAGGGCCGAACAGAGCGACCCCACCGACAATCCCGATCAGGTCGACCTGACTTTGACCCCGGGCGCCAGCCATGGCAAACCCTGCGGGGACATCCTGGTCACCATCGAGGGAGTCGATCCCTCGAGAGCCTCCTGGACGCTGGGATGCACCCTGCAGACGGCCACGGAGCAGATCACCCTTCCCGCCTCGGTGGCCAACCCCGGAGACACCATCCGATTCAAGGCCGTCAGCCGGATCGGCGGCATGGGCAGCGAGGGGATGTCACCGCCCACCACCAGGGAATTGACTCTTGCAGGAGGGCAACCGTCCACGATGCGCACCCTGCGGAACCGTCGAACACCAACCACCCGTAAGACCGGATATGCCCCGTCAGACGCCCGGAACCGCATGGCGGGCCGGGTCATCGGAACCAACCAGGTCTCAGCAGAGGACAAGGATTGACAGACATGAATGACCAATTCCAGGATGATGCCACCCAGGATGAGCGCAGCCCTCTCAATGATGCGACCAGAGTGGGCGGTCCCCGATCCGGATCCGGCCAGATGCCGCCATCCCTACCCGACCCGGACCAGCCCACGGACCAGGCTGACCGGGGCGAAAGGAAGGGAGGATCCGCGGACCTGGAAGACAGCACCAGACTGGGCACCTATCAGGCCAGACCCCTGGCGGACGGCAGGCCCCTGATCCTGGACGACGGGGACGAGGGCCCGGAAGACAGACCCTCACGGTCCAGCCGCATGAAAATCCTGCAACGACAACGCGAGGCCATGCTGGGCGGTCTCGGACACAACCCGAAACAGACCAATGGTCAAAAGCCCCTTGGAGCCGGTGAGACCCAGGCACGATCGATTCCGGCCAGGCAGCAGGATGGAACCGATCCATCCCAGGCCGCAGCAGCAACCAGGAGAGCCCCTTCCCCGAGTATCTTCCCGACGGGGACCAATTCGCCCAGGTCCACGAACGCAAGAGAATCGGCTGGGTCTTCGGCACCGTCCGCGGAACAGTCCAGCCCGAACCTGTCCACGGACAAAACCGGACTGTTCAAGTTCACAGATGACGACAAACCGATTGACGCTCCGGAACAGTCCATGGAACAGTCCGCGGAACAGTCCAGCCCATCCTGGTCCGAGGAAGAAGCCGGTCACTCCCGGTTCACAGGTGGAGCCAGGCCGATCAAGACACCAGGGAGGACCGAAACATCCCTGTCCGACGAGACCTATGCCAGCCCGATCATCGCAACAGGCGAAGCAACCGGACACCATGGCGGGCAAACACCCACAGCCAGACAACCACCTGCAACAGGCGGCCCCACAATGGACCGCGACGACTTTGCCCGTACCTTCCGCTCCATCACCGAGAACGTCGGCAGGGCGGTCGTCGGCAAGGAGAGGACGGTGGAGTTGTGCGTCACGGCGCTGATTGCGGGTGGCCACATCCTTCTGGAGGACAACCCCGGCACCGGCAAGACCCAGCTTGCGCGAGCGCTGGCCAGGTCCATCGATGTCGAGTTCAAGCGGATCCAGTTCACCCCCGACCTCCTTCCCTCGGATGTCGTCGGTGTCACCTTCTACGACCAGGCCGAGGGGAGGTTCTCCTTCAGGCCCGGCCCGGTCTTCGCCTCGATGATCCTGGCCGACGAGATCAACCGGGCATCCCCCAAGACCCAGTCCGCCCTCCTGGAGGTCATGGAAGAGGAGAAAGTCACGGTTGACGGCAACACCTACCGGGTACCCCACCCCTTCATGGTCCTGGCCACCCAGAACCCGATTGAGCAGTTGGGCACCTACAGCCTGCCCGAGGCCCAGATGGACCGCTTCCTGATCCGGACCTCCATGGGGGCTCCCGGTCATGAGGCCAGCATGCGCATCCTCCAGGAGGCCGACATCAGGGACAGGGCCGGACTGGTCACCCCGGTGGTCGGAGCCGACGAGATTGCAGACATGGCCCGGTACGCCTCCAGCGCCTACTGCGACCCATCGATCATGGAGTACATCATCCGAATCATCGAGGCCACCCGCCACAGCAAGGCCATCAGGGTCGGCTCCTCCATCCGTGGAGGCCTGGCCCTTATTCGTTGCGCCCGCATCAGGGCCTGTTCCCAGGAGCGGGATTACGTCATCCCCGACGATGTCAAGGAGCTGGTCGACCCGGTCCTGGCCCATCGCATGGTCCTGGAGACCGAGACCAGACTCTCCGGTGTCGATGAGCACCAGGCACTGGCGAAGGCCCTGGCGACGGTCCCCGTTCCCACGGCGGAGCGCTGAAGACCATGGCCGCAGAGAGTTCAGCCAAGACCTCCAGGCGTATCTCGGAGGCAGACCGGCCGCATTCGGACCGCGTCCCCTTGCGCCAGGCCCTTTCCATGGTGACACCACTGGGATGCTGGATGGTCACGGTCACGGTCATCGCCGGTCTTGGCCTGGCCCTGGTCGGCTGGACCGAGCTTCTGGCCTTCCTCCTGGCCGGTGTGACCCTGGTGGCCACCGGTCTGGTCATGAGCATGGGGAACCTGGGCTGCCGGGCGGAACTCGACCTGGACCAGACCCACCTGAGCGTGGGCCAGGAGTCGGAACTCTCCATAACCCTGTCCAATCCGGGCAGGCGCGCCACCCGCGGCGGCAGAATCGGCATCCTGATCGGAAGCGAGCCCTCCTATCTGGCCCTTCCGGCCCTCTCGCCCGGCCAGTCCGACCATCTGCACCTGAAACTTCAGGCCCTGCACCGCGGCACCATCCCTGTGGGCCCGGTCACCATGGAGACCGGAGACCCCTTCGGCACCATCCTCAGGCAGCGGATCCTGGCGGACGGGGACCAACTCTATGTTCATCCGAAAACCGTTGACCTGACCCCGATCACGGCCGGACTGCAACGGGACCTGGAAGGGCGGGTCGCTTCGGGAATCGTCGATGACGACCTGGAATTCCACGCCCTGCGCGCGTATGAACCCGGGGACGACATCAAGCGCGTCCACTGGCTTTCCACAGCCAAGACCGGCTCCCTGATGGTCCGCCAGTACGAGCCGACCCTCCGCACGGACACAGTCCTATGGATGGATACCGACCCGTCCTCGTATTCCAGCGCCGAGGAATTCGAACTGGCCGTCAGCATCTTCGCCTCCCTGGGGGCACGATGCCTCCTGGACGGCCGCCGTCTGGTGGCCATGGCCCCCCGCGACTTGACAGGAAACCGGTCTGACTCCCCTTCCGGCATACGTTCCACTGACCCCGTGCAGGGTCGACGCACCCAGGAAACCGACATTCTCCGCACCGACTCCCCCCGCGCCTTCCTGGATGATTGCAGCTCCATCCTCCCGGTCGAGACGCCCTCGGGAGAAGGCCCCGACCAGACTTCGGCCGCCTGGCTCGACATGATGGAGACCCAGGTTCCCGATGCCTCCCTGATCCTCCTGGTCTCCGGTTCCCAGACCGATCAGCAGGCAACCCAGACCATGACCGCGGGGGTTCCCGAATCCATCCAAACCATGGTCCTGAACGCCGCGCGAGGAGAACAGCGCTCCATCCAGGGCCAGGGAAGACTGACCCGAGCCCGCCTGGCAGCCCTGGAGGATCTCCCCCTGATCATGGAGACCCTCGCATGAGGACCACCACGACCTGGCAGGCCCAGCCGGCCCCCTCGCCGGTCCATGTGCTTTGGCGAAACCAGCCGATGCCCCTGGAGGGCTCCAGGAGCCGTGCCCTGGGTCTCCTCTCCACCCTGGCCCTGGTACCGCTCAATCTCCTGGCCGCGATCCAGCTGCTCCCCGTGTACGGCGACCTTGCAGGATGGCTCCTGGTGGGGCTCCTGGCCAGCCCGGCCGGAACCCTGATCGCCCTGACCTGGTCCCGCCATGCCCCACGCCCTTGCATCCAGGCCGGGTTGCTGGTGCTGGCCCAGTTCGTCCTGGGCCCGATCATCACCCTGAACGGCACCACCATCCTCCATCTGCTGCCCACCACGCAAACCCTGATCCAAGGGTGGACGGCCACCTTCGGCTCCTTCAAGGCCCTGGTCGCAATCGACCCCCCACTGGGCTGGGAGGCGGGCGGTTTCATGGCCCTGTGGACCCTCCTCCTGTGGACCTCATTCCTGGCGGCCTTCCTGGCGCGGATACGCCCCTACGACCGGCCCAGGCGGCCTGACGGCAGGATTGACCCCGCCCCTATCCTGGCCACCCTGCCGATACTCATCACCATGTCGGCATCGGCCCTCCTGGGCACCAGCCATGGATGGCACCCTGAGATCATGGGATGCTGCCTGTGGGTCCTGCTTCTTCTCTGGGCATCCTGGCGTCTGCACCTGATCCAGTCCGGCAGACCCCTTGCCAAGGCCCTGACACTGGTACTGACCCTGGGCATCGCCCTGGGCGGGACCCTCCAGGTCCCTCTTGACCGCCTGGTTCTCCGTGACCGCTACCAGCCCCCGATCGACCCCTGCCAGTTCACCAGCCCCCTGAGCGACTACCGGTCCTACATCAAGGACCACAAGGATGACACCCTGGTCACCGTACACAACCTGCCGGCCGGCACCCCGGTCCGGATGGCCGTCATGGACCGGTTCGACGGCAAGGTCTGGAATCTCTCCGACAGCGCCACCCCCGGGCAGTCGTCCGATTACCGGCGTATCGGCAGCGCCGTCTCCCCCAGCCGGGATGACGGGGGTGACACCAACCGGACCCAGGGCCCGACCTTCAAGGCCTTGTTCACCATCCACCAGGGATTCGGACGCTCCTGGCTGCCCACGGCCGGTCAGGCCTCCTCCATCAACCCCGGCAGGAATCTGAGCAGGGAGGACCTCTACTACAACAAGGGAACCGACTCCGCCCTCTCGGCGACCCCCCTGGGCGCCGAGACCACCTACACGGTCCAGGGGACCCTGAACGTCAGACCCGACCGGGAGGCCATCAGGAACAGCCAGGTGGGAGCCGCACAGGTCCCCCAGATCTCGGACCCCCCGGATTCCCTTCCCCAGGCGGCGGCCCTGATGACCTCCCTCCAGGACAAGCCCGGCACCAGGGCCCTGGCCATCGAGACAAGACTCCACCAGGACGGCTGGTTCTCCCATGGCCTGGAGGGTGACTACCCCTCCCCCTCCGGACACGGGGACTATCGGGTCAGCCAGCTCCTCCAAGCCCAGGCCATGGTCGGCGACAGCGAGCAGTACGCCTCCGCCATGGCCCTCCTGGCCAGGCAGATGGGACTCCCCTCCCGGGTCGTCCTGGGTCTCATCCCCAAGGACAAGCAGGGAGACATCAGCAAGGCCCGTACCCGCCAGGACCCCGATGGCGGCACCACCGTGGACTTCAGGGGCGGGGATGTTGAGGCCTGGGTGGAAATCAACCTGGCGGGCCTGGGCTGGGTGCCCTTCTACCCCACCCCCCAGGAGACCAAGACACCGGACAAGAACCTGAATCTGACCCCGCCCAACCCCAAGACCCTGGTCAGGCAGCCACCGCCTCCCCTGGTCGATCCTCCCCGTGATGACCAGCGCACCAACGGCAGGACCCGAGTCGGCGGTCAGGATGCCGACCAGACGGCAGGGCCCTCCCTCTGGACACGATTCGGCCCCCTGGTCGGGAGGGTCCTTGCCTACTCCTCACCGGTATGGGGTGTGGCCCTGCTGGTTCTGGCCATCCTGGCCCTCAAGGCCTGGATCCTGAACCGTGCCAGAACGAAGGGTTCCGCCGAGGAACGCATTGAACAGGGGTGGAGGCAGGTCGGCAACCTGGCCTGGCAGTCGGGGCTCAGGCCCCAAGGAACCCGAAGGGAGCAAGCCCGGACCATCGGACGGGACCTCCTCGGCCAAAGCACGTTCAAGGCGGGACGAGACACCGACAGGGACAAGCTGAATCGGCTCTGCACGCTTGCCGACCGGGCCACCTTCGACAATCGCCGCGTATCGGACCAGGATGCACTTGAATACTGGCGCCTGACCGATCAGGTCCGCCGGTCCATACTGGAGGGCCTCCCCCGGTCCAGGCGCTGGAGGACGAGGCTCTCCCTGCGTCACCTCTTCTGAATCCCATCCGGGTTCAGATTCCGACCACACCCGAACAAGACCAGGGGTCCCGTCCGGCATGGTGCCGGACGGGACCCCTGAGTCATCCACCCCTGGCAGGGGGTGGATCTCAACTCACCGAATCATTGATTGGCA
Organism: uncultured Bifidobacterium sp.; assembly: GCF_945269915.1. Lineage (GTDB taxonomy): Bacteria > Actinomycetota > Actinomycetes > Actinomycetales > Bifidobacteriaceae > Bombiscardovia > Bombiscardovia indica. The sequence goes on along the minus strand of NZ_CALYOY010000005.1, from coordinate 37,726 downwards.
TCCTGGTCCGAGGAGGAGAAGGTTGCCGCGGTTCCCTGGTCGCCCGTCGAATCATCCCGGGAGGCATCCTGGTCGGTGCCGGGCTGGTCCAAGGACCGGCCGGCATCGCCATCGACCGGAACATCCCCGTTGGCGTCCACGTGGCCCTGGCCACCCTGGTCGTTCAGGAAGTCGTCCGGGTTGAAGTCGTCGCCCAGCTTCAGGTCCCCGAAGTCGATGTTGGAGAAGTCCACATCGTTCAGGTCGGCGTCGCTCAGGTCCACACCGTCGCCACCCAGCCCGAAGTTCGGGTAGATGGTGTCGCGAATTGCCTTGTCGGGCTCCACGGTGGCGTTGCGGTACCTGGCCAGGCCGGTGCCTGCCGGGATCAGCTTGCCGATGATCACGTTCTCCTTCAGGCCCTTCAGGTCGTCGACCTTCTGGTTCAGGGCGGCCTCGGTGAGGACGCGCGTCGTCTCCTGGAAGGAGGCGGCGGAGAGCCAGGAGTCTGTGGCCAGGGAGGCCTTGGTGATGCCCATCAGCTCGGGGCGGCCGGCGGCGGGCTTGCCACCGGCCTTGACGGCCTTCATGTTGGCGGCCTTGAACTTGGCCTGGTCAACCAGCTCACCGGGCAGGAGGTCGGTGTCGCCGGAGTCGATGACCGTGACGCGACGGAGCATCTGGTGAACGATGACCTCGATGTGCTTGTCGTGGATATCCACGCCCTGGGAACGGTAGACCGTGTGGACCTCGTTGACGATGTTCACCTGGGCCGCACGCGGTCCGAGGATGCGCAGGATCTTCTTGGGATCCACGGAACCCTCGATCAGCTGGGTGCCTGCCTCGACGTGCTGCCCATCCTTGACCAGCATGGGGGCGCGCCTGGTGACCGGGTAGGTCAGGGCCTCGACGGAGTTGTCGTCCGGGGTCAGGGTGACCTGACGGCCGCGGTCGGTGTCCTCCACCTTGACGGTGCCGGGGAACTCCGCAATCGGGGCCTCGCCCTTGGGGGTACGGGCCTCGAAGAGCTCGGTGACACGGGGAAGACCCTGGGTGATATCGGAGGCCGATGCCACACCACCGGAGTGGAAGGAACGCAGGGTCAGCTGGGTGCCGGGCTCGCCGATGGACTGGGCGGCCACGATGCCCACGGCCTCGCCCACGTCCACCAGCTTGTTGGTGGCCAGGGACCAGCCGTAGCACTTGGCGCACACGCCGCGGGTGGACTCGCAGGTCAGGACCGAACGAGCCTTGACCTCCTCCACACCATGGGCGACCAGGTCACGCAGGACATCCATGGAGAGGGCATCACCGCGCTTGTAGAGCACGGTCTTGCCGTCGGCCGGGTCGACCACGTCGGAGGCCAGCAGACGGGAGTAAGGACCACCGTCGGCGGCCTTGACCAGCACCAGGTTGCCCTGGTCGTCGCGCTCCGCCACCTGCATGGGCAGACCACGCATGGTGCCGCAGTCCTCCTCACGCACGATCACGTCCTGGGAGACATCGACCAGACGACGGGTCAGGTAGCCCGACTCTGCCGTACGCAGTGCCGTATCGGCCAGACCCTTGCGGGCGCCGTGCTGGGAGATGAAGTACTCCAGGACGGACAGGCCGTCGCGGTAGTTGGACTTGACCGGTCGGGGGATGATTTCGCCCTTGGGGTTGGCCACCAGGCCTCGCATACCGGCGATCTGGCGGATCTGCATCCAGTTGCCACGGGCTCCGGACTGAACCATGATGTTCACGTTGTTGTCCGGGGTGAAATGCTCCTGCATGGCGTCCGCCACCTTGTCGGTGCACTCGGTCCAGAGGTTGATCAGCTCCTGGCGACGCTCCTCGTCGGTCAACAGACCCATGTCATACTGGGAGTTGACCTTGGCGGCCTGCCCCTGGTAGTCGTTGACGATATCGGTACGCTCCGGGGGCACCACGATGTCCGAGAAGGCCATGGTGACACCGGACCACTGGGCCCGGGTGAAGCCCAGATCCTTCAGGGCATCCAGAGTGGCCGCCACCTGGGCTGTGGAGTACCTGGTCGCGATGTCATCGACGATGCCGGCGAGCTTGCCCTTGGCCACCTGCTCGTTGATGAAGGGGTAGTCCACGGGCAGGGTCCCGTTGAAGAGGACACGGCCGTAGTTGGTGGCGAAGAGCCTGGAACCGTCCTTGAAGACCTCCTCCTTGACCACGTCGGGGCTGCCGGGCTCGGGGTCGACGACCTTGAGCTCTCCGGGCTCCCAATCATTGGGCATGACGAAGTCCTCGGGCACACGCAGCAGGACCTTGGCCTGCATGTCGATCTCACCCAGGTCCAGGGCCATACGGGCCTCGGCCAGGCTGGAGAAGATCCGCCCCTGGCCCTTGGCCCCGTCAACGGCGGAGGTCAGGTAGTACAGACCCAGGATCATATCCTGCGAGGGCATGGTGACCGTGTGGCCATCGGCCGGCTTGAGGATGTTGTCGGAGGCCAGCATGAGCGAACGGGCCTCGGCCTGAGCCTCTGCCGACAGGGGCAGGTGGACAGCCATCTGGTCGCCGTCGAAGTCGGCGTTGAAGGCCGCACATGCCAATGGGGGCAGGTGGATGGCCTTGCCCTCGACCAGGATGGGCTCGAAGGCCTGGATGCCCAGACGGTGCAGGGTGGGTGCACGGTTGAGCAGGACGGGATGCTCGGAGATGACCTCCTCCAGGACGCCCCAGACCTCGGCATCGCCTCGGTCGACCAGACGCTTGGCGCTCTTCATGTTCTGGGCGTAGTTCAGGTCCACCAGGCGCTTGATGACGAAGGGCTTGAAGAGCTCCAGGGCCATGGGCTTGGGCAGACCGCACTGGTGCATGCGCAGGGAGGGACCGACCACGATCACGGAACGGCCTGAGTAGTCCACGCGCTTGCCCAGCAGGTTCTGACGGAAGCGGCCCTGCTTGCCCTTGAGCATGTCGGCCAGGGACTTGAGCGGACGGTTGGAGGCCCCGGTGACGGGACGGCCACGACGACCGTTGTCGAAGAGGGAGTCCACGGCCTCCTGGAGCATGCGCTTCTCGTTGTTGAGCATGATCTCGGGGGCACCCAGCTCGATCAGCCTCTTCAACCTGTTGTTGCGGTTGATGACGCGACGGTAGAGGTCGTTCAGGTCGGAGGTGGCGAAACGGCCACCGTCCAGCTGGACCATGGGCCGCAGGTCGGGAGGAATGACCGGGACGACGTCCAGGACCATGGCCTCGGGCTTGTTGCCGGTGTTCAGGAAGGCGGAAACCACCTTGAGCCGCTTCAGGGCCCTGGCCTTGCGCTGGCCGGAGCCTGAGTCGATCTCGTGACGGAGCTCCTTGGCCGCGCCCTCCAAATCGAAGTCCTGCAGGCGCTTCTTGATGGCCTCGGCCCCCATGCAACCCTCGAAGTAGTCGCCGTAGCGGTCCTGCATCTCCCGCCACAGGTCCACGTCGCCTTCCATGTCTCCGGGCTTCAGGGCCTTGAACCGGTCGAAGACCGCCGTGATCCGCTGAATCTGGTCGTCATAGCGCTTGCGGATGGAGGTCATGTCGCGCTCTGCGCCGTTGCGCAGGCGGGACTTGAGGGACCCCTTGGCCTCGTCGGACTTCTCCAGCTCGGCCAGGTCCTCTTCCAGCTTCTTGGCGCGCTTGTCGATCTCCAGGTCGCGCTTCTTCTCCAGCTGGGCGACCTCGGTATCGAACTCGTCCTGGAGGTCGGGCAGGTCCTGGTGACGCTGCTCGTCGTCCACGCTGGTGACCATGTAGGCCGCGAAGTAGATGACCTTCTCCAGGTCCTTGGGGGCGATGTCCAGGAGGTATCCCAGTCGGGAGGGCACACCCTTGAAGAACCAGATGTGGGTGACCGGGGCCGCCAGCTCGATGTGGCCCATGCGTTCACGACGCACGCGCGAACGGGTCACCTCGACCCCGCACCGCTCGCAGACGATCCCCTTGAACCGCACGCGCTTGTACTTGCCGCAGGCGCATTCCCAGTCGCGGGTGGGTCCGAAGATCTGCTCGCCGAAAAGGCCGTCCTTCTCGGGCTTCAAGGTACGGTAGTTGATGGTTTCGGGCTTCTTGACCTCGCCATAGCTCCAACCGCGGATGTCGTCGGCGGTGGCCAGTCCGATTCTCAGTTTGTCAAATGCATTGACGTCCAGCACTCTATGTCCTGTCTCTGATCTTGTAACTGCTGTGAAGTTTCCGTCTTGGTCAGGTCCCCTGGGGGCCGGTGCCTGACGGCCGCCGGCCACGGGGGATCATATGGACACGCTGACTCAGCGATACTCCGGCTCGGGGGCCGACTGGTCGGCCTTGGCCGAGGCATCCGGCCGGGCACCGATGTTGAAGCCCAGGTCGTTGGACGCGGCGTTGGGGTCGTCGTCCTCGTCCTTCATCTCGATGACGTTGCCCTCGGCGTTCAGGACCTCCACGTTCAGGGAGAGCGACTGCATCTCCTTGAGGAGGACCTTGAAGGACTCCGGGATGCCGGCCGCCGGGAGGTTCTCTCCCCGGACGATGGCACCGTAGGCCCGCACACGGCCATCCACGTCGTCGGACTTGGTGGTCATCATCTCGTGCAGGGTGTAGGCGGCACCGTAGGCCTCCAGGGCCCATACCTCCATCTCCCCGAAGCGCTGGCCGCCGAACTGGGCCTTGCCGCCCAGCGGCTGCTGGGTGATCATCGAGTAGGGGCCGGTGGACCGGGCGTGGATCTTGTCGTCCACCAGGTGGTGGAGCTTGAGCATGTACATGTAGCCCACGGAGATCGGCTTGGTGAAGGGCTCGCCGGTGCGGCCGTCATAGAGCACGGCCTTGCCGTCGTCGCCCACCAGGCGCTCACCGTCGCGGTCGGGCAGGGTGGTCCTGAGCAGGCCGTTCAGGGCGTCCTGCCGCACACCGTCGAAGACCGGGGTGGCCACGGCGGTACCGGGATCGGCCTTCTCGGCCCCTGCCGGGATGTGCTTCTTCCACTCGTTCTCCAGGTTGGGGTCCAGGTTGATGTCCCATCCGGAATGGGCGATCCATCCCAGATGGAGCTCCAGGACCTGCCCCAGGTTCATGCGCGAAGGCACGCCCAGGGGGTTGAGCATGATGTCGATCGGGGTGCCGTCGGCCATGAAGGGCATGTCCTCTTCGGGCAGGATCCGGGAGATGACGCCCTTGTTGCCGTGGCGACCCGAAAGCTTGTCACCCTGGGTGATCTTACGGTGCTGGGCGATGTAGACCCGGATCATCCGGTTGACGCCGTTGGGCAGCTCGTCGCCGTCCTCCTCGGCATCCTCTCGGGTGATCTCCTTGACCTCGATGACCGTGCCGGTCTCACCGTGGGGCACCCTGAGGCTGGTGTCGCGCACCTCGCGGCTCTTCTCGCCGAAGATGGCCCGCAGAAGACGCTCCTCGGGGGTCAGCTCGGTCTCGCCCTTGGGGGTGACCTTGCCGACCAGAATGTCGCCGGCCTCGACCTCGGCGCCGATGCGGATGATGCCGCGCTCGTCCAGGTTGGCCACGGCGTCCTCGCCCACGTTGGGCAGGTCGCGGGTGATCTCCTCGGCGCCCAGCTTGGTCTCACGGGCGTCGGTCTCGTACTCCTCGATGTGGATGGAGCTGAGCGTGTCGTCCTGGACCAGGCGCTGGGAGATGATGACGGCATCCTCGTAGTTGTAGCCGTTCCAAGGCATGAAGGCCACCAGGAGGTTCTTGCCCAGGGCCATCTCGCCCTTCTCCGTGGCGGGGCCGTCGGCCAGGACCGAACCGGCCTCAACCCGCTCCCCGTCCTTGATCAGGGGGACCTGGTTGTAGCAGGTGGTCTGGTTGGAGCGCTGGAACTTGGCCAGCTTGTAGGAGGACTGGGTCCCGTCGTCGTTCATGACCCGGATGATGTCGGCGGACACGTAGGTGACCACGCCGGGCTTCTCGGCCAGGATGACGTCGCCGGAGTCGATGGCGGAACGCCACTCGGACCCCGTGCCCACCAGGGGCCTCTCGGACTTGACCAGAGGGACGGCCTGACGCTGCATGTTGGTGCCCATCAGTGCTCGGTGGCCCTCGTCGTGCTCAAGGAAGGGGATCAGGGAGGCGCCCACGGAGACCATCTGCCTGGGCGAGACGTCCATCAGGTCCACCTGGGAGATCGGAACGTCCTTGGCCTCGGCCTCGGCGTCACGCACCAGGGCCTCATCCTCGACGAAGTGCCCGGTATCGTCGATCTCCTGGTTGGCCTGGGCGATCGTGTGCTCGGCCTCCTGGTCGGCGGTCATGTAGACCACATCGTCGGTCACCTGGCCGTCCACTACCTTGCGGTAGGGGGTCTCGATGAAACCGAAGGGGTTGACCCGGGCGAAGGTGGCCAGGGAGCCGATCAGGCCGATGTTGGGGCCTTCAGGGGATTCGATGGGGCACATGCGTCCGTAGTGGGAGGGGTGCACGTCGCGCACCTCCATGGAGGCACGGTCGCGGGAGAGGCCGCCTGGGCCCAGGGCCGAGAGACGACGCTTGTTGGTCACTCCGGCCAGGGGGTTGTTCTGATCCATGAACTGGCTCAGCTGGGAGGTTCCGAAGAACTCCTTGATGGTGGCGTTGACCGGGCGGATGTTGATCAGGGACTGCGGGGTGATGGCCTCCGCGTCCTGGGTGGTCATCCTCTCACGGACCACACGCTCCATACGGCTCAGACCGGTACGCAGCTGGTTCTGGATCAGCTCGCCCACCTGACGGATGCGGCGGTTGCCGAAGTGGTCGATGTCGTCCACGTCCACCCGCAGCTCGATGTCCTGACCATCGCGCTTTCCGGGGAAGGTCTGGTCGCCTGCGTGCAATGTCACCAGGTACTTCAGGGTGGCGATGATGTCCTCGGGATGGAGGCTGCGGTCGTTGTAGTCGGCCTCCAGGCCCAGCTTGCGGTTGATCTTGTACCGGCCCACACGGGCCAGGTCGTACCGCTTGGTGTTGAAGTAGAAGGAATCCAGCAGGTTCTTGCCGGCCTCGGGCGAGGCGGTGTCGGCGGGCCGGATCTTCCGGTAGAGGTCGGTCAGGGCCTCATCCTGGGTCTCGATGGTCTCCTTCTCCAGGGCATCAAGCACCAGGGGGTATCCCTTGAAGGCCTTGCGTATCTGGGGCTTGGTCATGCCGATGGCCATGAGGAAGACAATGGCGGACTGCTTGCGCTTGCGGTCGACACGCACGCCCAGCACATCGCGCTTGTCGATCTCGAACTCCAGCCAGGCACCACGGCTGGGGATGATCTTGGCCCCGAAGACCTCCTTGTCGGAGGTACGGTCCGGGGTGCGGTCGAAGTAGACACCCGGGGAACGGACCAGCTGGGAGACGATGACCCGCTCGGACCCGCCGATGATGAAGGTGCCGTGGGGGGTCTGCAGGGGGAAGTCGCCCATGAAGACGGTCTGCGACTTGATCTCGCCCGTGTCGCCGTTCTCGAACTCGGCGTTGACGTAGAGGGGTGCCGAGTAGGTGTAGTCCTTCTCCTTGCACTCCTGGACGGTGTGGCGGGGCTCCTCGAAGTATGGATCCGAGAAGGTCAGGCTCATGGTCTGCGCGAAGTTCTCGATGGGGGAGATCTCCTGGAAGACCTCATCCAGCCCGGAAACCGTGGGGACGGTGTGGGTCCCGTTGACCTCGTCCTCCTCGACCCGCTTCTTCCAGCGCTCGTTGCCGACCAGCCAGTCGAAGCTGTCGGTCTGGACGCCCAGCAGATAGGGCACCTCGATGGGTTCGCGGATGGAACCGAAGTTCACACGATCCGTTGCCTTGTGCAGCTTGATCTGATCCTCATCAGCGCGTGCGTATGTAGTGGTGGTACTTCTTGCAGCTTTATTGGCAGCCAAAATGGACTTTCCTTATCGCTCGCCGTACTCGATAATTCCTGTTTCCCTGGGAGACACCGAACGGCCGCCATATGCCTATTCGCGGGCATCTCCTCGATGATGCATGCCCGCTATATGACACACCTCATACAAAGAGTTAACTATACAGCCGATAAGGCCTTGACACAAGGGCGTGTCGCCCTTATGCGGGATGTTCACCGACAGCCCAAGGGCAGGCAGGCGGACGGATTCGGCGGCCAGCAGACGATCAGGTCACTGGACCATGACCGGCACCACCTGGGACTTGACTTTCTCGTTGGACTTCAGAACCAACTGTGCCGAGTAGGACCCGGCGTTGACCCTGGGCAGGTTTTCGTCAGGCTGGCACCCCTCCTGGCTGGCGTCCGCGTTCCAGGTAATGGTCTGCACGTCCTTGTCTCCTCCGGCCATCAGGAGGGAGCGGGGATCGGAGGGGCAGGAGTCCGATCGCCAGACGTTCTGGTCCCCGCTCCTGATGATAAGGACCCTGCCGGCGTTCGACCCGTCGATCAGGCAGGAGCCGGTACCCTTGTAGCGCATGGTCGCAGTGAAGTCGATCGACCCGCCCACCCCGGTGGTCGGATCGGGCGCGCTCAGCTCCAGCTCCACATCCGCAGGTCCACACTTCTTGACCCGCGGGGCCTGGGACCGGGCCTTCGCCTCTTCTTTCCCCTCGGCCTTCCTTGCTGAAGCCTTGCCCTCCTCGGACTTCTTCCCGTTTCCGGACCTGGCCTCCTGGGAGGTGGTGGCCTTGCCCTCAGCCGATCCGCCACGTAGAGCGCGGATGCCCACACCGACACCCCAAACGATCCCCGCACAGGCGAGCAGGAGGACCAGGGCCAGGATGGCGGCGACGATCCGACGGCGCCGGTATATGCGCTGCTGCTGCTTGCTGATCTTTCGTTTGGCCATGCTGACAATCCTAAACCAGGAATCCTCCTATTCAGGCAGCTTCAGCGAACCATCCTTCCCGATGACCAGAAGACCGTCCTCATCCAGGGAAGCGATGCACAGATCCAGCTGGATCCTGTCCTGGCAGACCTCCTCCACCCGGACCCGGCTGATCCGACCTTTCTCGGATTGGCGAAGGGCCTGGAGGATCTTCCCCCGGACCTGCCGGTTGGTCCCGGCAAAACGCTGGCGGGGTCGGGTCCGCTTCATGCCCAGGTCGGGCAGACCGGCCTCGAGGAAGCGGCAGTGATCGGCCAGGGGGCAGATTCGGCAGGCCGGTTTCCTGGCCGTACAGACCGTAGCCCCCAGCTCCATGAGCCCCTGGTTCCACTCGGCCGAAGCAGGCTCCCGCCAGGCGGTTGGACGGGCCTGCTCGTCCGCACCCCCCAACCGGCCGACCAATCCCCCATCCCCGGTGCCACCGGACGATCGGGCCTGCGGATCATCCTCCGGCAGGACGCTCCGAGCCAGTTCACGTTCGGCACTCGTCGTGGAACCCCCCAGGGATTCGATGCCCAGGAAGACCCGGGAGAGCACCCGACGGATATTGGTGTCGATGACGGCTATGCGCTCCCCATGGGCGAAGCTCATGACGGCACTGGCCGTGTAGTCGCCGATACCGGGCAGGTCGACCAGCTCCTGGTAGGTCCGGGGCAGCCGATCATCGTATTCCCCGCTGACCACCTTGGCGCATTCCCGAAGGCGGAGGGCCCGTCGGGGGTAGCCCAGCCTCCCCCAGGCCGTGATGACCTCGGCCTTGCCGGCCCCGGCCAAGGAGGCCGCATCGGGCCAGGTCTCCATCCAGTCCGTCCAATAGGGCACCACCCTGCTCATCTGGGTCTGTTGGCTCATGACCTCGGAGACCAGGACCCCCCATGGGGTGGTCCGGCCGAACCGCCATGGCAGATCCCTGGCGTTGCGCTCCCACCAGGAAAAGAGCCGGAGCCGTATCTGCTCGACCGATTCCGCCCGGTTGTCCTCCACGAGCCCCGCCTTTCCTTGCCCAATCCGATCAGTGCCCCCAACACCATACAACCGTTGGCCAGGCCGGACCCTCTCCCTTCGCGGACTTCGCTGCGAGCGCCAAGACCCACCGTCCACGTCCCGGAAGCCAAAGAATTCGGTCATATATTCAGATAATTTTCTATTGCTTTTCTATAATGTTTCCTGATGTGGTGCATGTCACATACCAAACGAGTCAAAGGAGCACAATGGTATACCGGATGATTTTCAACCAGGAAGCCTACTTCGGACGTGGTGCCATCAAGCAGATTCCCGAGGCCGCCAAGGCCCATGGCTTCACCAAGGCCTTCATCGTGACCGACCCGGTCCTTCTGAAGACCGGCACCGTCGCCAAGGTCACCGACGTGCTGGACGCTGCGGGCCTTCCCTATGAGATCTTCGACAACGTCAAGCCCAACCCCCCGGTGGAATGCATCAAGGACGGGGTCGAGAAGTTCAAGACGGCCGGTGCCGACTTCCTGATCGGCCTGGGTGGCGGCTCCCCCCAGGACACCTGCAAGGGAATCGGCATCATCGCCGCAAACCCCGAGTTCTCGGACGTGCTCTCCCTGGAGGGCACCGCCGCCACCAAGAACCCCTCCGTCCCGATCTTCGGCGTCCCCACCACGGCCGGGACCGCCTCGGAGACCACAATCAACTATGTAATCACCGACACCCGGGCGAAGCGCAAGTTCGTGGCCGTCGACCCCCACGACATCCCCCTGGCGGCCTTCGTGGACCCCGACCTGACCGACACCCAGCCCCGGTCCCTGAAGGTGGCCACCGGCCTGGACGCCCTGACCCACGCCATCGAGGGATACGTGACCCCCGGCGCATGGAGTCTCTCGGACTGTCTCTCCATGCAGACCATCAGGATGATCGCCGAGAACCTGGCCAAGTCGGCCGACGGTGACCTTGCGGCCGGGGAACAGATGGCCTATGCCTCCTACATCACCGGCATGGCCTACTCCAACGTGGGTCTGGGCCTGGTCCACGGCATGGCCCACGCCCTGGGTGGTCTCCTGAATGTCGCCCACGGCGTGGCCAATGGCATCCTCCTGGCCCCGGTCATGGACTACAACAAGGACTACACCGGCGAGAAGTACCGCGACATCGCCCACGCCTTCGGGGTCAGCGACTCCTACACCATGCCCCTGGAAGAGGCCCGCAACCTGGCGGTCAGCAAGGTCCACGACCTGACAGTGAGCCTGGGCAACCCCACCACCATCAGCGAGGTGGGCGCCAAGGAGAGCGATCTGGACAGCCTGGCAGCCAATGCCTTCAAGGACGTCTGCACCGGCGGCAACCCCCGCAAGGCCACCCAGGAGGAGATCCTGGGCATATACAAGAGCCTGATGTAGTTCAGGACTCCGGGTCCCTCCCCTGCCCGGCCTGTCTTTTCCGGGCGTTACCTTGAATGGCATGACCACCCAGGAACAGACGAACGAGGCAGGCCGCCGGGGGGAGGACCCCTCCGAGGCCGTCGGCGAAATGTACGAGTATGGGTACCGCAGGTCCAACTACGGACCCGATGAGCTGGTCACCGACGCCCACGGCAATCCGATTTCGGTCACCGAGGCCATGATGAGCGCCAAGGAGGCCGGCCAGGCCGAAACGGTGACCCCCCACCTCTGCTACTACTCCCCCAGGATCCCCGGCAACACCGGGTCGGCCATCAGGCTCTGCGCCGTGACCGGGACCATCCTCCACCTGGTGGAACCCTTGGGCTTCAACCTCAAGGACACCAAGCTGCGCCGGGCAGGGCTGGACTACCACGACATGGCGCATGTGGTACTCCACCCCGACTTCGACGATCTGGTCGCCTCCATGCCGGATTCGCGCATCATCGCCTTCACGGCCCACGCCACCAAGCTCTACACCGAGGTGGACTACCGGCCCAGCGACATCCTCCTGTTCGGACCCGAGCCGGGGAACATCCCCGACCCCATGGAGATCATGGCCGGCCCCCACGTGGCCGAGCAGGTCCGCCTGCCCATGCGCCCCAGCCTGCGCAGTCTGAACCTGACCAACTGCGCCTCCATCGCCATCTACGAGGCCTGGCGCCAGCTGAACTTCAGGGGCGGCCGCTGATCCCCCCCCCCCGACTTCAGTTCTTGAAACTGTGGATGGGTGCGGGAATGCGGCCGCCACGGTTGATGAAGTCGGCACAGGAGCGCTCGTTGACCGGCAGGATGGGGCCGCCGCCCATGAGGCCGCCGAACTCGGCCGTATCCCCCACGCCCTTGCCGATGACGGGAATCAGACGAACCGCCGTGGTCTTCTGGTTGACCATGCCGATGGCCGCCTCGTCGGCGATGATGCCCGAGATGGACTCGGCACTGGTGTCTCCGGGGATGGGAATCATGTCCAGACCCACCGAGCAGACACAGGTCATGGCCTCCAGCTTCTCCAGGGTCAGGCTTCCCCCGGTGGCGGCCTGGATCATGGTCGCGTCCTCGGAGACCGGTATGAAGGCACCGGAAAGGCCACCCACATAGCTGGACGCCATGATCCCGCCCTTCTTGACCTGGTCGTTCAGGATGGCCAGGGCCGCGGTGGTACCCGGGGCACCCACCTGTTCCAGGCCCATCTCACGCAGGACCTCGCCCACCGAGTCGCCCACGGCCGGGGTCGGCGCCAGGGAAAGGTCGATGATCCCGAAGGGGACCTCCAGACGGCGTGAGGCCTCCTGGGCCACCAGCTGCCCCATCCTGGTGATCTTGAAGGCCGTGCGCTTGATGGTCTCGCACAGCTGGTCGAAGCTCAATCCGCGGGCCGTCTCCAGGGCGGTCTTGACCACGCCGGGGCCGGAAACGCCCACGTTGATGACGGCGTCGCCCTCGGTCACCCCGTGGAAGCCGCCGGCCATGAAGGGGTTGTCGTCGGGGGCGTTGCAGAAGACCACCAGCTTGGTGCAGCCGGAGCTGTCGGAATCGGCGGTGGCCTGGGCCACGGCCCTGATGACCCGACCCATCAGCGCAACGGCATCCATGTCGATGCCGGTCTTGGTCGAGCCCACGTTGACGCTGGCGCAAACCCGCTCGGTCTGGCTCAGGGCCCGGGGCAGGGACTTGATCAGGAGGCGCTCGGCCGGAGTCATGGACTTGGAGACCAGGGCCGAATAGCCGCCGATGAAGTTGACCCCGACCTCCCTGGCCGACATATCCAGGGCCTTGGCCACGGCCACATAGTCATCGACCGAATGGCAGGCCCCTGCGGCCACCAGGGAGATGGGGGTGACGGTGATCCGTTTGTTGACGATCGGAATACCGTACTGGTGGGTTATGGATTCCCCGGTCGGCACCAGGTCCTTGGCCACGGAGACGATTTTACGGTGGATGTTCCTGCAGAGCATGTCCACATCGTGGCTGGCACAGTCCAGGAGGCTGATACCCATCGTGATGGTGCGAACGTCCAGCCGCTCCCGGTCGATCATGGCATTGGTCTCTTGGACCTCATCAGGAGTAATCATGACGCAGCCCCCTCAGATCCTGTGCATCCGGGTGAAGATCTCCTCGCGCTGGCACCTGATGGAGACACCGATCTCCTCACCCAGGGCATCCAGCTCGCGGACCAGGTCATCGAACTCCTCCGTGCAGGAGGAGCAGTCGACGATCATCATCATGTTGAAGAACCCGTCGATGATGGTCTGCGATATGTCCAGGACGTTGATGGAGTTCCGGGAGAGGCTGGTGCAGACCCGCCCGATGATGCCGATGGTGTCCTGCCCCACCACCGTGATGATCGCCTTGTTCATGTAGTCCTCCTCAGCCCTGGTGTATGCCTGCGAGCCCACAGGATGGGCTTGGCCCTCCCGGGGGATCATGGCTCCCAAGCTTAGAGGAGGAGGCAGAAAAGGCCCGTGACGGGGCGGGACAGCCAGCCAGTCCGGCACGTGGACGCCGGGCCCGGCCTCAGCACTCCTTCCGGGCGGAGGAGGAGGGCAGGGCGGCCAGGGCCCTGGGCTCGTGGAATCCCCTGGCCTGGAAGCCATCCGCGATCTTCTGGGCCACGTCACGGCTCTTGCCGGCATTGACCAGGGCGATGACGGAGCCGCCGAAGCCGCCTCCGGTCATACGGGCCCCGTAGGCCCCCTCGGCCCGTGCCACATCCACGGCCAGGTCAAGCTCCGGGGAGGTGACCTGGTAGTCGTCGCGCAGGGAGTCATGGGAGGCGTCGAAGAGGCGCCCTGCCTCGTGCACATCGCCCCTGCCGAAGGCCTCGATGAACTGGTCGACGCGGGCGATTTCGGTGATGACGTGCCTGACCCGATGACGGGTGACCTCATCCGGCAGCCTGTCCAGGACCTCCTGGAGGGCGGCCGCGGGATCCCGGGAGGCGCTGACCTGGTCGGCCACCTGGCGGAGGTTATCCACCCCCAGGATCCGGGCCGCCTCCTCACAGGTGCTGCGGCGCTGCTCGTACTGCCCGTCGTTGAGCTGGTGCTGGGCCTGGGTGTCGACGACCAGGAGCTCCAGCCCCCTCTCCTTCAGATCGAAGGGGACCTGGGTCACGTTCTCCATGGCGGTGAGCCCCGGCCGGCAGTCCAACCTCAGGGCCTTCCCGGCCCGGCAGCGCATGGACGCGCTCTGGTCCATCCCCCCGGTGGATGCCCCGGCCATGTCGTTCTCGGCCTTGACGGCGGCCTCGATCAGGGTCACCCTGCCCTGGTCGCTCCCACCCAGTCCGAGGCCGAAGACCTCGTCCAGGGCCAGGGCCGTCGAGCAGGTCATGGCGGCCGAGGAACTCAGCCCAGAGCCGACCGGCACACAGGAGGCCAGGGCCATGTCGAACCCACCAACCTGGTCATAACCTGCTTCGCGCAGGGCCCAGGCCACACCCACCGGGTAGGAGGCCCAACCGGTCACGCCACGGGCCTGAAGACCGTCCAGGCCAACCTGGACGCAGGCATCCGGGGTCATGGAGGAGACCAGGCGGACCTGGTGGTCCCGGCGGGGGCTCAGGGCCACGAAGGTCCGGTGGGGCAGGGCGATGGGCAGACAGAGCCCGGCGTTGTAGTCGGTGTGCTCACCGATCAGGTTGACCCTGCCGGGGGCGCTCCAGACCCCCTCGGGTTCCTGACCGTAGACCCTGCGGAAGAGGGTGACCACCTGCTCCGGCCCCTGGCCGGCCTCTCCCCCGCTCCATGCCTCCAAAAACTGAACCTGCCTCATGATGCTCCTTTGAATCTGCGATGTGGTGAACCCCTGGTGACCCGAACGTGTGTGCCAAGCCGGCCCCGGCCCCTTCCGGGCCGGCACCTCCCCTCCCTGACGGGACGTGTCCTTACCCCTCGATGTCCAGCGGGCCAAGCTGGCGGAACCGCCGGGCGATCAACTCGGGTGTGGTGTCGGAGACCCAGGCGGCCATACCTGATTCGGACCCGGCGAGATACTTGATTTTATCCACAGCCCTCCGGAAGGAGAAGAACTGCATGTTCAGACGGTAGTCCTCACGGCGCGAATCGTGAAGGGGCGCCTGATGCCAGGCGGCGATGTAGGGAAGGTCCATCCCCTTCCCGTCCCCCCTGTCGAAGAAGGCATTGCCCCGCTTGAGGAGGGTGGAGTACATCTGCGCAAGCCCCCAGCGCTCGTCGTCGTCGAGTTGGTCCAGGGTGAGGACCCCGTCACGGACAGGTGCGAGGTGGACCTCCAGAGGCCAGCGGGCCGCGGCCGGCACGTAGGCCACCCAGGTGGCGTTGCGGAAGACCAGACGCTCCCCGGCCTGGATCTCACCCTGAAGGATGTCATGCAGGAGGTTCCCGCCGGTGCGCTCATGGTAGTCATGACACTGGCGCAACTCCTGCTCCATCCGCGGGGCTATGAAGGGGTAGCAGTAGATCTGGCCGTGGGGGTGGGCCAGGGAGACCCCGATCTCCTGACCGTGGTTCTCGAAGGGGAAGATCTGCTCGATGCCGTCCATGGCCGAGATCTCGGCGGTCCGGAAGGCCCAGGCTTCCACGACCGTGCGCAGGCGGGTCACCGGCAGGCTGGCGGGAAGGGCATTCTCGTCGGGGTCGAAGCAGACCACCTCGCATCGGCCGGCGGCCTCGCGGACGGGCCAGAGGGGGTTACCGTCGACCAGCTGGGCCTGGCCTTCGGCGGGAGCCCGTCCGGGGACCTGCATCATGGACGGGAAGCGGTTCTCGAAGACCACCACGTCATAGTCGGTGTCGGGAATCTCCCCGTCCTGGTAGGGGTCACCGGGCTTCCTGGCTGCCAAAGGGTTCCCCTTGGCCGTGGCCTTGGGGCCGGCGGTGATGGGCCGGTTCATCCTGGCCGTGGACATGGGAATCCAGTCCCCGGTCAGGGGGTCACGGCGCATCTGCGGCGGCTGGAAGGGAACCTCCCTGCCCTGGGCGTCCAGGTGGGGGGCAAACCGGTCGGGAAGGTCGCGCGGGTCATCCAGTCGCCTGGTCCTGGTCCCCGACACGTACTCCGGGTCATCGTCCAGGTAGAAGAAGCGACGGCCGTCCGCCAACCTGGTCGGGGTGATGCGGATGTGCTCGGAGGCATAGGCACCAGGAACATAACGCTGGGGCACAAACTGATCTGACTCCATTTTTTCGATATCCACCTTCCATGGCTCTTGACAACTCAAAGATTCACACAGATATACGAGTGCAGGCCCGAATCCGGGCGATCGGCCTCATTCCCGATCGGGGAGGTCCATCGGCTCCCCGAACCCGGAATCATGGACACCCTCGCTCGTGGGCACCAGGACCAGCTCCTTGACCAGCCCCCTGGTGGCCTCGGCCGAATGCCGGTCCAGCTCGTCGTCGGTGATGACCGTATCGACCTGGTCGAACCCGGCGAAGAGGGAGAGGGAGGTGCAGCTCCACTTGGTGTGGTCGGTCAGGATGATGGTCCGGTCGGCTATGTCCATCAGGGCCATGTCAGTGGCCGCCTCCAGGGAGTTGGGCATCAGGAAGCCGCGGGGTATGGAGACCGAGTGGGTGCCCAGGAAGACCGTGTTGACCCTGAGCGAGGAGATGACCTTGTCCGCGATGGGCCCGACCAGGGAGTTGGACCTGGTGATTACCCCGCCGGTGACGATGACCTCGACGTCCTTGCTTTCCATGGCCTGGACCAGCTCGGCCACGGGGATGGAGTTGGTGAGGATGGTGACCCCGGCGCACTGGCGACTTTCCAGGAGATGCTGAGCGAAGACGTAGGCCGTGGTCCCTCCACCGATGGCGATCACGTCGCCCGGGGAAACGTAGTCGATGGCCTTGCGGGCGATGGTGTCCTTGAGGCCCATGTCCATCTGCGACTTGACCGAGAAGAGGGGCTCCGCCAGGAGGGAGCTGGTCGTCACCGCGCCGCCGTGAACCCGCTTGAGCAGGCCCTTGTCGGCCAGATCGGCGATGTCGCGCCGAATGGTCATGGCCGAAACGCCCAGCTCCTTGGACAAGGCCGTGATACGGACGGCGCCACGGGTACGCAACCGGTTCAGAATCAGATGTTGGCGTTGTGACGATATCATTCGAACATTATCGCACACATTCGCCCAATAGTTCAAGTCGGGATTCTTCCCCCGGTCGCTCTTGTCAAGCCGGAAGGGAATAGGCGGTCAAAAGACGCCAGCCGGAACCGACAATCCGGCAATCCAGCCACTGCTCGCCCACCTGGATTCCCACGCCCGCACGGTGTCACCCTCCCGGGAGGGAAGCCCGGGCATCGAAACAGTCGCCAGGAAAGTGAACATCGGTTCTGAAAAACATACCAAAAAGTAACGTCCGTCTCCCGGCCCGGAACCCCGCGGCCGTTCCGGTTGCCCTAGCGGGAGGAACGGCCCAGGATCCGGCCCATTCCCCACCTGGTCACCTGGACCATGGCCTCAAGGACGATGCCGGTATCCATCTTGGAATGCCCCCGTACCCGATCCACGAAGACGATGGGGACCTCATGGACCCTGCCGCCTCCGGCGATGATCCGCCGGAGCATGTCGACCTGGAAAACGTACCCGCTGGAGTGCACCTGCGTCAGGTCGATCCCCGCCAGGGCCGGGGCGCCGTAGGCCCGCAGGCCGGCGGTCATATCCCTGACGGGCATCCCCAGGGCCATCCGGGCATACCAGGATCCCATCCGGGAAATCAGATCCCGGTACCAGGGCCAGTTACGGGTGCTGCCGCCCGGCACCCTGCGCGACCCGATGACCAGATCCACCTCGGGATGCCCCTGCGCATACCGCAGAACCCGGGCCATGTCCCGGGGGCGGTGCGACCCGTCCATGTCCATCTCGCAGATGAGGTCGTATCCCCGGGCCAGGGCCCACTGGAACCCCTCCACATAGGCCGGCCCCAGGCCCTGCCGCTCATGCCTGTGCAGGACCGATATCCGGTCGTCCCTGGCCGCCATGGCATCGGCGACCCCCCCTGTGCCATCGGGCGAATCGTCATCGACCACCAGGACCCGGACCGCGGGGCATGCCTTGAGGAGGCCCCCCAGGGTCGGCCGGATGTTCTGTACCTCCTGGTAGGTCGGCATGACCACCAGGGCCCCCCGCCCTGATTCCTTTCGCAAGGCGTCATTCATGGACATATCCCTTCCCCGGCACAAAGGCCCCTTCAGCGCTTCGTCCCGTAGGCCCCACGCCGGTAGGGCTCGGGATAGGGTATGTCGGCCTTGTCCATGCCCAGCTTGTAGGCGGCCCGGAGCGGCCAGTAGGGGTCGCGCAGGCTGGCCCGCCCGATCTCCACCGCATCGGCCCGGCCCTTGCGGACGATCCTGTTGGCCTGCTTGGCCTTGGTGATCAGACCCACGGCCGTAGTGGGGATCAGAACCTGGCTGCGAATCTGGTAGGAGAAGGGCACCTGGTAATCGGGCTTGGCGGGGATGGTGACCCCGGGGACGATGCCGCCTGTCGACACGTCAATCAGGTCGACCCCGTGCAGTTTCAGCACCTTGGCGGTCTTGATCGTCTCCTCCAGGCCCCAGCCGCCGGTGGCCCAGTCGGTGGCCGAGATCCGCACCAGGAGGGGCATGCCCGCCGGAATCACGTCCCGTATGGCATCGGTGACCTGGATCAGGGCGCGCATCCTGCCGATCAGCCCGCCACCGTACTCATCCAGACGCTGATTGGTCAGGGGGTCCAGGAATTCGGAGAGAAGGTACCCATGGGCGGCATGGATCTCGATGCCCTCGAACCCGGCCTTGACGGCCCGCATGGCGGCCGAACGGAAGTCCGCCACGATGGTGGCGATCTCGGTCTTCGACAGTTCGGCCGGGGTCTCCATGTCACCGAAGGCGACGGGACTGGGGGCCAGGGTCTGCCACCCACCCTCGGAGGTCGGCACCGTGGCGTTGAGATAGCCGACGGATGCACACCCGGATGACCCCTTCCGCCCGGAATGGTTGAGCTGAATGAAGGGCTGGGCGCCGGCGGACTTGATGTCGGTGACGATCCCCTGCCAGGCCCTGGCCTGTTCATCGTTCCAGATACCCAGGTCGCAGGGTGATATCCTCCCCTCCGGGTTGACCGCGGTTGCCTCGGAGATGACCACGCCAAAGCCGCCCAGGGCCCTGGAAACATAGTGCTGATAGTGGAAGTTGGTCGGGATGCCGTCCTGGCGTACGGAGGAATAGGTATCCATCGGGGGCATCCAGACCCTGTTGCGAATCTTCAGATCACGCAGCTGCATAGGCTCGAAGAGGTCCGGAATGCGCCGGCCACCCTCGGTCTCGTCCCGGTCATGCTCCGCCGGGATATCCCCATGCGCTTTACCCTGGCTCATACCGCCTGCCTCTCTGTGGCATTGCAGGGACCCGGGTACAAGGGTGCAATCACTCTTCGCAACCCGTACCGGTCGCCACCTCAATGGCCACTTCCATGAGCTTCCCTATGCCTGTCATTGTAGGCATGGGGGCCGGATGGCGGGACTACCGGGCCTGCGGCCGCGCCGGAGCCACGGGCTCCTGGGGGTTCTGTGGCTGCGGGGTGGTCCTGCCCTGAGGGGCAGCGCCCCCGGCGAACCTGGGGTCGGGATTGCCGTACCCATTGTCGGGCTGGATGTTGGCCGCGGCCAGGTAGGTGTTCATGAAATCCTTCCAGGCCGGGGTGGCGATGTACATGCCGTACCAGGTGCCCATGGACCTGCCGTTGATGGTCTTGCCGGTGAAGGAGACCTGGCCTTCGGCGTTGCCCACGGTCACGAAGGAGGCCACCTGGGAAACGAACCCGCCGGTGGTCATGTACTTGTCCTCGTGGGTACCCGTCTTGGCAAAGGTCTTACGGCCTCCGTCCAGCTGGGTCGTGGCCGCCTCGCCACCTGGTTGGACCACACCCTGGTTCAGGGCATAGGCCACGGTTTCGGCAATGCCCGGATCGATCGCCTGGTGGCAGTTGGCCTTGGGCACCTTCAGGGACTTGTTGTTCTTGTCGACCACCCTGGTCATGGCGATCGGCGTGCAGGCCATGCCCTTGGCCGCGATGGTGGCATAGACGTTGGCCATGGTCAGGGGGGAGGCCTGAACGGAACCGATGGTCATGGGCGGCTGGAAGGAGTTGGCCGAATGGATGTCCATCTGGTCCTTGGGCGAATTGTGGTAGCCCATGTCCTTGGCCGTGTCGGCGATGGCGCAGAGCCCTATCTGCTGGGCCATGGAGGCCTGGGTGGTGTTGTGGGAGCGGATCAGACCCTGGAGGGGCGACTCTGGCGAGGTGGTGCCGCCGCCGGAATTCTCCACGTGCCAGTTCCCCGAACCGAACCCGTAGGAGGTCCCGTCCGGTTCCTGGCAGGAGAAGGCGGACTGATTGTAGTTGGTCGATGTCCGCAGGGGTTCGTTGATGGACTTCCCCGCCTTCATCCAGGCGGCCAGGTTGATGGGTTTCCAGGTCGATCCGACCGGGAAGCCCCAACCGCCTCCATCCACCTGGTCAACCGCGTAGTTGATGGCGGTACGGGTGCCGCCGCCGGAATTCTGGGTGGCGTCGTAGATCCTGTTGATGCCGAAGCCCAGAACCTCGCCGGTGCCGGGCTTGATGGCCGCCATGGTCACCTCGAAACCGCTGGGGTCATCGACGGGAATCGTGTTCCTGGCCGCCTGCATGGCCGCCGCATTGGCGTTGACGTCCATGGTGGTGTAGATATCGAGGCCGCCCTCCTTGAGGAGTTTGTTGCGATCCTCCTGGGTCTTGCCGAACTCCCGGGAATTGAGGATCTGCTTGGTCACGTAGTCACAGAAGAAGGCGGCATCACCGGCGGCCTGGCAGCCCGCATCGACGCTCTGCACGTGGAGCATCTGCTCCAGGGGCTTCGCCTTGGCCTCGTCATGCTGCTTCTGGCTGATGTAGTCCTCCTGGAACATCAGGTCCAGGACGATGTCGCGCTGCTCCTGGGAGGCCTTGACGTCGACGGTGGGATCGAATCTGGCCGGGTTCTTGGTCACGGCCGCGATGGTGGCCGCCTCCCCCGGGTCCAGGTCCTTGGCCGACTTGTTGAAGTAACGCCTGGCGGCCGTCTCCACCCCGTAGATGTTGGTGCCGAACTGGGCGATGTTCAGGTACCCCTGGAGGATCTCGGGCTTGGAGTACTTCTTCTCCATCTGTACGGCGATCAGCATCTCCCGCATCTTACGGGCGATGGTCTCCTCCTGGGCGTGGTACTCGGCGATGGGGTCGTTGTTCTCCTCGGCCTGGTTCATGAGCACGTTCTTGACGTACTGCTGGGTCAGGGAGGACCCGCCCTGGGTGTCGCCCTGCTTGATGTAGGTCTGGATGAAGGCCCTCAGAACGCCCTGGGTGTCCACGCCGGCATGCTCGAAGAAACGACGGTCCTCCCGCGCCACGACGGCCTTCTGCATATAGCCCGAAACGTTCTTGATCGGCACCACGATCCTGTTCTGGGCATAGAAGGTGGCGATGACCGTGTGCCCGTCGGAGGCGTAGAGCCTGGACTGCTGGGGCAGATCGTTCACATTGAAATCGATGTTCTCGGTCTTCAAAGCCGGCATCAGGTTCTTGGAGGCCACATTGGCGCCGAAAACGGCAGGGAAGAGAAACCCCGAGACCACCACACCGCCTGCCACACAGAACAGGAGGTAGGCCAGGAGCAGGGTGAAGAAGCGGCGTACCGTCATGGACTTCTTTTTTTTGGGCATGGACTCCATACTAGAACTTCGGCTCTACCGACCAGGCGAGTCATGTCGACTTGTTCATGGGGTCCCTACATGCGCGAGCGCCGGATCAGGGCACCGGGCTGGTAGATGATGATGGTGCGGCCCTTGCGCGATATCCATCCCCGGTTCGAGAAGTCCATCAGGGCCTTGTTGACGGTCTCCCTGGAGGCCCCCACAAGCTGGGCCATCTCCTCCTGGGTCAGGTCGTGGGGAACCATCAACCCCTCCTCGAAGGGCTCACCGAAGCGGGTGGCCAGGTTGAGGAGGGTCTTGGCCAGACGGGCCGGAACATCCATGAAGACCAGATCGGATATGCGTTCGTTGTTGGTCCGCAGGCGGTTGGCCAGGACCTGGAGCATGTCGACGGCCACCTTGGGATGCTGGTTGAGCCAGTCGAAGAGGGCGTCATGGTCCAGGGCGGCCACCTTGGTCCGGTTGACCATGACCACGGCCGAGGCCGTCCGGGGCCCGCCCGTCGGGTCGAAGACGGGAATCTCGCCCAGGATCTCGCCACGCCCATAGATGCTGAGGAGCTGGATGCGCCGGTCGGCGGACTGCCGCACCAGCTTGACCCTCCCCTCCTCGATCAGGTACATGTGGTGGTCCGTATCGCCCTGGCGGAAGATGGTGGACCCCTTGGCCAAGGTGTATTCGTTCAGGCTTCCCAGGAGCTGATCCGCCTCATCCTGTGGCACCTGCTTGAACAGGGCGGTCTGCCTCAGCGCGTTTCCCTCTTCGGGAATCTCATTGGGCTTGTGAACCGCCATGCTTCTCCTCCTTGTATCACCAGGCAAGTCGTCATCGACCTCGCACCTGTATGGACGTGTCATCGACCACGCACCTGTATGGACGCTGGCAATGGGTGTGTCTGACTGTGAATGATTATAGTCACACTCATTCGATGGTCCCTGTCCAGCCGGGTCGTGCGTATCGCTCCTCGGCAAGTCGGCTGGCACGGTCCTCCATGTCGGGCCCGGGTTCCCCCATGTGCACACCCCCCACCAGGGAGGGCAGGGTTTGCAGGATTTCCTCGACCAGGGTCTTCCGGTCCAGACGCGTCTGTCTGCTGATCGGGTCCACCCGGCTCCTGGCCGATTGTACGGCCTTGTCGCTGATCTTCTCCTGTGAGGTGTTCAGTACCTGGCCCATCAGTCGGGTGTCGATCGAGTGGGAGAGGGTCACGTGGTGGAGGATTCCGCCGGGCCCGCCACCCTTGCCGGGGAAGCGGCGCTGGGAGGCACCGCCGATCTTGCCCCGGGGGGAGGCGATGTCGTTGATCCCCTCCCAGCCCGCCTCTATTCCCTGGGAGCGCAGGGCGCGAATCAGCCAGAGGTCGCAGAGGCGGTAGGAACGGATCGGGTCCAGTCCCCGCACAAACCCTGCGGGCATATAGAGGGAGTAGGTGATGACCCTGTCGGCCTCGACGAGCATGGTGCCCCCACCCGTGCAACGCCTGACCACGGTGAAGCCCAGCTCCCGGGCCCGGTCCAGGTGCACCTCGTTGGCCAGGGACTGGAAACGCCCCAGGACCACCGCCGGCGATGCCCACCTCCAGAGACGGAGGGTGGGCGGCTGGGTCCCCGCGGCCACCGACTCGGCCAGGGCCTGGTCCATGGCCATCTGCATGACCGGGTCCCGGAGACGATCCCTGATGACCGTCAGATCCAGGCCCGCCCAGCGCCTTAAGGCCTCATCCTGGTCCAGAACCTCCAGGTCGGCCCCATGCCTGTAAGAGTCGTCGGTATCCGAGAGACCAGCCCCGGCCTCGTTCTCGGTGCGGACCTGCCCGGGAGGGAGGGCGCGGACCAGGGCCCTGACCAGGGACCGCGAGGATATACCCAGCATCCGTTCGGCATCATGCCTTTCCATGACCGCGTCCAGGGCGGCTGTTGCCCGATCGGGATCGAGGGGAAGCCGCAATATGGTCATGGCCGACTCCAGGTCGGTCAGCAGTTCGTGCGGAGCCCGCCCATCCAGGTCGTAGTCGATGAAGAAATCCCCGTCAATCCTGCAGGACTCCAGGCAGGCCTGCCCCTTTGCGTTCCGACCCATGCCCACGGCGACGGCCACCAACTTGCCACCGGGCTCCTTGCATTCCCCGCGAAGAACGGATGACATTTAATCAATCAGCTCCTGCCCGTAGGCGTCTCGATGCCAGCGGGAGCCGGGTGAGGAAGTCAGGATCAGCACTCCTTCGATCACCCCCCAGACCACGGAGAGGATGGGGCCGGTGAAAAAGAAAAAGAACCCGATCAGGCTGAGCATGAGCTGCCCCATGCCCTGACCTGTCCGCCCAAGATAGAAGTTCCCGATGCCGAAGATGCCCAGGAAGATGCTGAGCAGACCGGCCGTCAAACGGGAGTGCCGCGTGGGGACGACCGCATAGGGCGCCGGTTTTGCATACACGGGTTGCGCATAGGGCGAATAGGGGTATCCGGGATAGACCGGGGCCGGATGGGCCGCAGCTGGCACCGGCCCGTATGGCTGATGGGGCTGGACCCCGTAATACGGAGAATACGGAGCGCCTTGCACCTGGACCGGATAGGTCTGACCACCGCAGGGCTGTGCGAGGTTCGACTGAGCAGGATAAGGCTGGGCCGGATAGGTCTGACCGGCATAGGGCCGCGAACCATAGGGCCGACCGTCGTAGGGCTGCCCACCGTACTGCTGCGAATCATCAATCCGCGGGAAATCGGGTTGCCATCCGTGAGGTTGCGAGCCACATGGCTGCCCACCACCAGACTGGCCGCCATAGGGCTGCGAGCCATAGGGCTGACCATCGTCGTAAGGCCGGTCCACTTGACCCTGATTCCCCCGAGGCCGGGCAGCATCCGTCCGACCACCATAAGGCTGGGCCGCGGGGGGCTGGGCACCGTATCCCATAGCCCCATCCGGCTGGGCGGATGGCTGATTGGCCGGGTGCGGCTGGCCGAAAGAGCAAGGCCGATCCGCATACCGCTGCTGGCCCCCATACGGACCGGCGGCCTCTGAAGGACCATCAGCTGCGGGAGCCCCGCCGAATTGAGAATCGGCAGGGATGGTGCTGGGCGAATCCGCCCAACCTGCCACCTGTCCACCGGCGCCGGATCCCACGTTCCGGTTCTGATTGGCATCCTCTTCGGACTGTCGATAATCGTCCATAGTCATGCTTTCAAGCCTAGCCCAGAGTCCATAAAAGCCCTGGCGGCGAAAAGGCCGTTCAGAGTCTGGCCAGGATGTCTTTGCCGATCCGGCTGGTGGAACGGGTGGTGGCCCCGAGCTCGGCTATGTCGTCCTCAACGGCCCTGTCGATTCGCGCCGCCTCCTGGTCGAAGCCCAGGTGGCTGAGCAGCATGGCAGCCGAGAGGATGGCAGCCGTGGGGTTGGCGATGCCCCTGCCGGCGATGTCGGGGGCGGACCCGTGGATGGGCTCGAACATGGAGGGGTAGGTGTTGCTGGCGTTGATGCAGCCAGAGGCCGAATACCCCACGCCGCCCACCACGGCACCGGCCTCGTCGGTCAGGATGTCGCCGAAGAGGTTGTCGGTCACGATCACGTCGAAACGGCTGGGCTCGGTGACCATGAAGATGGTCGAAGCGTCGATGTGGAGGTATTCGCGCTCGACCCGGGGGTACTCCTCCCCCACCTGGTCGACCAGGCGCTGCCACATGTCACCGGCATTGGTCAGAACGTTCTTCTTGTGGACCAGGGTCAACTTCCTGCGGCGCTTCATGGCAAGCCCGTAGGCATAGCGGATGACCCGCTCGGCCCCGAAGGCGGTGTTGATGGAGACCTCGGTGGCCACCTCCTGGGGTGTGCCCCGGCGGATGGAGCCACCGGCCCCGGCATAGAGCCCCTCGGTTCCCTCACGGACCACCACGAAGTCGATGTCGCCCGGGTCGGCCAGGGGGGAGACCACGCCCTTGTAGAGCTTGGAGGGGCGCAGGTTCACATACTGATCAAGCTCGAACCGCATCTTGAGCAGGAGGCCGCGCTCCAGGATGCCGGCCTTGATGCGGGGATCGCCGATGGCCCCCAGGAGGATGGCGTCCTGCTGCCTGAGCCTGTCCAGTTCCTCGTCGGGCAGGATGGCCCCGTCGCGCAGATAACGCTCGGCACCCAGGTCGAAGTCCACGTATTCGAAGTTTGCCTGGCCCTCGGTCACCTTCTCCAGGGCGGCCTGGGCCTCGGGGACGATCTCCTTGCCGATGCCGTCCCCGGGAATGACGGCGATGTGATATGTCTGCTTCTTCGTATCAGTCATACACCGAGCATAGATAGGGTTGTCGGGGCCGTTTCAGGAAGAGACCGAATCCCGGACAGGGGTTTGGTCGGGGACCATGATGGACAGGCACCAGGCGTTCTCGAAGGCCAGCTCCTCCCACTGCCTGTAGCGGCCGCTGATCCCCCCGTGCCCGGCCTCCACCTCGATCTTGATCAGGGCATCGGCCGCCACGCCCGGCTCCTGGAGCCGGGCCACCCACTTGAGGGGTTCCACGTAGAGCACACGCGTGTCGTTCATGGAGGTGGTGACCAGGATGGCCGGGAAGTGCCTGGTGCCGTGGCAGCGCAGACGGTCCTGAGCATCCTGCACGTTCTCGTAGGGGGTGTAGGACTTCATGTACCGGTAGACCTCCGGGTCGTGCAGGGGGTCGCCCCACTCGTCCCACTCGGTCACGGTCAGGGGGAGGTCCGGGTCCAGGATGCTGGTCAGGGCATCCACGAAGGGCACGTCGGCCTCGATCCCGGCATAGAGCTGGGGGGCCATGTTGGCCACGGCACCCATGAGAAGGCCGCCTGCAGAACCGCCGTTGGCCACCGTGTGGAGGGGGTCCGCCCACCCCTTGGCCTGGAGGGCCGCCGTCACGTCGACGAAGTCCTCGAAGGTGTGCTTCTTCCGGAGCCTGCGCCCCTGTTCGTACCAGGCGCGGCCCATCTCGCCACCGCCACGGACGTGGGGGACGGCATAGAGCACCCCCCTGTCCAGAAGGCTCAGGCGACCGGTCGAGAATCCTGGATCTGAGCTGATCTCGTAGGCCCCGTACCCCGTGATGAACATGGGGGCCCCACCGGGATGGACCCAGGGGGCGCCACCCTGGTCACCGGCCCAGGCCAGGTGGCCGGGGTCGGCCGGGGCCTGGATGACCTCATCGCCCAGGCCGGTCCTCCCCTCGGCATCCAGTGCGGGGACCATCCCCCGCCGCCAGACCAGGGACACGGGAACCCTGGCCCCGTCGCGCACACCTACCCAGAGGCGGCGCTCGGCATACCTGTCCGGGTCGAAGTCGCCCAGGACCCTGGCCCGCTTCAGGAGCCTGTCATCACCGGTCGCCGGATCCAGCTCATGCAGCTCCGAGGGGGTGGTGTAGCTGCTGAAGATATAACGCATGGTCGGGGCATCGTAGGAGGGGTTGTCGGAGGAGGCGATGCTGTAGACCCTCCCCTGTCCGCCTTCCTGTCCGTCCGAATCGGCCAGGCCCAGACCGGGTACCACCTGGCGGAAGCGCCAGGGCCTGCCGGCACGGAGGTCCTCGATGGCATCCCCCTTGGGGATGACCGCCAAGTGGGGCAGGCTGTCGGCCCGATAGGTCATGACCACGAAGTTGCGATGGATGCCCATCCCCTCGATGCCCAGCCCGCGAGCGCCCTGGAGGATGGACGGGTTGGCGGGGTTCCGGTAGGGGGTGTCAGGGGAGCGGTCAGCCTCGACCCCGCCCTGCTCGCACCCGCAGGGGCTCCCCTGGGCTATGCACACCCCCTGACCCAGGCGATAGGGCGGCCTGTCAAGGCTCATGTCAATCAGGTCTACCTGGAAATTCGGGTTGAGCACGTTGTGGTAGACCACCGCCACCGGCAGGTCCTCCCCGTCCGGCCCGGCCCCCTCCAGGCGGCTCAGGCTGACGTCATACTCGACCCCCTCCTGGCGGGGGATGAAGGGGATGAAGTCACCGGTCGGATCCTCCGTCGAAAGCATGAGGACCTCGCTGGTGGTCTTTGAGGATGACCCGATCATCAGGCTGGACTCGTCAAAGCTCAGCCCCACCCCCACCCAGAAGCGCTGGTCAGGCTCCTCGAAGACCCTCACGTCTTCCTCCCGGGGCTGGCCTACCCGGTGACGCCAGACGGCACAGGGCCTCCAAGCCTGGTCCAGGGTCGTGTAGAAGATCCAACGCCCATCGGGGGTCAGCACAGCCCCGGACGACACCTGGTCGATCCGGTCGGGCAGGTCCCGGCCGGTTGAGAGGTCGCGGATGCGCAGGTCGTAGCGTTCGTTCCCGCTGGTATCCAGGCCGTAGAGCATCCACCGCCCGTCGGTGCTCAGGTCCAGGCAGCCCAGGGCGAAGAAGTCATGCCCCTGGGACTCCTTGTTGGCATCGAAGATGACCTCCTCACCGGGCAGGGAGCCCGGGGCGCTCCCCTTGTCGATCCGGGGCGGGCCCCAGTCCCCCCGGCTCCGGATGGGCAGGCGGCATTGCAGGCCGTACTGGCTCCCCTCCAGGGTCCTGCCGAAGTACCAGTAACCGTGGATTCGGGTGGGCACGGTCATGTCGGTCTCCTGGATCCGGGCCTTGAACTCGTCCAGGAGGGTCTTGCGCAGTCCGGCCAGGTAGGCCACCCGCTCCTGGCAGTACCGGTTCTCCTGGTCCACGTATCGGCGGGTGCGGGGATCCTCCTTCTGTCTCATCCACTCGTACCGGTCCTCGAAGACGTCGCCGTGGAAGCACCGCCGGGTCGTCTCGGACGGCGCCTGGGGCGGGGTCGGTCGGGTCATGGGGGAATCGCCGCAGTCACTTGCCGAAAAGCTCATGGGGCGATTATAGCCACGACCCGGAACCCCATCGGGCCGGGGTCAGTGGGTGGCGGCCAGGTAGGGCAGCATGGTCCGCATCAGGTTCGCCCCGGTCGTTCCGTAGAAGACCGGCACGTCCGTGTCCGGGGCCGGCCGGGAGGCGGTCCGGTTGATGATGCCCAGACCGGCTTCCCTGGGACTGAGCTGGCGGATGCCGATGGCCAGGACCCTGCCCGGGTAGTGTCTGACCACCTCGGCGAAGGTGGCGGGGTCGCTCTGGCCGTCATCTCCCATCAGGACGAAGCGCATGTGGGGGAAGTCGGCCATCAGTTGATGGATGAACTCCATCTTGTGCTGGACGATGGAGGGGACGAAGGTCTTGGGCCTGGGGTCCAGGTCGCGCAGGAGGAGGGGTCCGGGCGGGAATCCATGGTCGCGGATGAACCCCCGGATGGCGGCCTCCACGTTCCACGG
Organism: uncultured Bifidobacterium sp.; assembly: GCF_945269915.1. Lineage (GTDB taxonomy): Bacteria > Actinomycetota > Actinomycetes > Actinomycetales > Bifidobacteriaceae > Bombiscardovia > Bombiscardovia indica. The sequence goes on along the minus strand of NZ_CALYOY010000005.1, from coordinate 8,582 downwards.
AGAGGCCGAGAGGTAGAAGAAGGGGGCCATGGGGTCCAGGTCGTGGATCCGGTTGTAGAAGACCGACATCCCCGCCACCGAGGATCGGTAGTGGGGGTTGGAGAGGAGGAAATTCCAGGCGGCCTTCCACATGGTGGGCACCTGGCTGACCATGATGGTGTCGTCCACGTCGGAGATGATCCCGAACCTGGTCTCGGCCGGGATGATGTAGAGGGGCGCCGTGACGGTCGGCCGCCCCTGCACCGCATAGGAGACCTGGTGGATGCCGGGGCTCAGGTGGTGTTCGGCCACCATGTCCAGGTAGCCCGACCGGTCGGAAAAGGCGAATTCACTGCTCTGGTTGCGGCCGGGGTCCACGGCGTCATAGGAGGCGGAGTCCCCGACCTGGACCGTGCTCAGGTAAACCTGATCGATGGCCAGGGCCACCTTGGTCCTGGGAGCGGGGACGGTCAGGAGCCCCCTGATTCCGCGCACGACCTGGTCCGACCTGCCCTGGAGGTCGGATAGAACGGTCCGGCAGATCAGACGGGAGTACGTCTGGGTCCCATATCCGACATAGGGCTGGACCCGGGGGAACCAGCCGATCCTGTCGGTAAGGTTGGTGGAAAGCCTCACCCAGAGCTCGAAGAGACCGGTCATGAGGCGACGTGCCAGGCGGATCGGAGCCGGTCTGGACTCGATGCCCTCACCGGGTACGGCAGCGTCGAAGGCCGTGCTGACACTGGTGACCTGTATGGGCCGCCCCCGGTCGCCCCCATCCCGGATTCCGTGACGTTCCCTGTCAGACACCATGCCCCCTCAGGACGAGAACCTCCGCCTCAGCCCAGGTTCCTGAGCATCTGGCTGTACTGGTCCGCCGAGAGGAGATCGGGTTCGTCATCGTCCAGGGTCATCTTCATGATCCACCCCTCCCCGTACGGGTCGGAGTTGATGACAGCGGGATCGTCCGAAGCGGACCGGTTCACGTAGGCGATGGTCCCCGAAAGCGGGCAGACCAGGGGTTCCACCGCCTTGGATGACTCCAACTCCACCACCTCGTCGCCGGCCTCGACCTGGGTCCCCGTCTCGGGCAGGTCCAAAAAGACCAGGTCACCCAACTGGTCCGCCGCATACTCGGTTACACCGAGCACGGCAGGCTCCTGGGAGGTATCGATCCAGACATGGTCCGGGGAGTACTGCAGGTGGTCGGGCACGTCCAGTCGTGGGGTGCCTTCGCTGTTTTCTTCGCTCATGGTTCCAGCCTACTCTGCTCTGGGCGGATACGGGTCCTCATCGGCACCTGGGTCCGGGTCGTGCGCCAGGCGCGGATGGAGGTGCCTACCGGACCGCACCGCTGGGCACCTGACCGGAAACCCTGACCATGGTGCCGACCGGAGCATTGTCGTAAATCCACTTGGCATCCTGCTCGTACATGTTGATGCATCCGTGCGATCCGTTGTGCATGGGGTCGCCCCTGGCGATGCCGTCATAGTTCCAGTCGGCAGTGTGGAAGCCCTCGCTGCCGTTGTAGTAGGAGACCCACCTGACGTCGGGTGAGACGTAGCCCGGGCCCCGCATGGTCTGGACCTGGTAGCGGACGTTGATGAAGAAGGTCCCCGTGTCGGACCCGTCACCGTCGTAGGGCTTGCCCGAGCATATCAGGAAGGTCTGGACCGGGGTGGTGCCGTGGTAGGCGGTGGCGGTCTGGTTGGAGAGGTTCACGTCGATCCAGGTGTCGCCGTCCGGCACATCGTAGCGGGCGGTCCTGGTCTGCTCCTTGTGGGGGGTCACATCGGCCTGGGCCTTGACCGGCGCCATGCTCCCGCTCTTCAGCACCTGGATGACCTGGTCTGCGGTGGCGTCGAAGTCCTTGACCTTGACCCCGTCCACACCCTTGGTGGTCTCGGCCACCACTTCACCCTTGGTGTTCTTGACGTTGACGGCCGTGACCATCTCCCGGTCCAGACCCTTGGGGAGTTCCCGGCTCAGATAGGAGGATACGGCGGTCTGGTCGAAGTCCAGACTCATGGTCCCCCGCTTCAGGTCCGTATCCGGCTTCACCCAGGAGGCCACGACCGGGGCCGGGACCTTCATGGTGTCATCGTCGGCCCCCTGGATGACCAGGTCCTTGCCGATGCGCTGGTTGGCCTCACCGGCCACCCTGGAGGCCACCTCCTTGCTGATCGGCATGGGCACGTCGTAGAAGGAGACCTTGGCCCTGACCTGCTGGCCGGGCTCCTGGACCAGGGCGGAGACCGCATCCTTGACAGGATCCAGCCTGGGGGCCTGGCCCCCGCGCCCCTCCTGGACCGTGAAGGCGTGCAGGCCCTCGTCGAAGACTATGGAGGAGGGGACGGAATGCTCGCCCCCGTCGACGAGCCTTCCGGTCAGGTACCGGTCCATCTTCAGTTCGTCGTCCTTGGCCACCAGGGGTACGGATACCCGCTTGAAGGGGTTGAGGCGGGCGAAGTCGCCCTGGCGCTTGCTCTCCATGAGGTCCTTGGCGGTGCGCTCCTCGTCGACGGAGACCCCCAGGTCGCTCAGACCCGCCGAGACCGGCCCCCTGCCCGGGGCGTCCAGCTCGACCTTGGAATCCTTGACCTTCCGGCTGACGATCTGCCTGACCTGGGCGGCGTCCTTGCCCATCATGCTTTGCCCGGCGAAGCTGACGCCCGGGGCCACCCTGTCCTGGAAGTACTGACGGGCACCGAGGAACCCTCCCACCAGAACAACCGCCAGGAGGAAGACGACCGCCAGGGTGATCCAGATGGCCTTGTGGGCCCCGAACCACGACCGCTTTGCGATGGCCTCCTGTCCGAAGGCCCTGCTGGCCGCCTCATCATCAAACAAATCAACCGGTTCCGGTGCCCCGACCCCGTCCCGGAAAAGATCAACCGGCCCCTCAGCCGCAGTCCCGTCCGCGGGAGACCGAACAGGCTGCATGGCTATGGTTTCAGCCTCTTCGACGCCCCCTTCAACGTGAGGAATCTGCGATTCCGATTGCCCTTCCACAGACATAGGCCACCTTTCCGCGTGTTCTCGCCTTGGAATATCCTACCCTGCGCCTTACCCAGATTCCCTATTCCTCCAGGCCCTTGCCGTACCATTCCTCGATCATGGCCCGGGCTATGGTCGCCCGCTTGGGCATGCGGATGGTGCCGGCCGCCATACTGGCGCTCAATTCGTCACGGCTGAACCAGGCGGCCTCCTTGGTTTCCTGACCGTCCACCCGAATACCGGTCATCATGGCGCGGGCCTTGAAGGCCACCATCAGGGAGGATGGGAAGGGCCATGGCTGGGACCCCATGTAGTGAACCTCCCCCACCGGGACCCCGACCTCCTCCATGGTCTCGCGGCGTACGGCGTGCTCAAGGTTCTCGCCGGCCTCGACGAACCCGGCGGTCACCGAATGGAAATCAGGTCCCCAGGCGCTGTTGTGCTGGAGGAGGAGCCGATCCCGGGAATCCACAACGGCCATGATGACGGCCGGCTCGATCCGCGGGAAAAGGGTGTGACCGGGGTCCGCGCCCAGGCAGCGTTGGGCCCATCCACTCATACAGGGCTTCACCGGGGCGCCACAGGCGGGGCAGAAGCGCTGCCGGTTCTGCCACATGGACAGGGAGACCGCGCTGGTGGCCAGGCCCACCTGCCGGGGTGTGCCATGGGGGGCGAACTCCCGGAGCCCAAGCCAATCGAACCGTTCCCCGGCCGATTGCCCCAGCCCGCCGTCTACGGTCCGGCCATCGTCGGCACCCTGCCCCAGCAGGGCCAAATCCAGGGCCAGATAGTCACGGCCGTCCTTGGAGCCCAGATAGTACAGGGGCCAGGATTCCCGGTCCTCCCCATCAAGCATCCCCGCCAGGTAGGTGGCGGGCAGCATGGCCAGGCGGATCCTGGCATGCCGGCGGCCGGCGGTGCCGCCCTGCCCCTTGGGAACGGCCAGGTGGTCACGGTCCACCAGGATCACGTCCACGGCCGGGGATCCGGTCAGGTCCCGCATCAGGTCGGGCCGGCTGCGGCGGGCGACGTGGTAATCCACATCCCCCTGCGCCAGGGGAAGAAAGGGAAGGACCTGGGTCAGGGCCAAAGGAGAGAAGGCGGAACGGGGGGAGAGGGCGGAACGGGGGGAATCACTCATCGTGGCCCGCCCCGGTTTCGTCGGCCCCGCACGATGCCTGAACATCGGCCACCAGGTCGACCAGGGCCGAGGCCACCGCCTCGGGATGCTCCACGGCGCTGAAGTGGCCGCATTCGGGGACCTGCACGAACCTGACCCCGCCGGGTGCCGAGGTGGCGGCCCGGGCCAGGGGGCGCATGGTCCGGGGTGAACTGGAGGGATCCAACTCCCCCGAAACCATGGTCAGGGGAACGTCGATGCCGGGCAGCAGACCGGTCTGGTCAGGGCGCCCGGCGGCCATCCGCTCCCTCCAGGCGATGCCCTGGGGCGACTGGGACCTGATCCACCCGGTCATGGTCTCGATGAACTCCGGAGAGGTCTTGATCCTGGAATCACCCTCCTGGGGCCGGGCGAAGTGCATGACCCCATCAACCGAGCCGGTCTCCAGACAGTCCTGGGCCACGTCCAGCCGGTTGGCCCGGGACTGCGGGGTATCGCCCCTGGTCGTGGTGTCGCAGAGGGCCAGGCCGGCCACCGCCTCGGGGTGGAGCCGCCAGATGGCCTCCACCAGGTATCCTCCCATGGAAAGGCCCACCCATATGGCCTTCCGGTGCCCGAGTCCGGCAACCATGTTGACGAAGGCGTCGGCCATCCGGTCCAGGGCCTGGGGGTAGGCGCCGTCCGGGGCCACCTCGCCGTTCTGCCCGGCCTCGGGCAGGGGGCAGTCGCCCGCCCCGGGCATGTCCGGCGCATAGACCGGGAAGGGGACCAGCCCACGCCGGTCGGCCCGGTCGATGAGGCTGGACGCACACCTGTTCCACATCCGATGATCCACCGGGAAGGCATGGCAGAGGACCAGCGGCAGCCCCCTCCCCCCACGATGAACGGTATTGGTGATGGTCATGGTCATCGGCCTCGGACCGCCTTTCCTGCTGCTGGTAGTGCACTGGTATGCAAAATCGGAACTCAGAGAACCCCGGCCCATGACAGGGCCGTGCGGAGCACCCGTCCGTGCCCGTTGGGCATCTGGCTGATGAAGGTGTCGAGCATGTCTCCCCTGGGGTCGACCCATTCCACGTCCAGGGTCTCGTCCTGGGGCTTGCAGTCGCCGGCCACGGGAATCAGGTAGCAGAGGGCGATGGCATGCTGGCGGGGATCATAGTATTCGGATACGCCGGGCGTGGGGAAGAACTCGGCCACGGTGAAGGGTTGGAGCCCGGTGGGCAGGACGGGCAGGGCCAGCTCTCCCAGGTCCTTGGCGATGTTCCTGGCCAGGGCCTCCCTGATGGTCTCGTGGTAGAGCACCCGTCCGGTGATCAGGGTCCTCTCTATATTGCCGTCATCACCGACGCAGAGCAGGGAACCCACCTGGGATACGCCTCCCAGATCGTCCGCCCGGACCGGCACCACCTCGACATAGGCCATGGGCAGTTCCCTGCGGGCCTGGTCGATCCGGTCCTTGTCCAGCCACCCCGGGGGGTTCCCCCGCGATGTGCCACGGACGAAGTCCTCGGGGGTGATGTTCGAGAACTCGCCCCGCTTCCGATCGGCATCGAAGTCATCGTCGTCGGGTATCTCGTCATTCAGCACTGGCATACACCCCATTATCGATTCCCGGCTTGACCGGTCCAAACCGCCCGTCCATATCTACACCCTGAGCTGATTCCGGGGCTTTCTCCAGCCATGATGGAATGCTGATGGTAAGGGATCGGTTGTCTTGCAGTCACCTGACCAGATCCCAACATGATTCGTAAGGAGCACGAGTATGGCCACTACGACTATCACCTCAGAGAACTTCGAGCAGACCATCAGCGGGAACGACCTGGTACTGATCGACTTCTGGGCCACCTGGTGCGGGCCCTGCAAGGCCTTCGGCCCCATCTTCGACAAGGCCTCCCAGGAGAACACCGACATCGTCTTCGGCAAGGTCGACATCGACCAGAACCAGGACCTGGCTGCGGCCGCGGGAATCCAGGCGGTCCCCACCCTGATGATCGCCAAGCAGGGCCAGATCATCTTCAAACAGGCGGGGGCCCTGAGGGCTTCCGATCTGGATGACCTGATCCAGCAGGCCCGACAGGCCGACATGGGCGTGACCTCGGAGACCTGATCTCAGGAGCCCCCTCCCCGCCCGTGTTGGCTCGGTAGGGACAAGGGTCTATAATGGTCAGATATATGTTCCAGCGCCTCTTTCGGTATGCCCGGATGAGGGCGGGCGCGGATTGAGTCCGGTCTGCATGTCGCTGAGGATCTGTTGGCCAAACAGAGGAGTGTAATGGCGAACCATCGAAGAGGGCGGATGGCCGCGGTCAAGGCCCTGACCAGGCGTCAGTGGCTGCGGTTGGGCGCAGGCGTCACCGTCATCGGCATGGTCATCGGTGCGGGATTCATCTCCCGCGACTTCTATACATCACAGGGCGGCAGCCCCACCCAGGGCATGACTGCATATTCCGCCACCCAGCAGGGCAACCTGGAGGTCTCACGTAGCTCCACCAGGCAGGCCCTGCGCAACGGCGAGGGCGGGTCAACCGCCAACACCTCCTATGTCACCGTGCAGATCAACGGGAAGAACAGGGTGGTCCTGGGCAACCACTTCACCGACGTGAAGTCCGTTCTCGAGGCCGGCGACATCACCCTGGAACCCGGTGACCAGGTCAGCCCGGCCCTGACCACACCGGTCAGCGAGAAGACCGTCATCAGGATCGACCGGGCCGACGCCCAGGTCGCCACCGAAGAGTCCGACATCCCCTTCAACACCATCGAAGAGAAGACCGACTCCCTCCCCGCCGGAACCACCAAGGTCAAGACCGAAGGGAAGAACGGCGTCATGGAGACCACCAGCCTGGTCACGGCGGCCGGCAGGAAGAACCTGTCCAGCAACGTCTTCGCCTCCTTTGTCAAGTCGGCTCCGGTAGACAAGGTCGTCCTGGTCGGCACCGGCAGTGCCGGCAGTGCTGGCTCGTCGGTCTCGTCCGGCCCCGCCACGACCACGGCACCCGTCGGCGAGTCCCAGAGTGTCGCCCACGAACTGGTCACCTCACGAGGGTGGGGCGAGGACCAGTTCACCTGCCTGGTCCAGCTCTGGAACAAGGAGTCCGGCTGGAGAACCAACGCCGCCAATCCTTCCGGTGCCTACGGCATCCCCCAGGCACTGCCCGGCAGCAAGATGTCGTCGGCCGGAGCGGATTGGCAGACCAACCCCCGCACCCAGATCACCTGGGGCCTCGGGTACATCCAGGGACGGTACGGCACCCCCTGCGGCGCCTGGTCCCACTCCCAGGCAGCGGGCTGGTACTGATCCGACAGACCAAGACCACTCAGGATCCCCCACAGGCGTCAGCCGGTGGGGGATCCTTCCATATCCATGAGCCTCCCTGGCCAAGCCGAACACCCTCCCGTGGATACAAATCACACAGTTTCCGCCGACCCCGCTACGACATGGGGGGGGGGGGATCGGCCCCAGCCGTCTGGCGCCTTTCCGTGGGTCACGGCCCGACCAGGGCCGACGTTTCCTCACTTCAGCCTGCGTTATTCTTTTCCCGATATGGCGACCCTGGTGTGTCTGGGTATCGGGAAGGTGCTGCTGCGCATCGGGGCGGCGGCACCACCGTCATTCTGACCCCGCCTGCACCCTGCGGCATCCCCACACCGGGCCGGATTGATACCTCACCCCAGGTGTCCCCACCTCCGTCAGGTTCGGCGCATCAACGGGCACCGGCCCTGCTGCGAACGCTGACCACACCTGGATGGTGACCACGCCGGCCCACGAGCCAGGCCAGGTCGTGATCACCATCGACTGAACGCACGGTGGTGTCGTCCAGGCCTCGGACACCGCAACCTGTACGAGTTCCGCCGCATCGTCGTCCTGCCCCGGGCTGGGGGCGAGGGCATCCTTCCCCCTCTTTACCGAGCAGCTCGTCATGGCCGCCGCCCTGGCGGGACACCACATTCTGACTTCATCAGAATAGATGCCCCCGGGGCTGCGGAACAGTTCCCCTGACGACCTATCCCGCCCGACCGGATGTCCCCGAGGAGGCCTTGGTCTTCCTTCCGCTGGCCGGGCAGGCCGGGTTATGTCTTTCTGCCTGGTGGGTGTGTGCTGGTTGTGTGGTATAATGTTCGGCGATGGACTGGGGGGTCCATCGCGTGTGCAGGGTGCCGGGGAGGGCACCGTGGCGCACGTGGGGTTGCTTTCCCGCCGGTTTGAGACGGTGGGATGAGTTTGGGGGAAAGAAGTCCGTAGCTTGCATCGTCTCGCATATTCACCGCGGCTGGTCCTTGCCGTCATGCTCATGGCCGCCATGATCCTGCCCACGGCAATCCACGCCCCGGCCGCCGCCGACGCGGCACCCACGGCCATGGCCATGACGGCACAGGGGGGTCGATCCCCCCGCACGGCCGACAGGCAACAGACCCGGCCCGCCACACCAGCCGCCACACCCACACCCACACCAACCACATCACCATCCGACGGAACACCGGCCGG
>NZ_CALYOY010000004.1 GCF_945269915.1 uncultured Bifidobacterium sp. | reverse complement strand
GATATTCTTCATTGCATTGGTGATGATGTACAAATCAGGTCCCTTTCGGTAGGATCCGCTGCCCGTATTCGGCAGGTTCCGACGCTATATGAGAAGGGACTGGAATTTGCTTTAAGCAAACTGGACGTTTTCTGAGAGGTGGTCATTTTCAGCTCAAATTCAGGGATAATAAGAAATTCTCACCACTCCCGAGTGCCCAATATTCGAGCATGAGGACCTGCCGGCCGCATCACCCCGATACCTGCCGGGAAGTCGGCCAGACCGATTACACACCGCCACCCATGAGTGACCTGGCCAGGTTCACGAACCTCCTGGACAGGTCAGACCCGTCCAGGGACCCGTCCTCCTTGAGGACCACAGGCCGTCCCGACTCCCCTACCGTGCGCACCTCCGGCTGGAGGGGAAGTTGCTCCAGGAGGGGCACCTGGTACCCCAGGGCCTCGGTCAGCTGGTCGGAGACACGCTGACCGCCCCCCTCCCCGAAGATGTGCAGACGCTCGCCTTTGTGCTCATACCAGGACATGTTCTCCACCACGCCACGGACCCGGGTCGGGATCTGGAGTGCCACCAGGCCGGAACGGACGGCCACGTCGGATGCGGAGGGCTGGGGGGTGGTGACCACCACCAGCTCACTGTTGGGCAGGGCCTGGGCCACCGACAGGGCCATGTCTCCGGTGCCCGGCGCAAGATCGAGCAGGAGGACGTCAGGATCGCCCCACCATACGTCCGCTAGGAACTGTTCCAGGGAACGCTGCAGGCGGGGCCCCCTCCAGAGGATGGCCCGGTCGGCCCCGGCGAACATGCCGATGGAGATCAGTTTGACCCCCCAGGAGGTCACCGGCATCAGCATCCCGTTCAGGTTCGTGGGCTGGGTGTCCACCCCGAACAGACCCGGAAGGGAGAACCCGTATATGTCCGCATCGATCACGGCCGTGTCATAGCCCAGTGCGGCCAGGGTGGCCGCCAGGTTGACGGTGACCGACGACTTGCCCACTCCCCCCTTGCCCGAGGCGATGGCGAAGATGCGGGTCTTGACACCGGGCCTGTTGAAGGGGTTGCTTCGCCTGGCGGCCTTCAGATCGGCAACCAGGTTGTTCAGCTTCTCCTCGCTCATGGACGACACATCGATGTGCGAACTCAGCCGGGCCCGGGGGTAGGACGAGACCGCCCCGTTGATCTGATTGGTGATGGTCTGGGAGAGCGGACACCCCTTGATGGTCAGCTCCACCCTGACCGTCACGTCATAGTCGGCATCGGCGTTGTCCCGACGCGGCACCACGACGATGTCGGTGATCATGCCCAGGTCGGTTATGGACCGGCCCAGCTCCGGATCGATCACCTTGCTCAGGCGCTCGAAGACCTCGCCCTTGATCCGACGGGGGAAATCCTCCCAATCCGTTTGGTCGTCCACCGCACTACCACCGTTTTCCATTCCAGACTGCTCTTGAACCATGCCGCCCACCATAGCCTGATACCAGTGCGCACTTCCAGACCGGGACTGGTCGGATATTGCGAAGAGCCGGTTCAATCCTTGTTCTACTCGCCCTGCCCCTCAGGATTTCCCGTGTCCAGAAGACGATGGAAGGCCGCCTCGTCCAGGATGGGCAGACCCAGGCTCTCGGCCTTCTCGGCCTTGGATCCCGGATTGGCACCAATGACCACATAGGTGGTCTTCTTGCTGACCGACCCTGAGGCCTTGCCCCCGCGCTCGACGATGGCCTCCTTGGCCGAATCCCGGGAGAAGTCCTCCAGGCTGCCGGTGACCACGACGGTCATCCCCTTCAGGGTCTGGGGCTTGGTGCTGCGCTCCACGTGGGAGCCCACGCCATCTGCCTGCCAGGCATCCAGGATCCTGCCGCGCCAGTCACCCGGCCGGCGGGCACCGGCGAACCAGTCGGCTATCGAGGAGGCGATCTCAGGGCCCACCCCGTCCAGTTCGGAGAGCTCCTCCACCCCGGCATGCTCAACGGCATCCAGCGACGGGAAACGGGTGGCGATGGCCCGGGCCGAGGTCGGCCCGAGGTGCCGTATGGACAGGGCCACCAGGACCCTCCACAGGTCGGCATGCCTGGCCTTGTCGATCTCCTGGAGCATCTGCAGGGTGTTCCTGGAGGGTTCGGCGTCGACCTTGCCCAGGGCCGCGTCCTGGGCCTGGGCCTCATGGTTGTTCATGGCCCGGTCGCCCTGGGCGGCCTGGTCACCCTTGGGAAGGTTGTAGAAGGCGGGCACCCGGTACCAGAGGCCGCTGCCACCGGCCCGGCGCTTCGTGGTGGTGCGGCCCTCCCTGCCCTCGACCTCCGTCTGCTCCATCAGGGGAACCTCGCGCCAGACGTAGACATGACGCAGGTCCTCCACCTTCAGATCGAAGAGGCCGGCCTCGCTGGTCAGGACGGGATCCTGCCGGGGCGGCAGCTCAAGGTCGGGGGCCGGTTGGTAGGGGGCCGCCTGGCCCCCCTGGTCCACCAGGACCTCACGCAGGCCGGGGGCGTAGACGTCGACCGAGTCGGGACGGTTCTCGTCGGGATTGGTCAGGGCTATGGCGCTCTGCTCCCCCAGATGCTCGATATCCAGGGCCTTCCGGGAGGCCATGTGGATGACCCGCTCGGTCAGCTGGGCCGGGCAGGATTCCACGTTGGGACAGCGGATGTCCACGTCCCCCTCCTTGGCCGGGGCCAGGCGGGCACCGCAGCTGGGGCAGGTCTGGGGCATGACGAAGGGTTTCAGGTCCTTTTCCCGACCCTTCCGGGCCTCCATGACGGGGCCCACCAGCTCGGGAATCACGTCGCCAGCCTTGCGGACCACGACCGTGTCGCCGATCAGGATGCCCTTGCGCTTGACCTCCGAGGCGTTGTGGAGGGTGGTGCGTGAGACCGTGGATCCGGCCACGGTGACCGGGGTCAGGATGGCCACGGGGGTGATACGCCCGGTCCTGCCCACCTGGACGGTGATGTCCAGGAGCCGGGTGTTGACCTCCTCGGGCGGGTACTTGTAGGCGATGGCCCAACGGGGGGCACGGGAGGTGGCACCCAGCCTGCGTTGCAGGTCCCTGTCCTGGAGCTTGACCACGATCCCGTCCAGGGCGTGCTCGATGTCGTTGCGGTGCTGGCCATAGTGGTCGATCATGTCCAGGATCTGATCGAAGGAGGTGACGACCCTGTTGTGGGGGGAGACCGGAATCCCCCACTGCTGGTAGAGGTCATACGCCTGGGACTGGTCGATGACCTCGTCGTGGGACCCCTTGGGATGGGCCGACCCCCACCGCAGGGAACCCAGACCATGGGCGTAGAAGCTCAACCGGCGGCTGGCCGTGATACGTGGATCCTTCTGCCTGAGGGAGCCGGCGGCGGCATTGCGCGGATTGGCGAAGGGGGCCTTGCCCTCCTTCTCCTGCTGTTCGTTCAGGGCATTGAAGTCGTCGAACCGCATGAAGACCTCACCGCGGACCTCCACGAATTCGGGGATGTCCCTGGCCGGACCCGACAGGTTCTGCGGGATGGTCTGGATGGTCCTGACATTCAGGGTGATGTCCTCGCCGGTCACCCCGTCACCCCTGGTCAGCCCCTGCTCCAGTACCCCGTTGTGGTAGAGGAGGTTGAGGGCCAGACCGTCGATCTTGACCTCACTGGTCATGGGAAGGGGCTTGCCCTCGGGCCAGTCCAGATCCTTACGGAGCCCGTCGTACCATTGCCGGAGCTCGGCGATGCTGAAGACGTCATCCAGGCTGAGCATCTGGGAGGGGTGGCGCACGGAGGTGAAGTCGTTGGAGAAGGTCCCGCCGACCCGGTGGGTGGGTGACTGGGGGGTGTCCAGGCTCGGGAAGCTCGATTCCAGCTCCTGGAGGCAGCGAATCCTGGCATCATAGGCCGCATCGGAGGAGACGGGGGCATCGTCGATGTAGTAGGCGATCTGGTCGGACTCCACCCAGGCGGCCAACCTGGACCAAAGACGCTGGGCCTGCTCGGCGCTCAGGGAGGCGGTATCCAGTTCACCCAGCCGCATGGCATCGGCGTCATCCGGTCGGAGGGATGATATCCAACGGTCGCTGCCTATCGCCGGTCGTTCTTCGGCCGCGGCCCCCTCCTGCCTGCCGCCGGCTGTCTGTTCGTCTTCTTCGTCATGCATTGAGTGACCTCATGAATTGTGCCTGTACCACGTCAACACCTTCATTATCGTCATCGTTCATCCTCGCGGCCGCCATTGACAGGGTCCGGGCCGGGACGAACATGCCTCCATCCACGCAGACCCGTGCCGCATCGCGCACGATGGCGGCGACCTCGGTATGGGGCCAGACCGGCAGGCCGTGTTCGGCCAGGACCGCGCGGGCCGAGTCGAAATCCTCCGGCAGGACCATGCACTGGGAGTGCGCCCGGCCCCTCAGCTCGGCCAGCTCCCCCTTCAGGGCCGGGATCCTGTCGGGACTGATGTGCTCGCTCATGATATAGGCGGCCGCAGCCACGTCGAACTCATCACGCATCCATGAGGCATAGGCCAGGCGGTAGTAGGCGAAGGAGGCGTCATCCCTGTCCAGGGCCACCCGCAGGGCGTTCAAGGTGGCTGCCCGGGCCGAGTCCCAGTCCTCCCGGTTGGCCAGGAGGACGGCCAGTTTCAGGTGGGAGAGCGGATACGCGGGGGCATATGCCACCATGGCGTTCAGATGCTGCAGGGCGGCCTGGTCCTCCTTGAGCTGGGAGAGGACATCGGCTATCTCCAGGTGGGCATAGAAGAGGTTGTCCGGAATCAGGAGGGTCTGCTCCCCCGGCGTGGCGAAAAGCCGGTTGTAGACCACACGTTCCGCATAGGAGTTGAAGTAGCGCGGCACGCGGTTGCCGGTCGAGAAGAAGGCATCCATCCGGTCGATGGCGGCCTGCTCCACCTGGATGGCCTGGGAGGTGGCTCCGGAGAAGAGGAGATCCCTGGCCTGGATCCTCTCCTTGTCGAGCCGGGAGGAGAGGGCGAAATCGAAGTCGGGAACCTTGGTCTCGTCGATCATGGCGGAGGCCACCAGAGGGGCCAGCTGGTCCAGCTCCGGATCGGCGATCTCCTTGATGATCCGCGTGGCCTCCTGGGCCTTGACGGCCGAGGACATGTGCTGGTTGCCACTGAGCTCGTGGAAGAGCCCCAGGGCCCGCTGCAGGAGGTCGGCCCGCTGGATGGACAGGCCCACGGCATGGTCGACCCCGAGGACCTGGGCCGCCTGGGGGGTGAAGGTGGTTTCGGAGAATTCGGGTTCCTCCTGGGAGGCCCGTGGCGAGAACCGCTCGTCCCGCATGTCGAAATCCGCATCGACCGGTGCCAGGCCCCCTTCGTGGGTGACCTCCATGGCCGCATCGAAGAAGCTGAAGACGGACTTGGGGTCGGTGATGCCCGACTGTCTGATCCGGGAGAGGAAGAGTTCCCGGCTGAAGGTGACGGTGACCAGGTTGCGGACCGTCGGATTGCTCTGGAGGGTGCTCATCGGATTCTGATCGGCGGCCTCATCCCGGGAATGGTCAGGCAAGACACCCGTGGGGGCCGTGTCGGCGTCACCGTCAGAACCCTGGGTGGGGTTCTGGCTGGAGGGCCGGGCAAAGGCCGTCTCGTCCAGGTCCACCCCCTGGATCAGGTCCTTGAACTCCCTGTTGACCTCTCCCTCATCCTCGGTGTTGATGGGCCTATCGCCCTGGGAATCATCGGAGGTCCGCCCATGATCCTGGTCCTGCTGTGGCTCCTGGACCTCATCGCCCTCTGCCGGAGGCTCCTCACCGGCCCGGGCGCGGGTTCCAGGGGCCCTCTCCTGGGGGGGCACGGCCTCGGAGACGATCGGATGGGTGGGGTCACCATGAACATCGCCATCCTTGGGATCCGCCTTGGACCCCGTGGACCCCATGTCACCGGACCGCATCCGCTCGAAGGCCTCCAGGGCCTGGCCCATCATGGCGCGGATGGCGGAGTTCTGCTCGTCCACCGCCTCCTCCAGGCCGATGGAATCGATCTGCAGGCTGACCTGACGGATGGAGGGGTCCACGCCGAAGGCCAGAGCGGCCATGATCAGACCCACCCGTAGGTTGTAGTCGGCGCTCATGGCGGCCCTGTGGTCATCGTCCAGATCCACCCAGGCATGCCTGTCATCGTCATATCTGCTGGTGGGCATCATGGCCCGTCCGGCCGATGTGAAGGCGATGGCCACCTGCCCCTCCTCCAGGTTGGAACGGAACTCCACATCGAAGCGGAAGGGGAGACGAAGGCTGCGGATCAGCATGGAGAAGGTCTGTCGGTAGACCCACTCCGAGGAGGTGACCTGCCCATCCCCCTGGTCGGCCCGGACCGGAAGGGCCTGCGGAGCCTCCTGGCGGACCTTGGCGGCGGTGGCCGCCGCCTTGGACAGAATGCCGTTCAGGGCCGTCCGCCCGTCATCGTGTACAGGGTCGAAGTCCCTGTCCAGGTCACCCGACCGCAACAGGGCCGCAATGGCCGGATCGTCCATGAGGGCCTGGTCCAGCCGGGCGGCCTGGACCCTGGTCACCGTGTCCTCGTTGGGATAGATGCCCAGGCTTGCATTACGCTCCAGCCAGGCGCTGACGGAGGCGAATCTGTTCAGATTCCCCTCGATCTGCAGGGCCCGGAGGGCGGCGGAGAACTCCAAGCCGTTGTCCCAGGTCAGGAAGTAGGCCCCGGAATAGGAGGAGGCATACAGGTGGAGGGGCTCGGCCCCGTGGACGGCCTCAAGTCCCGGGACCTCGTTCAGGGCGCCGGCCTCCCGCATCAGATCGGAGAAGAGATCCTCCAGACCCGATACACGCTGCCCGCTGGAACGGGCCCGAACCGTGTCCTGGACGCTGCGGCGGATGGCCCCCATGGGCGCCTCGCGGTTGAGGCGGTGGAAGATGTTCCCGGAGCCGAACCCGGTGAAGACCCCCTGGATGTGGGGCAGCAGGTATGCCGTGAAGAACGAGATGGCCACCGCATCCCGGTATTCCAGATTGAAGCGCAGGTCGGGAGGCAGCTGCGGACGGAGTTGTTCCAGGGTGTAGCAACCGTCATAACGGAGCCAGGAAGCCAACCAGCAGAGGTTTCCCCCCTGGTCCCTGCCCACGATGCCGCCCTGGAGGGCGTGGACGGCAGGGGCCTGCCGATCTCCTTCCCGGCGCCCGAAACGACTGCCGTAGGGCAGGGATATCTCCTGCTCCCTGCCCAGCATGAAGGCCGGTTCCTGGTTCTGCACGTCCATCTGCACCTGCTGACCGACGAAGACCCTACCGTGGTCGTCGGCCAGGGCAACCTGGACGAAGTGGGAACGATCCGTAAAGACCCCGAGCGAGAAGAACCTCCCCCTGGTCCTGGGCCATTGGACCCATCCCAGGGTCAATCCCTCGGGCACCCCTTGAATCTCGGGGAAAAGGTGGCGCTTGACCATGGGTCCCAATTGGTGGCTGCTCGAAGTCAGGAGATCATGCATGAAGGCTTCGTCGGGGCGCCCGCCGTTCTGAGCGTATGCCCGGGCGGCCTTCCTGACCGTAGCACTCAAGGGCTGGTCGTTATCCGGGTTTTCCCCGTCCAGGAAGTCCTCGACCTTCCCCGCCAGGGCCGACCACAGGGAACGTGCCTTCCTCGAAAAATCCCCCAGGCCGTCGGACTTGTTCACGCTCTTGGACATGTTCACAATTGTCCCAATTCATCCAGACATGTCGCTTATAGAATAAAGGGGTGATACGAACCCCCGTCATGCCCCGAATGCGGGCTCCAGGCCGCCTGGCCTTCTGCCTGGGCATCCTCCTGGTCCTGACCATGGAGCTCGGTGTGTTCAACCTGGCCCACTGGCAGTCCATGGGGGCCGGCTCCCTGATAGGGGCCGGACAGGCCCAGGCGGATCCTGAGCTGGGACCGGGTCTGAAAGCCCTCCAGGGAGGGGGCCTGCTGGTAACGGACCCGGCCGGGGCTTGGATCCAGGTCGGCTCTCCCTCCCATCGGTCAGGGTTCATCCGGGTGGAGACGTCCAATCCGGCCGGGGGCGACAAACCAGACGAAATCCCAGAACGAATCCATGTCCGTCTGGATGCCCGGTACTCCCATCCAAGGGGGTGGGTCAGAGGTGGCAGCGGCCTGGTCGTGGACCGGCTGGACAGGACGCACTACCTGCGCAACTCGGCCCGTCCAACCCAGGAGGGGTCCTCCCTGACGGCCCTGCGCCTATGGATACAGGAACCGGAGGGATCCCGTCTGCCCATCGGGACCTTCACCCCTGACGTCCAAGTTCCCCTGAGCATCAACCCGGTCCGCCTGATTGCCATGGTGGCCCTGATCCTCATGATCGCCGCCTTCCTGCCCGGCTCCCGCCTCTGGCGGATACCGTTGGATGCAAAATCCGGGAGACAACGGCTGGCCCTGACCCTGGCCCTGACCCCCCTCCTGGCCTGGGCCGCCTGGTCCATACTGCACGAAATGGCGACCTTCGTGCCCGGCGACTTCCACCACCCCAACTCCTACGTCTATGACTTCAACCAGTACGACCATGTTGCCCAGGCCCTCCTCCAGGGCAGACCCTGGCTGAACATGGACCAGGCACCCGGCCTTGCCCAGGCGCACAACCCCTACGACATCGCCACCAGGAACGCCCTCCTGGCACAGGACCAGAAACCCATCTACTGGGACTATGTCTATTGGCAGGGGCACTGGTACTCGTACTTCGGGGTCCTCCCCGCCGTCCTGATCTTCATGCCCTATCGGGCCCTGACCTCCCTCTTCCACCCCGGCGGGTACGCCTTGTCCACGGCTGCGGCGGCCTCCTTCCTGGTGACCCTGGCCACGGTCATGACGATTCTTATGGTCATCCGCCTCCTGGCCCGTCACTTCCCGGGAATCAGTCTGGCCACGACTGCCCTGGCCCTGGTGACGATCCTGACCGGATCGAACATGGCCCATCTCTGGTGCAGGAAGAACTTCTACACGCTGCCCTTCGACGCGGCCCTCCTGACCCTGATGACCGGGCTCTGGATCTGGCTGGGAGCGCGGAGGGTCCGGGCTGAGGGGGGGCACACCCGCATGTGGACCCTGGCGGACGGGGGTACCTGGCTCCCTGATTCCCGGGATCAGGGTCGGGGTTGGCACCTGTCGAAATGGCGCATCTTCCTGGGTTCGCTCTGCGTGGCCGCCACCCTGGGATGCCGACCCACCTTCCTGGTGGCCGGGCTCCTGGCCATTCCCATATTCTCCCAGGAAATCAAGGCCATGACAGGCTCCCTCCGCCACGGTTCTGAGAAGACCGCGGACAGGGGAACCAGGCCCTCGGGTGGAACCCCGGCAGGCATATTGGGGGTCGCCCTCCTCCCCCTGCCCATCGTGGCAGCCCCACTGCTCTGGTACAACCACTGGCGGTTCGGGTCCATCCTGAACTTCGGCAACAGGTACCAGATGACCGTCGTGGACCTGACCCACTACCACCCCGATCTGGGCAGCCTGCCAGGGATCTTCGGCTACTACCTCTTCCAACCGCTGACCACCAGGACCGCATTCCCCTACCTGCAGAACTCCCCCGCGCCCTTGAGCATCTGGCATTACACCGAACCGGGCATCGGCGGCCTCCTGGTCATCGCACCGGTGATCCTGGTCTGTCTGACCCTCCTCTGCTCAGCCAGGGTGCGTCGGGACCTGAACGACCGCAACCTGTCGGGACTGGTCATCGTGCCCCTGCCTCTGGCTCTCATACTCATGGCCCTTGATTCCTATTTGGGTGGGTTCTCCGACCGGTACATGCTCGACTTCGCCTGGCTCCTGGCCCTGGTGTCGGTCCTGGTCCTGGCCACCCGTGACCGGCTCGGCCAGGGAATCCCGGACCGGCCTCAGAAGGATCCGGACGAGGGAGGCAGCAAGGCCGAGAGGGCTGTGCCAATCCTCCTGGTCCTGTCCTGCCTGGTATCGGTGGTCCTCATGGTGGGATATGCCCTGGTCCTCTTCTCCCACTTCGAGACCTCGCTGTTCACCACCATCGAGGTCTGGTTCACCCTCCTGTAAACAACCGAGGGACATCAGGCTCGGCAACCGGCATCGACAGTGCGCGGACCAAACCGGATCGGAACGGCGAAAGCCGGGCCAGCAGCAATGAAGAGGGTCGGCGCCCACCATCCGAACAGTGGACGCCGACCCTTGCCGAATCGTCGGGAAATCAGCCCGGCAAGACCGTTGCCTTACTCATGGCCCTTGGATGCCCCGATCAGCCCCTTCTGCTCAAGCGCCTGCTGATAGTCGGTTATCATGTCGGCAACCACGCGGCGTCCGTCCCCACCCGAGATGGTGATGACCGAGACCAGCGGCATGCTGTCGAAGAGCTTGGCCGTGTTGGGATCGTTGGGCATGGGGACCTTGCCCCCCTCGACATGGGACTTCATGATCGGCCCGCCGATGGGGTCCTCCCGCCATTCCTCCATGGTGGAGTCCGTGTTGAGCCTGATGAAGAGCCCGTCCCCGTCCAGGTCCACGTCCAGCCTGGCCACCAGGTCCCGGGAGGAGGTACCGACCTCGATCCCGTAGGTGCCGGCCTCGACGTGCCACCCGTCCATGGCGGTCGACCAGTAGGCGAAGTCACGCTGGTCCAGGTCCATCCTGACCTCCCGGGACTGACCGGCCTTGAGGAAGACCTTGGCAAAAGCCTTGAGCTCATGCGAAGGACGACCCACCTTGGAGGCGCAGGGAGCCACATAGACCTGAACGGTCTGGGCCCCGTCGACACGGGAGGTGTTGGCCACGGTCATGCTGACCTGTACGGCGTTGGGGCCGGTCTTCTCCAGGCGCACATCCGAAATCTCGAAGGTCGAGTAGGACAGACCGAAACCGAAGGGGAAGGCGACCCGCCTCTTGAAGGTGTCGTAGTAGCGGTAACCCACATAGACACCTTCACCGTAGCGGGAGTGCCCCTCCTCGCCCGGGAAGGAGGTGATCGTGGGGTTGTCCTCCAGGTGCTCGGGAATGGTCTCGGGCAGTCTGCCGGAGGGGTTGGCCTGGCCGGTCAGGATGTCGACGACGGCCTGGCCTCCGGCCTGGCCCAGGAGCCAGGACTCCAGAACGGCCTTGGCCTGGGGGATCCAGTCCGTCACGGAGACCACGGATCCATTGGATAGGACCACGATCACCTGGTCGTTGGCCTGGCCGACCGCCTTGAGGAGGTCGAGCTGCTTTGCGGGCAGGTCCATGCTGGTCCGGTCGAACCCTTCGGACTCCGCATCCTCGGGCAGACCGAGGAAGAGAACCACCTTGTCGGCACCGGTGGCGGCCTTGAGGGCCTGATCGGTCAGCGCGGCATCCTGGGGGGCGTCGTCCAGGGTGAACCCGGGAGCGAAGTCCACATCCATGCCGGTCTCCTTGAAGGAGTCCAGGGCCGTGGTGACCTTGGTGGGGGTGATGTGGGAGGAGCCACCACCCTGGTAGCGCGGGGTCCGCGCGAATTCACCGATCAGGGCGATCTTCTCGCCAGCCGAGAGGGGAAGGACCCCGTCCTCGTTCTTGAGCATGACGATGGATTCCTGGGCGGCCTGACGGGCCACCTGGTTGTGGGCCCCCACATCATAGCGGTAGCCCTTCTGCGACATGGCCGGACGTGCTTTCGCGATCAGGTCCAGGACCCCCTGGGCCATCCTGTCCAGCTGGTCCTTGTCCAGGTTCCCCGCCTGGACGGCCTGAACCACCTCCTGGTCGCTGTCGGAGGGAGGCATCTCCAGATTCAGTCCGGCCCGCAGGGCGGCAGCCCTGTCGTGGACAGCACCCCAATCCGACATGACCAGTCCCTCATACCCCCACTCACCGCGCAGCACGTCGGTCAGAAGCCAGCGGTTCTCCGACCCATAGACCCCGTTGAGCTTGTTGTATGCGCACATGATGGTCCAGGGCTTGGCATGCTTGACCACATACTCGAAGGCAGGCAGGTAGATCTCTCGCAGGGTGCGCTGGTCGACGTCCGAGCTGACCCTGAGCCGGTCGGTCTCCTGGTTGTTGGCGGCGAAGTGCTTCAGGGAGGTGCCCACCCCCTTGGACTGGACCCCCTCGACCAGACCGGCGGCCTGGTGCCCGGCCAGGACCGGATCCTCCGAGTAGTACTCGAAGTTGCGGCCACCCAGGGGGCTGCGCTTGATGTTGATGCCAGGCCCCAGGATGACGGCAACCTCTTCCTGGATGCACTCCTCGCCCATGGCCTGGCCCACCCGGTAGGTCAGGTCCGGATTCCAGGAGGAGGCCAGTCCGGCGGTCGGCGGGAAGCAGGTGGCGGGAACCGATCCGTAGACGTCCGACCCGGTTGCCTTGCGCAGTCCGTAAGGGCCGTCGGTGATCATGTACCCCTCGTAGCCCTGTTCTGGCACCCCCTGCAGGTGCCAGGAATCCGACCCCGAGGTCAGGGACGCCTCCTGCCTGAGGTCCAACTCGTCGGCCTTGATGTTTCTGTTTTGACTCATGGTATGTAATTCCTTCCTGTTATGGAAAAACATGACGCAAGCGGAACCCTTCACGGATTCAAGCTGCTTCGGTTACTTGACCTTGCGAATCATCATGATGAAGAAGGTCCCGACCAACAGGCAGACGATGGCCACGGGGAAAACCATCCGGTAGCCTCCGAACATGCCGATGACCAGGGTGGTGCAACCAGGGGCCAGGACCTGGCCGATCGTGTTGGCCAGGTTGAGGATGCCCAGGTCTTTGCCGGCCTCCTCGGCATTTGGCAGTACGTCGACATTCAGAGCCTGATCCACGGACATGTAGCAACCGTTGCCGATACCCGCCAAGGCCGCATAAATGAACATGCCTGTTGGGTTGGGCATGAAGAAGGGGAAGACCATACCGACGGCGATCACCACACAGCTGACCGCCACGATGATCTTCCTCCTCTGAAGAAAGTCGGACAGTGGTCCTGACACGACAGCCGCCAATATGGTTGTGACCACGGAGATGAGAGCCATGACCTGGAGTGTGGAGGCAGCTGCGGAATCACTCAGATGACAGTACTTCTGCAGGATGTACAACTGGTATCCCGAAATCATGAAGCATCCGATGACAAAGGTGAACCGTCCCAGCAGGGCGAGATAGAAATCGCGAGCGTTCCTGGTCGGCGGAACGAAGGACCTCCCTACATCAGCCCAGGTACGCTCCACAACGGTATTGGCAGCCGAGCGCTCCCGGGGCCAGATCAGTACGGTCAGGATCCCCGAGAAGAGGAAGATGACCATGCCCACCAGCAGGCCCGCCTGGATTTTGTTGATGAAGAAGCTGCCGATGATGGTACCGAGCTGTTGGCCCACGATCATGCTGGCACCGTACAGCGCAGAATAGGTGCCTCTGATGGCCTCGGGAATCCTGTCCGAGAGGACAGCAACTGCGGGCGCAATCAGACAGTTGATGCCCACCTGGACGATGCACCATCCGAAGATGATCATGAACAGGGTGTGGGACTGCGTGACGACCAGGAATCCAACCGCCCCGATGATTCCACCCAGGACGATCCACGGCGTCCGTTTGCCGATCCGGAATCGTGACATGTCTGACAGGGCGCCAAAAACGATATTGGCCACCAGAGCGAAGACACAGCCGATGGAGTTCATCGTACCCAGGGCCGTTTCTGCGCTCACCCCATGCAGGGAGTTGAAGATCTGCGGCAGCAGAACACCGGAGCCCATCGTGAATGGGGCCGCCCACAGGAGGGAGACCATGATGAAGCCGACGGCAAAACGCACCTTTTCCGTCGTGTTCAAACGGCGTCCGCTGTCGGGGGCGAGGGAAACATCCATCGTCGGGGATGTCACGGCACCTGAGGCCTCCCCGGCCGTGGCCATGACAGCGATATCCTCATCCATCCGAGAACCGACACCATGCTGTGCCTGACTCTTGTGTTCATCATTTTCCATCTTCTACCCTCCTTGGTAGTGCAACCCTGCAGACTATGGCCCCATTGAGCCGAATCAACTTCCTTCCCTTCGAAAACCAAACACCAAAACCCACTTTATCCGTAATCGGCAGTGATTTCGGGGCGATTATCATATCAAATCGTTCACAGCAGAAAGTAACGCACTGACCTTGTGTTGGAATTCCGGGAGTTCGGGCAGGAGTGACAATGCAAGATACCCGTTGGTCGGCATGTCGAAGAAGTATCCCGGTTGTCCTGTGAGCCCATACCGACGAATCAGATGAACGACCAGATCATCCTCCTCGATCACGGCCGGAAATCTCAGGAGGGTATTCCATCCGGCCTCGGCCCGCAGACAGGAGACGCAGGCGCTCTCCTCTGCCAGCATCGTCTTGAGGACGGTCAGATTCTCTCGTATCCTGGCAGCGACCCTGGCTGTCTGTCCGGGCACTTCCTGAAGCATGGAGGAAATGCCATCTGCGATGATCTGACTCATGGGCAGGTAATCGTCGGCAATCAGATCCAGACGTCGTCTGGCCTCAAGGACCTGGGGGGCGGGCCCGGAGACCTGGATCCAGCCAACCTTTGCCTGAGGTGCGGCAAGGATCTTGGAAAAACCATCCAGACCGAAGGTCAACACCTCATTGTCACCTGCCAACCTCTTCCTACCCGGTAGCGGGTCCAGCGGATAATCGAAGAATACCTCATCGGCGATGATGGCGATATCGTGCCTTGCGCAGAGATCCATCACCTCCTGCCGCTCCACAGGATGCAGATAGGATCCGGTGGGATTATTGGGATTAATCAGGACCAGAGCACGGATCCTGTCTGCTTCCGGCTCTTCGAGGGCCTCCCGGATGGTCGCCAGATCCAGGAACCAGGAACCGTCATACTCCAATCCATAGGGAAAAGCACGGACTGATTCCAGACCGGCGATGGACTCGATCAGAGGATAGCCAGGGCGGGGTTCCAGAATGATGTCACCTGGATCACACAGCAGCTTCATCAACCATGAGTAGGCCTGTGAGGTGGACGAGAGTAAGTAGAGATCATCAGGGCCCACAAGGGCCGACGACCCTCCTGCACGGTTGCGCTCCGTCAGGAAGGCGGCCAAAGACCGTCGGGCCTGGATGGGGCCTTGCGGTTCGGCACCATAGATACCAGGCAGAGATTCCGGCCCCAATCCGAATCTGGTCGGATTGGAGTCGTTCAATCTTCCTAACCTGATTCCCCGGTCCAGGGCCTCTGCCTGGGCTCGGGCTATACGGTTGGGCTGTTCGGAACCGATACGATGGGAAAACATCCTGCCCTCCTGTTCGGATTCCTGGCCGTACCCGGTTCAATGCCCATGCGCCAAGGACCGGTTCAGACTCACCCGAGGTGCTTCTGCTGGAGGTCGGCCTGGTAGGCAGCGCCGACGATGCCGGCCTGGTTGCGCAGCTTGGCGGCCACGATGGGGGTATCGATCTTGATGTGGGGCAGGAACTTCTCGCTCATCCTGCTCACGCCACCACCCACGACGAAGAAGTCGGGACTGAAATAATGCTCGAGCAGCCGGTAGTACTTGGTCAGGCGACCGGCCCACTTCTTGTAGCTGAGCTTCTTCCGGTCACGGACCGAGGAGGCGGCATACTTCTCGGCGTCCTTTCCGTCCAGGATCAGGTGGCCCAGCTCACTGTTGGGAATGAGCACCCCGTTGTAGATGAGGGCCGTACCGATACCGGTGCCCAGGGTGGTGGCGATGACCAGTCCCTTCTGCCCCTTGGCTGCACCGTACTGGACCTCTGCCAGTCCGGCCGCATCCGCGTCGTTGACCACGCTGACGGGCCTTCCGCAGGCATCGGAAAGAACGTCCTGAACGTTGGTCCCCACCCAGGCCTGGTCCAGGTTGGCCATGAAACTCAGGGGCCGGTCGGGCTTGACCGGGGCCGGGAAGGCCACGCCCACGGGAACATCATCGGAAACCTCGAACCGGTCGAGGAGCTGCTTGACCACGGCGCCCACCGCCTCGGGGGTGGAATGCTCGGGAGTGAGGATTTTCTTCCGGGGCTCGGCAAAGTCGCCGATGGTCAGATCGACCGGGGCAGCCTTGATGCCGGATCCACCGATATCCACTCCAAAAGCCTGCGCTGTATCAATCATTGCTGCTCCTTCGGTGCTGACTACATAGTTGATGACGAACCGGCACGTAGGAATTGTACCCCATGGCATGGCCGGATTCTCCCTGATTCGACCGGGTCGGTCAGGAAGGCGGAGGCTGGTGGGCAGGACCACCGGCCCTCGTCTACTCGTCTTGTTCATCCACGGGTGGGATAATGACACCATGACCGAACATACCCAACTCATCGACGCACTGAATGTGCGCATCACCACCCGTCACTACGACCCCTCCCCCATGGCCCCTGGCACCATCCGCCAGCTCTCCAGCACTCTGAACGCCATCAATATGCTGAGCGGATTGGACATCCAGCTGGTAACCGGGAAACCTGATGTTTTCGAGGCCGGCAACACGTCGGGTCACCTGTCCAATGCGGCCAACTACCTGGCCCTGGTTGGCCCCAAGGATGACCCGGAAAGTATGGAAAAAGCCGGCTTCTATGGCCAACGCCTGGTCCTGACCGCCACCCTGTACGGACTGGGGACCGGTTGGGTGGCCGGCAGTTGGAACAGGGAGGCCGCCCAAAGGCACTGTCGCGTCACGCCAAGCCAGGCCCTATATCTGGGCATCACCATCGGCTACTCTGCTTCAGAGGCCAACTACGGCAACCAGGAATTCGACCAGCTCTGCCGGCGTCAGGCAGAGCACAGGCCGTCCAAATCCTATGACGAACTGACCGCCCCCATGAGCGAGGACGACAGGGAGGCGGCCCCCGACTGGTTCAAGGCCGGGTTAGCCGCGGCAGCCAAGGCCCCCTCGGCCATGAACGGCCAGCCCGTCCTCTTCACCTTGGACCGGAAGACCGGCGATGCCGCCGCCAGCCTGGACAAGAACTCGGAGACGGGCTCCATCATCGACCTGGGCATCGCCAAGATGAACTTCCAGATCGGCGCCGGAGGCGGGACCTGGGTCTGGGGCGACGGAGGCCACTTCATCAGGTCCTGATCCTCCCGGCTCCACGCCCCGGATTGGAAGCCCTGGTAAGGGGCTCGTGTAGGGTGATGAACCATGACCAATGGCGCATTTTCAACAAGAATCGAACATCACCAGAACCCCCCGAGGAGGGTGACCCTTTTCCTGACCCGTCACGGCAGGACCACAGCCAACCGCATGCACCTGATGCAGGGCTGGTCCGACTTCCCACTGACCGGGGAAGGCAGGGAGGACGTCCGACAATTCGGCCGGGGTCTTCGGGGTATCCGCTTCGTTTCCGCCTGGTGCGGCAACCTGACCCGTCAGTATGACACCGCCCGTGAGGCCCTTGACGCTTCAGGACAGGGGGATCTCCCCATCCAAGTGGATCCCGATCTGCGTGAGGACAACTTCGGCAGCTTTGAGGGCCGTGACGAGGCCGAGACCATCAAGGCCGTCTGCTCCCATATGGGTTATGAGAACCATGACCAGGTGCGTCAGGCCACAGGCCGGTTGATTTCCGCCGCCATGCAGGACGCCTTCCATGAATTGGACCTGGAGAACCCCTTGGGCACCGACCTGGCCTCCGAGGACCGGGCCGAAACCACCGAACAGGTTCGTGTTCGCATGATGAGGGTCCTGACCAAGATCGCCGAAAACGCCGTCACCCTTGGTGGCGGAGAGGTGCTGGTGGTCAGCTCCGGCATGTGCCTCCAACAGTTCCTGGTCACCATGGGCGATGATATCGACGTCCCGGACATGGACAACACCGCGGTCACCAAGGTCACCTATGCCGATGGCAGGTTCAGCCTGGACGGCCCACTGGCCTCCATGGAGTACTTCCTTGCCGGAGCCGAGCGCTAGTCCTTGGGCTTCGAGCCGAATAAACCAAGGGACCGCCCCGCCGAAGCCACCGGAGATGATGATCGGCAGGGCGGTCCGCCATGTATGGGGATAATTCAGTTTTTCAAGGGTGCCATGGGCTTCCAGTCGGAATCATGGAGGAGCTTGCGGGAATCCACCCACCCCTGGATGATCTTGGGGATTCCCGTCATGATATGTCCACGGTCCACGGCCAGGAGTCGGATGATCTCCTTGGCGGCAGTGGCCAGGGTGCCCAGGGCGAAGACCAGGGGGCGGTAATCCCCGTGGGCCATAAAGTACCGGGCCATGTAACCCCGATTGCGCATGATGTGGTATCGGTTGACATCCGAGGTGGAGTTGAGCTGCCGGATTCCGCCCATGTCCCAGTTCCCGATCTCGCGGGTTCGGCGCATGACCACGTCCTCGACCTCGACGGCCCTGGTCACCTTGCTGGCCAGGTACCCATAGATCGTATCGTCCCAGTAGATGAAGAACCTGGGATCGGGCAGGCCTATCTTCTCCACCACCTGACGCGAAAAGAAGCCCCCCTCGAAGCACATGGTGTTCATGGGCCTGAAACCGGAGGAATCGAACGCGGAGGGGGCCACGGGATCCGGGATGCCCATGGGGACGATGAAATGATACTGCCAGTAGAAGGGGCCTCCATCGTAGTCCAGGCGCGATCCCTGGATGACCTGGAAGCGGTCGGTCCACTTGGCAAGCAGCTCAAGCCCCCGGGGCTCCACGGCCACATCGTCGTCCATGACCCAGAACCACCGGGCACCCAGCTGGTAGGCCTTGCCCACTCCGGCCGAGTACCCGCCGGCCCCGCCACCGTTGGTCTCCTGGGGGGCGTAGACGACACGATGTTCCTGACCGTCTCCGTCCACGACCGTGGTACCCCAGAGTCCGTCCACCTTATCGGAAAACTCGCTGACCAGCCGACGGGTCTGCTCCGAGTTTTCATTATCAACCACGACAATCCGCCAGGGGGCGACGGTCAGGTTGAGGATGGACCCAAGGAGGTTGGCCAGGAGCTCCTGCCGCTTGTAGGTCACGATGACCATGGCGGCCTTGTCTATCGATCGTTTCATGTCTCCATTGTGACACCCCGCCTGCCCGAGGAGCGAACCCACTCGGAACTTGCACAGGATGCATGCCCGGGCCGGGTCATCCAGGCAATTTCAGGTCATATGATCGCTGGACGAGTTGCAGAGGACGGTGGTCAGGGTGGCCACAATCAGGAGGACAGCCGTCACCACGAGGAAGGGAAGGACCGGCACAGGGGTCAGGAAGGCCGACATTCCTGACCGCGTGAAGCCCAGAGCCAGGCAACCCTCTACCATGGCAACCGCCAAAAGGGCCATCACCGCCCCACCAACCACATCGGTCAGGGTCTCCATGACCGCCGACCAGACTATGGAGGCCCGAGAAACCCCGTTCTGATGGAGCCGACGATTCCGACCTCGTCGTTCCCCCGCCGCGATGGCGATGGATTGCATCATGAAGATCAAGGCGAGAACCGTTCCTCCGACCACCATGACGGTCAGGGCCACCTGCCCGGTAAGACCACGTTGAATGAAGTCATCAATGTACTCCTGTCTGGTCTGCACCTTGAGTCCGTCCATGTTCTCATTACGCAGACGGGAGACGATGCGGTCCTTTCCGGCACGGTCTGAAGCAAGGATGGGCATCATCACGATTCCGTCTTCCCCAAGTCTGGGCAGGGCATCATCAACCGTCAGGAACAGTGGGGTGGAACTGAGCGGCGTCAGCTCGGGAATTCCCTGGGGAGGCTGCACCACAGCCACAATCCGGGCCTCATGCTCCCGGTCTTGACGGTCAAGGAGACGGACCCTGTCCCCCAGGGAATACCCTGAATCCTCGCTGACCGCGATCCGGCCCGGCCCCAGGTCGGACAGATTCCCCAAAACCTGAGTGAAACGGCTGATATCAGAATTCCTTTCCTGTGTCTGTTCGGAGGATTCCCAGACCACGATGGCGGATTGGTCTTCCGATCCACCCAACATCCAGTTCTGGAAATAGTAGGTGTTCGATGCCCGGACTCCCGCCATCCCCCTGATCAGGTCCGTCGGATCCTGATATCCATCACCCGCCTTGGTCGAGGAAACGATGACATCCGCCTTCAGCGGCTCCAGTTGCAGGACCGCACCCCCTATGGAACCTGCCTGCATGACTGCGACGAAGGAGATGAGAATGGTCAGAATCATCATGGCCGGCAGGGCGATGGCGGTCGAACCGGCACTCTCCCTGCGGGCGCGTTGACGGGCCAGAAGACCCGGACCTCCGGCGACCTTCGCAGGGATCAGGCCGATGATCGAGACGGACAGCGCCACCAGGAAGGGGGCACCCAGGTAGACCGTGGTGATGACCAGGATAACCTCCAGCATGCTCCGCATGTCCAGGGTCAGGGAGGGCAGGGGGGCGAACCCGACCACCAGTGTCAGGGCCAGAAGAACCAGGAAGGCCAGGGAGCGGATCCAGCCAATCCGACCGCCCCTGACCGTGGCCTCCTGCATCAGTTGGAGCGGGGAGGCCTTGGCCACCTTGCGCATGGCCATCCAGACACCCAGGAGACAGGTGCCCATCATCAGGATGAGGGTCTCCACCCCCACGGAGAATCGGATCCTCGGGGTAAAGACCATCCCCGCCTTGTCGAATTCCACAGAACCGGCATAGAACCGCCCGACAGGAAGGGTCAGGAGGGATCCGACCAGGCAACCCAGCAGGTTCGACACAGCCAGGGGGGCCGAGAACTCCAGAAGCCCCAAGGCTGTGATCCTTGAGCGGGAAGCGCCGTTCAACCGCATCATCCCGTACTCACGTCTCCGTTCCTGGACCAGGAAGGAAACCGAAGAGAGGACCAGGAAGACCGAAACCAGCAGGCAGCATGCGAGCGCCGGGATGGTCACAATGGAAATGCCCCGATAGGGAACCCGGGACAGGTACCGGTGGTAGGTGTTCAATCCGGTCAGATCACCCATGCCGTCCTCCGCCTTCCCGGCCCGATAGACCTGCATGGTCGACGAGGTCAGGAGCGATGCCAGGAAGGTGGTCAGGCCCATGACCAGGTAGGAAGACCGGTGTTCCCTGACCAGGGACCGCACCAGGGAAAAGAAGGTCGGTCCGCCACCCGAGGAGCGGCCATGAATCGACGCGTGTCCACCCCCTCCGGACAGGAAGGCTCCGGAAGGGACGTCATGCCGGAAACCGCCAAACGGCTCGTCATGTCCGGCTTGGGGGCCTGCACTTGTCGGTCTCATCCTGTCACCACCTCATCCGTCAGTGTCATTCCGGTCAGGTGTGTGGCAATCTCTTCGGCCGTATACCCCTGGCAGACCGAGTGGACGGCGCCATCGACCAGGAAAACCACCCGCTGGGCCCGGGCGGCCACGTTGGGATCATGGGTCACCATGAGCACCGTTGCCCCCTCCTCCGCGATGGTCGAAAAGGCATCAAGGACCATCCCGGAACTTCGCGTATCCAATGCTCCGGTGGGTTCGTCGGCGAAGACCATGTCCGGTTGAAGGGCCAATGCCCTGGCAATGGCCACACGCTGCCGCTGGCCGCCGGATATGTCGGCGGGATACTGCCCTGCATACCCATCCAGGCCCAGGACCCGCAAGGCCTCCAGGGCCCGGGCGGAACCAATCCCCCGGCCACCGAAGAGCTGTGGCAGCATGACGTTCTGCAGGCAGGTGAAAGCCTCGACCAGGTTGTAGTCCTGGAAGATGAACCCGATATGGTCACGCCGCATCCGGGTCAGGGCCGAGTCCTTCATTCCGGCGATATCACGGCCCGCGATCTTGACCGATCCTTCCTGGACCGGCAAGAGTCCCGAGGCGCAGTAGAGCAGGGTGGATTTCCCGGCCCCGGATGGCCCCATGACCGCCGTCCAGGACCCTGCCGGACACTGCAGGTCGATCCGGTCTATTCCCGAGCTCCCCGCCCGGTAGTGGTAGGAGACCCTTTCCATCTTCAACGGTGGTTCAAACATGATGAATGTACCTTTCATTGTCGCCGCGGATACGGCAGGTTGTCGATGATCCATTTCAGAGGCCGATGGTTGATTGCCTGTGGATTCTTCGAGCCGAACACCAGCAGAGAAGGCCGGCCATGACGAAGAGACCCAGGCAGACAACGCATTCGATACCCGGAAAGGGCAGAAACCGGCTCAGTGGATTGCCGATGCAGTACGGATCGACCAGGAGCCGGTCGATGGACCAGAAGGAGATTGCCACCACCAGGGGAACCGAAATCAGCACCAGACGGGTGTCGGTACGGCAGTGCATGGAAATCCAGATGACCAGAAGCGTGTCCGTCAGGGCCGATATGAGGCAGAGCGGGATGAACGCAGCCAGATATCCTCCCAGAGACCAGGTGAACCAGGGCAGTCTGCTCCCATCGAAAACGGGGAGGCCGTCGAGGCCATGGATCTTGGGGAGCCACATCAGGAAGGATCCCGCTGTCACCATGAGCATCATCAGGAGGGCGGCACCAACCAGGGTGACCACCTGCAGCCCGGGCAGGAGTCTACCGGTCCGTGTTGTCCATTGGGTCTGGCGAACCTTCCGGACCCGGTCCCTGGTCAGACGGGGAGCCGTGATGGCCAGGGCCGCCAGGAGGGGGACCAGATACATCGAAACACGGAAGTTGCTCTGGGTGTAGCTCAGGAGTCTGGGAGCGGCCAGACCCATGCCCGCCTTGCATTGCCCGGCCAGGTCATCGACCCGCCCCTCCACGGTTCCGGGCAGGATTACCCTTCCCTGTCCGGCCCCTCCCCCACCTGTGGATCCTTGGCCCCCCTCCCTGCCCGTCTGGTTCACGGCCGCCAGTATCAGGGTATGACGATTACACCGCAGGTACGCATCCATGGCATCATGGCAGTCGGCAAGCCGGCTGTAAGCAGGCTGGGATACTATGCGCTCCACCAATCTGCCTCTTGCGGAATCGGGGAGGGAGGGATCGGCCTGCTTCTCGCCCCGTACCGAGTCGACCAGCTCCCTGGCAGACGGGTAATCCACCACCCCCAGTTCACGGGCCTGGGGGTTAAGGGACTCCATCTCCCGGGAAACCATCGGTTCAAGTCCCCGGGCCTCCCCCTCCTTCTCGGCCATGAAGGCCCGGGTGGCCGTGGGGCCATGCTCCGCCACCTCATGCCGGGCATCCCCTGTGGGAACCTGGTCGTACATGGCCAGATTCAGACAGGCCACAAAGGCGAGGGACAGGACCAGGGTCATCCAGAAGGACGGCCCCAGAAGATGGCGCATCTCGTTTCTGACCGTCGTCCATCTCATCAGAGACACCCTCCCCAGGAAGGCGACAGCCTGCCCTCTCTTCGCGGTCCGTGCGCATCCGCACGCCCTCCTGGGTCCGCAAAGACGCAGGGGAAGTCATCCCCGAACGGGAACATGACCCATCCGCCCCGCCAGGCGGGTACCGGACCTGTGGATGCCGGGGCGGGATTGCGGAGGAATCGGTTGGCATCCCCGTCATGGACTTCGAGGGACCGGAAGACCATCATGACCTCTCATCCCCGTAGACCACCAAAAAGGCATCCTCCAGGTTAGGTGTCACGACCTGTCCCTGATCCGGAGGCCAGGGTGAGTAGATTCTGAGGCTGGTCTCCCCGCCCTCGTGTTCCTCCTCCAGAAGGGCTTGCCCTTCTTCCAGGCGGTAGCCGGTGGGGACCAGGAATATTTTTCCCTCCAGCCTGCCGCTGATCCGGCCCGGCGAAAGGTTGCAGCGGACCCTCCCATCCTTGAGCATGATGACCCGATCGGCGATGGTCTCCAGATCGGAGACGATATGGGTGGATAGGATGATGATCCGATCCTGGGCCAAAGAATGAACGAGACTACGGAAACGGACCCGCTCCCGGGGGTCGAGTCCGGCCGTCGGCTCATCGAGGACGATCAGGTCGGGGTCGTTGATCATGGTCTGGGCCAACCCCACTCGCTGGATCATGCCGCCCGAGAAGGTCTTCATCCGTTGTCCCGCCCGGTCACCCAGCCCCACCATCTCCAGGAGGTCGGCCACCAGGGGTTTGGCCTGTCTGCGTCCGATCCCCTGGAGGGCGGCGATGTAGATCAGGAATTCCGTGGCACTGTAGTCCGGATAGAACCCGAACTTCTGGGGTAGGTATCCCAGCAGGCCGCGGTAATCCTCATCCATGGCCAGGATGTCCTGCCCCTGCCATGTGATGCTGCCCGAGTCTGGATGGATCAGGGTGGCGATCATCTGCATCAGGGTGGTCTTGCCCGCGCCGTTGGGCGCCAGAAGCCCATGGACCCCCAGGTCGAAGGTCAGACTCAGATCGTCAATGACCCGATGGCCCCCGAAACTCTTCGATATATGGTCAAGGTTCAGCACGATGCCCTTTCCCCCTTCATCTTGCGGATAGGTAAACCGACCTTCATGCCATCACCGGCCTTCCAAGGTTTTCCACCCTTTTCTCCAGTCGGTCTCCGGTGCAGTATCGGTGCAGGACCACCAGGAAGACCGCCAGCAGGGTCAGGCCTGTCGCCAGACTGAGGATGGGTGGAATGGCCATCAGGTAGGGGGCGATTTCGGATCGCATCAGTTGGATGACCAGACCGGCGAGAATCCAGAGGGCGGGAACCAGGACCATTGCCGGAACGGTATGCAGGTGCCCCTCCGCCCACATCTGCAGCAGGGAGAAGAGAAAAAGGGAGGAGAAGCAGATTCCCAGAATGATCATGGTCGGCAGTCCCGGATTGGCCGTCCGCACCAGGAGGACCGTGGCCAGGGAGGAGACCATCATGCTGACCATACCGAAGAGGAACATCCTCACCGTGGCTATTTGACGGAAGGACCACCTGCAGGTCCTGATCAGGTTCAGGGTATTCAGGTTGCGCTCCTTGACCACCACCAGGAAATGCACGACCAGGAAAAGGGCCGGGGAGCAGACGAAGACCGGTACGACCAGGCCGAAGAGCCTATCGGTCCTGTTGAGCCAGTGGGTCTGACTGACCCCGCCGATGATGGCCGCCCAAATCACGATGGAGGCGATCAGACCGATGAAGACGCAGTCCCAGAGTCCGAACAGGAGGTTCCGCAACCCCAGGGAACGGATCACGCCCACCAAGGTTCTGACCAGACCTGGCCTTTTCTCCAGACCCTTCCGCCTGATCATCCTGATGGACCGTTCCCGTTGCCCGTATTCCGCTTCGTCCCACACGGGCATTCGCTCCCCTGCGGCCACCGCGCCCGTATCCGGTTCGGCATCGGCCCCCCTCATGGCCATCAGGATGGGACGTACATCCGGTTCAAAGTCGTTCATGGCCAAATTCCTTTCTCAGCCCCTCTACGAGGCGGTAATAACGCGCTTTGACCGTTCCTTCGGGTTCTCCATTCATCCGGGCTATCCGGGCGAACCCATACCCTCCGTAGAGGTGCAGACGGAAGACCTCCTGGGTCTGGATCGGGGCGACGGAGACACGGTTCTCGATCCGCCGAACCAGATCCTCATCCAGGGCCCTGTCCGACGGATCGGTCGTCTCCGCAGCGAGCGGACCCCGTGCTTCCCAGGTATTCCGGCGGAACCGTCGACGACGGGCTCGCCAGTAGTCGATCACCTTGTAGGTGGCGATGCGATGGAGCCAGGTCCTGAAGCCGGACCTGCCCGGGTCGTAATTCCCCAACGACCGCAAGGCGGCGATGAAGGTCTCCTGGGTCAGGTTCATGGTCTCCTCACGCTCGCCCACCTGGACCCGGATGTAAGCGAGGATGTCATCGTAGTACTTCCGGACCAGGTCGTCGGCCGCCCGCGAGGAACGCGTCGCCAGAATCCTGCCGATCCACTCCTCATCCTCCTGTCGGGAATCGCCAAGGTCGGGATCATCCCCGTCCGCATTTGAGAAGGAAATGGACGGTGTGGGGATGTCGAGCGATTCCCCGGGCGACCCCGGGGCGGCATCGGCTGCAGGCAGCGGGTGCTCTTCCCTCGTCTCCATGGTCCGGCCTCCTTGCGGCATCCAGCATCTTTTACCATCTACATATTCGTCAGGGAGACTGCAATGGTTGCACAGGTCCGGTCGACCTCTCCGCCGGCGTGTCACCCGCAAGGCGGGACACCCGTGTACGGTTCCTCCCTCCACGGCCCACCCGGCATGGTGCACTGCAGGCAGGAGTCTAAGGTTCGATGCCCTGCCGTTTGTTGCACCTCCCGCATTCGGCAGGCGGCATGGATCGGATGCGCCTTCATGACAGGGGTTTGACCTGCCCATGGACCGCTGCTAGATTGTAATCGTCAGTTTCAGGGAAGGTGAAAGTCCTTACTGGCGGTATCCGGTTGCGTGCCGGGAGCCCGCGACCCGCCCAGGCGGTTGATATCGGTGAGAGTCCGAAGCCAACGGTTACAGTCCGGATGGAAGAAACGAGGCCCATATGGGCATGCTTTCGCATACCGACAATCACCAGAACCAGGAAACCTCCGGGACGGAACCCTTTGACGCCCACTCCACGGCGGGCGGTGTCTCAGGTCGATGGTCGACCCGTCGCATCGCCATGTACGCCCTGTTCGTGGCCCTGACCATCGTCCTGAGTTATGTGTCCATCCCCATCTTCCCGGCCGCCCCCTTCCTGAAGTACGACCCTTCGGGAATCGTGGTCCTGATCGCCGGGTTCGCTTTCGGCCCCATGGCGGCCGCCATCGTCGGGGTCCTGGGATTCCTCCCCCATATATTCGGCAATCCCTTCGGCGCCCTGATCGCCATCATCGTGGCCCTGGCCCTGGGCCTTCCGGCCTCCCTCATCTACAAGCGGATCCACTCCCGCAAGGGCGCCGTCATCGGCATCCTGGTCGGGGCCGTGACGGGACTGGTGGCCGCACTCCTCTGCAACCTGGTCATCACCCCGATTTACGCGCACATGGGCTTCCACCAGGTCCTGGGCATGATCATCCCCGTCCTTCTGCCCTTCAACCTGCTCAAGTTCACCATCCACGGCATAATCACCTTCCTGATATACAAGCCCATCTCGAACCTGGTCAAGGACTGAAACCCAAAGGACCAGGGCAGGATTATTCCCTTTGGAAATGGACAAGTTGTGAGCGAAGGTGCGATGAAAGCCGCTGACGGCAGAGAACCCCTGGCCGTCCTGGACAGGGTCTCCTTCAGCTATGACCAGGGCAGGACGTGGGCCCTTGACGAGGTCAGCCTGACGATCCGGCGCGGTCAGCAGACCTGCATCATCGGTGCCAACGGGTCGGGCAAGTCCACCCTGGCCCGGCTCCTGAGCGGGAGCCTGGCTCCGGATCGTGGGCGCATCGAACTGATGGGGCGGGTGGTCTTCGACTCGGCACGGCCGCCCGGTCAACGGGTTGATACCGAAGCCTACCGCCAGGCCAGGGAACACATTGGCATGGTCTTCCAAAGTCCGGAGGACCAGATAGTAACCACCGTCACCGAGGATGATGTGGCCTTTGGACCGGAGAATCGGGGTATGTCCCGGCCCTGCATGCAGGCGGCCGTCAGCCAGGCCCTGCGGTATGTGAATCTGGCCGGTCGTCGCAGATCCGACCCGACCAGGATGTCGGGAGGCCAGCAGCAACGGGTTGCCATCGCCGGGGCCCTGGCCATGCACCCGGACATGATGGTCATGGACGAGCCCGGTGCCATGCTGGATTCTGCAGGGCGCCGGAAAATTGCCACGATCATGGCCGACATGGCCGCCCATGGTAAGGCGGTGGTCAATATCACCCACCTCCTGGACGAAGCCAGGGCCGCCGATAGGGTGATTGTGCTCGACCGGGGCAGAATCGTCACCGTCGGGTCGCCGGAGGAGTCGCTGTCCCGCTTGCAGGAGGAACTGCACGGGGATATGTTCGATGCCGACATGCCTGTATCACATGGCGATGCCCCCAGGTCCGGTACCCCCGACACCTGGACGGATGCATCCGACAGTGGTCGGACCGGTTCCCCAGGCGGGGAGGAAGCGGCCGTAACAGCCAAGAACCTGTCTTTCAGCTTCGATAAGAAGCACCGTAACGTGGTTGACCACCTCGACCTCAGCCTGGAAGAGGGAAAGACCCTGGCGGTTCTCGGTCCCAATGGCTCTGGCAAGTCCACCCTGGCCCGGCTGATCTGCGCCCTGGTCTCCCCCAAGGAGGGTGACCTCTCCGTGGCCGGAATCACCCTGGCCGGCGAGGGAGCGGCCACCAGTCGCCGGGTGGCCAAGGAACGGCTGCGGATGCTGCGGCACCGGGTGGGGTATGTGATGCAGAAACCCGAACACCAGCTCTTTGCCGAAACCGTCGCCCAGGACGTGGCCTACGGTCCCAGGAATCTCGGCTTCGACAAAGAGGATGTGACGCGCCGCGTCAACCGTGCCCTCTCCATGCTGGGACTGGGGGACCTGTCGGACAGGTCCCCCTTCGACCTTTCCGGAGGCCAGCAGCGCCTGGTCGCCATAGCAGGGGTCCTGGCCTCCTCTCCACGGATCCTGGTTCTGGACGAGGTCACGGCAAGCCTGGATGCCCGGGCCGCACAGACCATCGTAACCATGCTGGAAGGCCTGCACCAGCAGGGCGTGACCGTCATCCTCATCACCCACGACGAGGAGGAGGTATGCCGGCTCGCCGACCAGGCCATACTCATGGACCGGGGCCATCTGGTTTCCCGTGGCGGGGTGGATGAGGTGCTCCGGGATTACCGTGGACTTCAGACCCAGGGCGCTCCCATGGAAAGCGAAGAGACGACCGTTCCGGCTGATTCGGCGCTTTCGGCCACCGGGGGCGAAAACCAGGTGGGACGGCCCTCCCTGGTTGAGCGACTGGACCCGCGGGCCAAGATGGTCTGCTTCCTCATGCTCATGGTTACCTCCTTCTGCATCGGCACCGGACCTCAGCTGATTCTGGGCGCCCTGACCACCGTGGCCATCATCCTCGCCGCCCGGATCTCCCCCCTGAAACTGCTCAAATCGGTCAGTGGTCTCCTGGCCCTCATGGCGGTGGTCGCCCTCCTCAACCTCCTGGTGACCAGGGAGGGTACCATCCTGGCCCGATGGGGCCCCCTGATCGTCACCGACCAGGGACTCAGGACCGCCTTGGTCTACTCCTGCCGGTTCGGTCTGGTCCTCCTCCTGGGGGCCCTCCTCCTGATGACCACCACCCCGACCCGGATGACCGATGCCTTCGAATCCCTCCTCTCCCCCCTAAGCCGTCTGGGTATCCACACCAGCGAGATATCGCTGGTCCTCTCCCTGGCCCTGCGGTTCATCCCCACCCTGGTCGGTGAAATGCAGGCCATCCGGGAGGCCCAGGCGGCCAGGGGCGGCAGCGTCGAAAGCGGCAACCTGTCCAGCCGGACCCGCGCCATGGTGTCCATCGTGGTCCCGGTCTTCGCCGCCGCCCTCCGCCATGCCGACAACCTTGGACAGGCATTGGACGCCCGGGCCTACCGGGGGGGCCAGGGCCGCACACACTATCGGGAATCGCACCTGCAGGGCATCGACTATGGGTTCATGGGTCTGGTCGTGATCTACTTCGTCCTCCTTGTGGTCCTGATCGTCATCTGACCACAGGGGCCGGTGCTCCCTCTTGTCCGCAGACGTAGCGAAAGAAGCCGACCGGCTTCCGGTGCCAAGGAGAAAACCAGGGTCTCCTATGCAAAAAGAGGGCGGAACCTTTCGGTTCCGCCCTCTTTGCCGACTCCTGCCCTTCCTTACGAATGCAGGGAAACCATGGTGGTCAGCAGATGGCTACCATCACTCCCGGGTCGGGCTCCCAACAGCATCATCACCCGAATCATCCGGGGAGTCCACGTCGGGCTGCTCGGTCCTCCGGGCACCGGCCTTGTCAGGGGTGTCAGGGGCCGAGGAAGCCAAGGGGGCTCCGACCAGTTCAGGCTCGTTCCGCTCGGAGCCGTCCTCGTCCTTGTCCTCGAAGGGCACACCCTGGAAAGTGAACTCGCCCAGGATACCCTCGCCTTCGGCATCGACTCGAACGGACTCGTTGTCCTTGAGTTCGCCCATGAGAATCTTCTCCGAGATGGCATCCTCGATGTCACGCTGGATGACACGACGCAGGGGCCTGGCTCCCAGGAGGGGATCGAAGCCCTTCTCAGCCAGAAGATCCTTGGCCTTGTCGCTCAGCTCCAGGGACATGTGACGCTCGAACAGGCGGTCATTGAGCTGGCTGACATCGAGATCCACGATCTGCCGGACCTGGGGCTCGGTCAGCTGCTGGAAGACGATGATGTCATCCAGACGGTTCAGGAACTCCGGTCGGAACTGCTGCTTGAGCTCGCTCGTCACCTGGTCCTTCATCCGCTGGTAGGAGGTCTCCGTATCACCCGATGCATTGAAGCCCGTGTTTGCGGACTTGGCGATGTCCCGAGTACCCAGGTTGGTGGTCAGGATGATGATGGTGTTCTTGAAGTCCACCGTCCGTCCCTGTCCATCGGTCAGATGTCCATCATCAAGGACCTGCAGGAGGGTGTTGAAGATGTCCGGGTGGGCCTTCTCGATCTCATCGAAAAGAACCACGGAGAAAGGCTTGCGGCGGACCTTCTCCGTCAGTTCGCCACCCTCCTCATATCCGACATACCCCGGAGGGGCCCCGAAGAGTCTGGAGGCCGCGTACTTCTCGGAGAACTCCGACATGTCGACGCGAATCAAGGCATCCTCATCATCAAAGAGGAACTGTGCCAGCGCCTTGGCCAGCTCGGTCTTGCCCACACCGGTGGGACCTGCGAAGATGAAGGAACCGGCAGGACGCTTGGGATCCTTCAATCCCACACGGGTACGACGAATGGAACGTGAGAGGGCGGAAACGGCCTCATCCTGACCGATGATCCGCTTATGCAGTTCCTTCTCCATGCCGAGAAGCTTCTTGGACTCCGCCTGGGTAAGCTTGAAGACCGGGATACCGGTGGTCGAGGAGACCACCTCGGCGATCACGTCCTCATCCACGACCATCTTGACGTCGGACTCCCCCTGACGCCAGGCCTCTTCCTTCTCCTTGCGCTCGGACTCCAGCTTCTCCTGCCTGTCGCGCAGTTCGGCCGCCTTCTCGAAGTCCTGGTCCTTGATGGCCTGGTCCTTCTGGGCCGACACCTTGTCGACCTTGACGTCCAGCTCCTTGAGTTCGGGCGGTGCGGTCAGACGCTTGATGCGCAGGCGGGCGCCCGCTTCATCGATCAGGTCGATGGCCTTGTCGGGCAGGTTCCTGTCCTGGATGTAACGGGCGGAAAGCTCCGCGGCCGACTGGAGGGCCTTGTCCGTGATGGTGACGTGATGATGGTGCTCATAGCGTCCACGCAGCCCTTTGAGGATCTCGATGGTCTGGGCAATCGTGGGCTCGGAGACCTGGATGGGCTGGAAGCGCCGCTCCAGGGCCGCGTCCTTCTCGATGTACTTGCGGTACTCGTCGGTGGTGGTGGCACCGATGGTCTGGAGTTCACCACGGGCCAGGAGGGGCTTGAGCATGTCGGAGGCACCCAGGGCGCCGTCTGCCGAACCGGCCCCGACGATGGTGTGGATCTCATCGATGAACAGAATGATGTCGCCGCGGGTCTTGATCTCCTTGAGGACCTTCTTCAGGCGCTCCTCGAAGTCGCCACGGTAACGCGAACCGGCCACCATGGACCCCAGGTCCAGCGAATAGACCTGCTTGCCCTTGAGCGTCTCGGGGACATCACCCTCATGGATCTTCTGGGCCAGGCCCTCGACCACGGCCGTCTTGCCCACGCCGGGCTCGCCGATCAGGACCGGGTTGTTCTTGGTGCGCCTGGACAGGACCACCATGACCCGTTCGATCTCATTGGAGCGTCCGATGACAGGGTCGAGCTTGCCCTCGGCCGCCTCCTGGGTCAGGTTGCGACCGAACTGGTCCAGGATGGCGGAACCCGTCTGGCCACCCTTGTTCTGGACGCCGCCGGCGTTGGCCAGGTCGCCCTTGCCGGCCTCTCCACCCTCATGGTTGCCGCGGATCATATCGATGGTGGCGGTACGCAGGTCGCCCAGATCCACACCCATCTTGATCAGGACCTGGGTGCCGACACCCTCGCCCTCACGGATAAGCCCCAGGAGGATGTGCTCGGTGCCGATGTAGGAGTGCCCCAGCTGCAGGGCCTCCCTCAGCGAGAGCTCCAGCACCTGCTTGGCGTGCGGCGTGAAGGGTATATGCCCATTGGGGGCGGCATTGCCCTTGCCGATCATCTCCTCGACCTGCTTGCGGGTTGCATCCAGTTCAACACCCTTGGATGCCAGGGCCTTGGCGGCAACGCCGTCGCCCTCCCGAATCAGGCCCAGCAGGAGGTGCTCTGTGCCGATGTAATT
Source organism: uncultured Bifidobacterium sp. (assembly GCF_945269915.1). Taxonomy (GTDB): domain Bacteria; phylum Actinomycetota; class Actinomycetes; order Actinomycetales; family Bifidobacteriaceae; genus Bombiscardovia; species Bombiscardovia indica. The sequence continues at coordinate 50,537 of NZ_CALYOY010000004.1, read as the reverse complement.
GTGCTGAAGGGTGCGGGCCTCTTCCTGTGCCAGCACAATCACCCGCCGCGCACGGTCGGTAAACCGTTCGAACATACTTGTCCTTCCCTTTGATCTGTACCTCACTCTACAGATTTGCGGTGACGTTTATTCACGGCCCGCCCTTGATTGCGCTCTGAACGCAAAACGTTGCAATATCAAGCCTTGGCAGGGTCTACCACACGGAGCCTCGTCAGTCCTGATCGAGGTCCGCCTCATCCTCATCGGAGGTCAGCTCCTCCATCAGCTCCACCTCGGGGCGTTCCTCCCGGGGCTTCTGACGGACCACGTCGATATGAAGGTCATCGAAGGCCGGCTGGGACTGGACCCAGAGATGGGTCTCCTCCTGGGGCTGGATCTCCGAGTGCTCACCACATCCATGGTCAAGGGAGACCACCCGGCCGTCATCGGGGCTCCATCGGTTGGCGCAGACCGCGAACATGGTGCCCAGTTCCCCCTTGAGGGGAACCATGAACCCGCAGGTCCCACAGGCGTTGCCCTTGGCCGTGCGGGTGGACAGGGACTTGGGACCGTGCTGCCCCTCGTACCAGCGCTTGGCGGTCGCCGCACGGGCCTCGGCGGTCATGACGTGGCGGCGGCTCAGGGCCAACTCGTCAACGACCTCATCCAGGTCCTCCTCCGAGGTCCGGGAATTCTCGTCCGCTTCCTGCTCCGATGCCGTATCCTGATCCGACCGGGCGGCATCGGACTCGTCTGCAATCCGGAAGATGGCACCGGATTCCTGGTCGCCATCGCGTTCGTCCCCGGCATCGGACTCCCAACCAGCTTCCGACTCCGTATCCTGACCCGCAATCTCCTGCGAATCCGGTGCGGCCTCACCATCCGACGGCTTTTGCTCGGCCGGCTGGTCGACCTTCGGCGCCACATACCCCTTGACCAGGCGCGGATCATCGGGGTCGGTCCCCATGGCATCGGTCACGCTCAGGTCCGAGGGGAGAAGGCGGTCCTTCCATGGAATCCACCTGGGTGGCTGGAGGGCCTCAGCCGACGGGACCAGGGAGGACTCGTCGACGGTCCAGGTCCCGGCATCCTGGTCATGGTAGAGGGTTACGGACCACTGCCAGCCCTCGTACCCCTTGATATGGGAGTCAAACCGGTAGTCGTACACCTCATCCTCAAGCTTGAGGCTGACGATGAAATCGCCCACCTCAGAACTCCTGGAGGCCACACTCAAGGCCACATTCCTAGCCAATTCCTCGGGATTGAGGTCCGCTTCTGCCATGTATCACACCTTCATAATCTGGTGGGTCCGGCATCGAGCCGGCCCCAGGTCCCTTGTCGCCCTGCCACGGTTCAGGCGGGCACGTCGAAGTCGTCCGCCACGGCCCTCAGGAGGGTGGCCAGCTTCTTCGACTCCGCCGGGGCGGGATAATGATGTCGCCGCAGACCGTTGCCCGCGGAATCCAGCAGCTTGATGAGATCCTCGACAATGGCTGCCATGTCATCCGGGGTGGGCCGGGTGGCCTTGACGATCGAGGGGGCGGAACCCACCAGTTTCAGGTCTAGAGCCTGGGGACCCTTGCGTCCTTCTGCAACGGAAAAGTCAACCTGGGCACCCTTGCGGATCGTGGAGACACCGGCGGGCAGTGCGGAAGCGGGCAGGAAGACGTCCTGACCCTGATCGTCCGTAATGAAACCGAACCCTCGATTGGCATCAAACCAACGCACTCTCCCACTGGGCATAAGTCTGGCACTTCCTCACTGGATGACTCCGGACCGTGTTACCGGCCTTGCTGCATACCCATCCAGTCTATCCCAATGGCCCGCGCAAGTGGGGCCATCACGTCAAAGGCGTATCGTCCCGGGCCGGAACGCCGGACCGGACCTGGGACTCAGACTGAGCGGAGGACTCAGACCGGGCCGGGGATTCAGACTGAGCAGGAGACTCAGGCCGAGTCGTAGCCTCAGGCCGGAATGGCCGCATCTGGGTGGGATGGGCCGACCCATTCGGTGCGGAATGCTCCTGCCCGACAAGGGTCTTCCCCGGAGACTCTGTGGTCTGCCGACCGACCCGGACCTGCCCCTGCGGGATGGCCATGGTGAAGGTCAATCCGCCACCGGGTGTCTCCTCCGCGCAGATCATGCCGTGATGGGCCTTGACGATGGACTGGACGATGGCCAGCCCCAGTCCCGTTCCTCCCTTTTCACGTGCCCGGGAGGGATCGGCTGTGTAGAAACGTTCAAACAGCCTGGCCCGAGCCTCCTTCGGTACCCCAGGGCCGTGGTCGACAAAGCGCAGAACAAGATAGGGTGTACCCAAATGGCTGTTCTGCGCCACTTGGACGGCATCCAGGAAGTGGGACATGGCCTTCTGGTCGGATCCCAACCTGGTCATGGCCTCCGGGGTGATGACCGCGTGGAGCAGCCCCATGGAGACCTGGACCGGGGAATCGGCCGGGGTATACCGGTGGATGTTCCCCACAATGTTGGTCACCACCTGACGCAGGCGGTTGGGGTCCCCTTGAATCTCGATTGCGGGCAGGGGACCTTCCTGAAGGGAGAGAACGGTGACCGACCCGACATGGTTGACGGGCCTGGACCAGGCGTGTCCCCTGCCTGCGGCCTTTCCCTGGGTATCCTGCAGCGGTTGGGACGAATCCGCGGACACCTCGGTGCCCACCATGATGGAACCGCAGGTGACCCGACGTTCCGGGTCCAGGGCGTGGAGGTCATCCATGGAATCCCTGACCAGCCCGGTCACGTCGACCAGCAGGGTGGTGTTGATCCCCCTCCCCTCGTCCAGCCTGGCCAGGGAAAGGAGATCGGAGACCAGGTCGGCCATGCGGCTGCTGGAATCCTCGATGTGCTTGATCGACTCGTCGGCCCGTTCCAGGGCCCCCGGATAGGCGCGCTGCATCCGGTACAGTTCGGCGTACCCGTGGATGGCGGCCAGGGGGGTCCTCAGTTCGTGGCTGGCATCGGAGACGAACCGTTTCATCTTCTCCGTGGTCTGCTTCTGTTCGTCGAAGGACTGCTCGATGCGTGCCAGCATGACGTTCAGGGAGGCGGCCAGGGAGCCGACCTCGGTGTTCTCCGGGAAACTGGGGATCCGCTGGTGGAGGTTGCCGGCGGCAACCATGGCAGCCGTCTTTTCTATCCGCTTCAGGGGAACCAGTGTGGATTGGATCAGGAGGGCCGATATGACCCCGCCCAGGAGGACCACGATCACGGAAATGACCAGGCAGAAGGTGGTCAGGGCATGGACGGCCTCATCCTGGTCGCTCATGGACAGGCCGATGTAGAGGACCCCGCTGATGTCGGAGTCGTCTATGTCGCTGTGGAGGCTCCACTGCATGGCCACGACCCGCCAGGAGGCCCGGGCCCGCTTAAGCGAATCCCGGTCGGGTGAGGATTTCCCATCCACCCGTACATAGGCGGGAACCGTGGTCGGCTGCCCCAGGGGAATGGACCCCATGGTACCGTCATCGGGCAGTTTGGGTCTGGAGATGGCCCCATTGAACTGCATGGGGTTCAGATCGTCCGAGATGATCCGCAACTGGTCATCGCGGATCTGCAGGAAGTAATCCGTCGGCCCAAGCCCACTCTTGCTCAGGTCCTCCTGCTTGAGGAGGGTTGCATTCCTGATGCCCAGTTTGGCCTGACGGATCAGCTGGGTATCGGTCTTTTTCATAAGGTAGTCATCGGCCATCTGGCAGATGGCCACCGAGATGCCTACCGTACCCACGATGAGGAGAATCAGCATGGAGGCCACCAGCTTGGTGCTCAGGGGGATGCCGGCCAGGGGCGAATTGGGATGCGCTTGTCCGCCACCCCGCTTTGTGTCCCCGGTTTTGGTGGATGACCCGTCATATGCCGATGCCGTCATGTCCTGCCGCCGTTCGGGCTCAGTCTCCGGCCTGGGATGATGCGGCGTTTCTGGGGCCGCGAATCATGTACCCGATGCCGCGCTTGGTCTCGATCAGGGGGGTTACCTTGCGGCTGTGGCCATCCTGGTCCTTGAACCTGATGCCGTCCACCTTCTTGCGCAGGTAGGAGATGTACGACTCGACGATGGCCGCATCCCCTCCCCAGTCATACTGCCAGACGTGGTCCAGGATCTGCGCCTTGCTCAGGACCCTGCCCTCGTTGTCCATCAGGTAACGCAGGAGCTTGTACTCGGTCGGACTCAGGTCGATGGACTGACCCGCCCGGGTCACATCGTGGGAGTCCTCGTTGATTTCGAGGTCACCTACCCGAATCACGGGGTCATCCTCCTCATGCTCCCGGGTACGGCGGAGGATGGCCTTGATCCTGGCGACCACTTCCTCCAGGCTGAAAGGCTTGGTGACGTAGTCGTCCCCGCCCACGGTCAGCCCCATGACCTTGTCCTGGGTATCGTCCCGGGCGGTCAAAAAGAGGACCGGCGCATCGATCCCGTCCTGACGGATGCGGGAGGTGACCGTAAAGCCGTCGATATCAGGCAGCATCACGTCCAGGACGATAAGATCCGGCCTGGTCTTCTCGATGACCTGAATGGCCTGGGAACCCGAGGCTGCGGTAGCGACCTCGAACCCGGCGAAATGAAGTGAGGCCACCAGAAGATCCCTGATGGAGGGCTCGTCATCGACCACGACCAGTTGTGCTTCGGGTGTTTTGCTCATGTCCTAAGACTGCCGCCCTTTCCTGAATATTATCTGAGAGTCTACTGGGACCTCATGGAGATGTGTGGGAACCAAGCAGCCACCCGGCGATCCGGCGCCGGGTCCAGTCCCGACGTCGACCGCAGCCCCAAGGCAGGAGTGCCATCGACATGGATCCTCGATTCATGCAGTCTCAGCGCCCGGCTTATCGCCGGGGTCATCCCCGGCCACCGGACCCGACCTGGTTTCAGAATCCCTGCCGGTACTGCTCCCAGACCTCTTGCCGGTATCCGGGTCACCTGAATCGTCGGCTGCGCTCTCGGCCTTCCTGTTCTTCCGCCTCAGCCACCAGACGAGCCCGGCCATGGTAAGGGCCAGAACCACAACCACCACAGCAATCAGGACAATCAGGATGATTCGGCGATGCTGTTTGCGCTCCCTGTCGATCCGTGAGATACCGTCCATCAAGGCCTTGGCGGAACCGACCCAGTCCGGATTGCCGGCCTTGCTGATCGGCCCGAGGGCATCCTGGGAGAGCTGGTCGACGGTCTTCTGATCCTTCAGCCAGTCGTCGGAGTTGCTGGAGACGGCCACAACCATCTTGCCATCCTGGGAGGCGACTGCCAGGAGAACCGTATTGGGGGCTGGCTTCATGGACCTCAAAACCTGCTTGGCCCAGGCCTCGGGCTTCATTTTCTGATAGAAGCTGGGCAGATACAGAAGACGGACCGAAACACCGGTCTCCTCCTTGGTGGACTCGACGGCATCGGCGACCGACCCGGCGTCGGACCCCAGGAGATTCTGGGTATCGGTGATCTGGTCCGAGATGGTTCCCTCCTCGGAGGCCTGCCGGCCTTCCGCCGCGACGGCTTCAACACCGCCGGCCAGAGGGAAGACAAGCGCCACCAGGGTAAGGAGGGAGGTGACCAGACGGACCAACCCCTCCCTGCGACCACCCGGGAAACCCGTCATGGTGATAGTGCCACGTTCGACCACATGGCTCCGTGAAAGAAAACCGTCATGCTGAACTGCCATATGGTCCAGAGTAGTGGTTCTTCCCTGCCGTGTCGCGCAGGCATCACCACTTACCTACAGAAAGGACCATCATGCCACAGTTTCAAGTCGACTCGGAGGAGATTCAATCGGCCGCCGGGGCAGTCCGCTCATCTGTTGCCTCCATCCGCGACGCCGTGTCGGGTATGTACACCAATCTCGACAACCTGCAGGGGGTCTGGACGGGTGGCGCCGCCACGCAATTCGGAACGGTCGCCGAGCAGTGGAGAACCTCCCAGCAGCAGATGGAGGAGGCCCTGGAGGGTATCCAGTCGGCCCTTACCCAAGCGTCCACCCTTTACTCGGATACCGAGGACCAAGCCACCAGACTCTTCTCCGGCTCCTGACCGGGCGCAGGCCTGAACATAGCCCGGGATCCTCCCCGGCAGACCCCGTCACATCCCCCAGGGGCGCAAAGCAATCAGATCCTCTGCTGGGACACAATGTACAACAGACCGCCACTCCCCCGAACGGGGAAATGGCGGTCTGTGCATACAACCGGGATGAGAACCGGGTCCCGACACAGGTCAGGTCCGGCACATCACAGGGCTATCAGTAGCCCATGTCGGCCTGAGGCTGGGCAGCGGGTGCCGGGGGCTCAGGCTTGTTGGCGACAACAGCCTCGGTGGTCAGGAAGAGCCCGGCGATCGAGGCGGCGTTCTGCAGGGCGGAACGGGTCACCTTGACGGGGTCGGCCACACCGGCCTCCAGGAGGTCCTGGTACTCGTTGTTGGCCGCGTTGAAGCCCTGGCCAGCAGGCAGGGAACGGACCTTGTTGATGACAACGTCACCGGAGACACCGCTGTTCTCAGCGATCTGCTTGATGGGGGCTTCGATGGCGCGGAAGACGATGGAGGCACCAGTGGCCTCGTCATCCTCGAGCTTGACGGACTCCTCGGCCTTGGCAGCGGCCTGGACCAGGGCGACACCACCGCCGGGCAGCAGGCCCTCCTCTATTGCGGCCTTGGCGTTGCGGACGGCATCCTCGATGCGGTGCTTGCGCTCCTTGGCCTCGACCTCGGTGGCCGCGCCGACCTTGATGACGGCCACGCCACCGGCCAGCTTGGCAAGACGCTCCTGGAGCTTCTCGCGGTCATAGTCGGAATCGGTGTTCTCGATCTCGGCGCGGATCTGGGCCACGCGGGCGGAGACCTCGTCCTTGGAACCGCCACCGGAGACGATGGTGGTCTCATCCTTGGAGACGATGACCTTCTTGGCTGTACCCAGGACGCTCATATCGATGGAGTCCAGCTTCAGGCCCAGCTCATCGGAAACGACCTGTGCACCGGTCAGGATGGCCATATCCTGCAGCATGGCCTTGCGGCGATCGCCGAAGCCAGGGGCCTTGACGGCGCAGGAGTTGAAGGTGCCGCGGATCTTGTTGAGGATCAGGGTGGGCAGTGCCTCACCGTCGACGTCCTCAGCCACGATCAGCAGGGGCTTGCCGGTCTTCATGACCAGCTCGGCGATATGGACCACGTCCTGCTGGCTGGAAACCTTGCCCGAGGTCAGCAGAATGTACGGGTCATCCAGAACGGCGGACTGCTCATCGTTGTTGGTGACGAAGTAAGGGGCGATGTAGCCCTTGTCGAAGCGCATGCCCTCGGTGAACTCCAGGTCCAGGCCGAAGCGGTTGTTGTCCTCGACGGTGACCACGCCATCCTGGCCGACCTTGTCCAGGGCCTCGGCGATTTCGGCGCCGATCTCGGGATCTCCGGCGGATATGGTGGCTGTGGCAGCAATCTGGTCCTTGGTCTCAACGTCCTTGGACTGGGCGATCAGTTCCTTGACGATGGCGTCAGCGGCCTTCTCGATGCCGCGACGCAGGGCGATGGGGTTGGAGCCGGCGGCCACGTTCTTCAGACCCTCGTGGACCAGGGACTGGGCCAGGACCGTTGCGGTCGTGGTGCCGTCGCCTGCAACGTCATCGGTCTTCTTGGCGACTTCCTTGACCAGCTCGGCGCCGATGCGCTCGTAAGGATCCTCCAGGTCGATCTCCTTGGCGATGGAGACACCATCGTTGGTGATGGTCGGTGCCCCGTAGGACTTGTCCAGGACCACGTTGCGGCCCTTGGGCCCCAGAGTGACCTTGACCGTGTCGGCCAGCTTGTCCAGGCCGGCCAGCATTCCCTGACGAGCTTCCTCGTCATACTCAATGATTTTTGCCATCGTTGCTTCCTCCGTAATGGCTTGAGGTATATGACCCACCGTCGATGCGGAATGGGCGAAGCCGTCAGCTGCCTCGTTATCACTCCAACACCTCGAGTGCTAATTCAGCAGATTAGCACTCGAACCCCCAGAGTGCCAACATGGATGGGTAAATATGCTTCTGGCTAGAAACTTCAGCAAAGGGAATATTGGAATGGGGCGGCAGGAATCGGGCAATTCCGCGGCCTGGCGCGGCAATATCAAGCAGACGCGCAGATTGCCGTCTGCGGCCCACGGATACGAGCGGATGGAAAGGACGGACCATGGCATAAAAAAGACCCCGGTCAGACCAGGGCCTTAGGAAAGACGAATTCAGAACGACAATCAGATCTTGGTGACCTCGGTTGCCTGAAGACCCTTGGGGCCCTGCTCAACCTGATATTCGACCTTATCTCCCTCATCAAGGGTCTTGAACCCATCCGACTGAATAGCCGAATAGTGAACGAAGACATCCTCCCCGCCATCGTCGGGGTTGATGAATCCGTAACCCTTGCCAGCGCTGAAGAATTTCACAGTGCCTTGTGCCATAACTAACTTCCTTAACATAGGTGCCGCGTCACAGCAGATACGAGACTGACCGTATCTGTCTGGTCGGCACGCCCAGTATATGACAACCAATGGAAGAAACGCCAATTCAAAATATCAGACTGTGAGACCCGTACCGCCCATCTATGGGTATTCGAGACAGGGCCACTACTGGACAAGGACGACCTCAATGGGGCTTCCGGCAGCGGCGGACTGCTCCACCTGGGCGATGCCGAGCTGGTTGGCCACATCCTGAGCGGTGGCCTTGTCGGCCTCATTCTGATACCGGACCACATTGGCGGCAGGCAGGTTCCCGGTCGGATTGCTGGCAGTGACAGCCCCATAGCCGGCATTGACCAGGACCTGGCGTTTGCTGGCCGCATATCCACTGGTTCGGGTGCCGTTGACGACCAGGACCTGGGTGTTCCTGTTGACCACCGGAGCCGGCGTGGGAGGCGTTTGACTTGGCGTCTGGGCGGGCGGCGTGGACGGGGCCGTGGTGGCCTCGTTCCTCTCGCTCGGCGTGGATGTGGAGTCCTTGCTGGCGGAAGGCTTCCTGATGACCTGGGTGGTGGATGTCGGCTTCTGCTGCTGCCAGGGAAGGATCCCGCTGACACCGGCCCAAACACCGATACCACACACTACCGCGAGAAGAACCACAATCAGGTACGGCAGGGCCCGGACACCCAAGGACTTGGGACCACGATGCACACCGACCGGCCCTCTGGGAGGATTGTCGAATTCATCCTGGCCCTGGGGCGACTTGTCGGCCTGATCGACCTGATTGCTAGCCATAAAACACTCCTCTGCTCGCCTGAACCCGGCACTATTATATGTAAAGCCTAGCGGGCAGTCAGGTCATGACCGGATGGAACCCGACCGGTCCTCACGATTCCCCGACGCGTTATAGTGGCCACATGAACACAGACCAGCCATTCCACTTCCCCTCGGGCGAGTCACGGTCAGGTTCGGAGACCACCCATCAGACCATCCCCCGGGAACAGGGGCACACCACCCGCAAACCCCTGGCCGAACTGGTCGATCCAGGCTGGGCCACGGCACTGGCCCCGGTGGAACCGAACATCCACCGCATGGGTGATTTCCTGCGCCAGGAGCTGGCCCAAGGGCACCCCTACCTGCCCGCCAGCAAGAACATCCTCCGGGCCTTCACCATCCCCTTCGATTCCATCAAGGTCCTGATCGTCGGCCAGGACCCCTACCCCACCCCCGGCAACCCGGTCGGTCTCAGCTTCTGCGTGGATCCGGCAGTCAGCCCCATCCCGGGTTCCCTGCGCAACATCTACACGGAACTGAACGATGACCTGGGCCTGCCCACCCCCTCCAATGGTGACCTGACACCCTGGACCCGACGTGGTGTCATGCTCCTCAACAGGTGCCTGACCGTGCGCGTGGGCAAACCCGCCAGCCACCGCGGCAGGGGGTGGGAGGAGATCACCGACGAGGCCATCCGGGCCCTGAACGACCGGCAGGATGCACAAGGCCGACCCCTCCCCCTGGTGGCCATCCTCTGGGGACGACAGGCACAGAGTCTGGAGCCCCTGCTGACCAGGGCCGCCATCATCAAGTCCCCCCATCCCAGCCCCATGTCGGCCAGGTATGGTTTCTTCGGGTCCAAGCCTTTCTCCAAGGCCAACCAGGCCCTGGAAAGCATGGGGGCAGAGCCAATCGACTGGTCCCTGACCTGAGTCCGGCCCCTCCCCGGCAGGGGGCCATCCAAGGTGGCCTTCGCCCTCCTCGTCAGGAAAGACCATTACCATGGCACCTATGGCTTTATTCCCACCAAGACCAAGTGCACAGCAACCGGTCCAGCCCCATCGGGGCCAGGCCACGACCCTGGTCAGCAGCGACGACCTGCAACGTTCCCGACAGCTGGTCGACCGGATTCGAACCCGGTTCGCCAAAAACCTGGTTGGCCAGGAGGGACTGCGCGAGGCGCTGATCGTGACCCTGGTGGCCTCGGGACACATCCTGATCGAGTCCGTGCCGGGCCTGGCCAAGACCACTGCCGCCCAGACCCTGGCCACATCGGTCTCAGGCAGCTTCAAGCGGGTCCAGTGCACCCCAGACCTGATGCCCTCCGACCTGGTGGGCACCCAGGTCTATGACTTCTCCAACCAACGTTTCTCCACCAAGCTGGGACCCATCCACGCCAACTTCGTCCTCCTTGACGAGATCAACCGCTCCAACGCCAAGACCCAGTCGGCCATGTTGGAGGCCATGGCGGAGGGGGCCACCACCATCGGCGGGCAGCGGATCGACCTTCCCCAGCCCTTCATGGTCATCGCCACCCAGAACCCCATCGAGGAGGAGGGCACCTACAACCTGCCCGAGGCCCAGATGGACAGGTTCATGCTCAAGGCCGTCATGACCTACCCGGACACGGACCAGGAAACCCGGATGCTCCAGCTCCTGGCCAGCCGGGGCACCGACATGCCCCTGGCCGACGACCAGGGCAGGCTGACCATCGCCGACGTGGAGTTCCTCCGTCGCAACGCACGTCGGGTCCACGTGGCCGAGCCGATCATGCGGTATGCGGTCGATCTGGCGGCCACCAGCCGCGGCGACGGCCCCAAACCCATTCAGGGTCTTTCCTCACAGGTCCGTCTCGGTGCCAGCCCCAGGGCCTCGATCGCCCTGATTCGCATCGGTCAGGCCCACGCCCTGATCAGCGGCCGTGACTTCGTGGTTCCCGAAGACCTGAAAGGATTCGCCCACCAGGTCCTCCGCCACCGCATCCTGCTCACCTTCGAGGCCATGGCCGACGGGGTCAGCAGCGACGACATCGTCGATACGATCCTGGAAACGGTACCCGTACCATGATCCATGACCTTGGGCACCGGGACCCGGTCCGGAGGCGAATCGAAGCGCTGGGGTCCAGCATGAGCCTGCCGACCGTGCGCAAGGCCATGGGTATCCTCGAGGGAGAACACCCCTCGGTAATGCGGGGAAACGGCTACGACATCGCCGGAATCCGAACCTACGAACCCGGCGACGAGACCCGGCTGATCGACTGGAAATCCAGCGCCAAGACCGGTAGGCCCATGGTGGTCGACAAGGATCGACAGCTGACCAGCAAGGTCTGGCTCCTCCTCGACGTGGGACGCGAGATGACCGGAAACTGCCCCAGCGGGGAAGAGGCCATCCAGGTGGCGGCCAATGCCCTCTGCATGTTCGCAGCCCTCTCCCTGAGACGTTCCGACGAGGTCTGTCTGGTTTTGGCCGACAGTTCCACCATCACCCGCATACCCTGCCGCGGAGGATTCGCCCGGTTCGAACAGACCTTGGATCGTGCCGTCATGAACCGCCGGAGTGATTCCAGAAACATCGGGGCCCTCCTGGATTTTGCCCTCAAGATCCGGGATCGACACGCCCTCCTGGTCCTGGCCACGGACGAGACCGCCCTGCACGAGGACCATCTGGCCACGATTCGTCGACTGACCCAGACCCACCCACTGAGCCTGGCCTCGGTTCGCCTACTCAACCCTCTCCGTCCGGAGGAAGACCTGGGCCCCATCCTTGAGGCACAGTCGGGACGCAAGGTTCCGGCCTTCCTCCGGACCGAACGGACCGGCCAGGAAGTGGCGGTCCACCGTGGGTATGTGGCGGCGGCCCTGCGGCATGAACTGGCGCGGAGCGGTTCCACCCTGGTCCGTGCCGAATCCAGTCAGGCCATGTTCGAACAGTTCATCCACCTCCTGTCGATCACCCTCCCCACGGTTTCCGCCGGATATTCGGCCAGGCGTTCCGCGGCGGGTCCGACCACCGCTCCCATATCCGGGAGGTCGGGTCGGTGACAAGCATGCAGAACCAACCGATACTCGCCCAGCAGATGCAGCCGCTTCCCTTCATGGAGGAACCCAGGTGGCTTCTCAGCCTTACCCTGACCTGCATTTTCCTGACCGTCCTGACCATCGCCCTGGCCATCTTCCTACCCAGGTTCCACAGAAGGGGCCAGGACCAGAGGGGGAACCATACATCGGTCAGCCCCAAAAAAGACTGGCTGCGACAAATCGACCAGGTGGTGGCCGACCATGGGGACGGCAGACTGACCCGGGACCAGGCCATGAAGGACCTGGCGGGAATAGCCCGACGATTCGCCTCCCAGTCCTGGAACCAGGACATGAGCACGAAGACCCTGACCGAAATCAAGACCCAGCCCAGGACCAACAGCACCTCACAGGGCCTGGACCTCCTCCGTCAGACCATCGATGCCCTCTACCCCCCTGAATTCGCCTCTCCGGCGAGCCTTACCGCCAGCGACACCGTCGGCGTGGATGAGGCCGCCAACTGGGTGCGGTCCCTGATCGAAAGGTGGCGCTGATGAACATCGGTCGGGTGACCTGGCGTTGGCCCTGGATCATGGCCCTGGGCCTGGTTCTTGCGATAGGGGTGGTCCTGGCGGTCCTCTGGATGGAGGCCAGACGGAACCGGGCCAGGCAGTCCGGTCAAGACGAGCGATCCCGCATCGAGGTCTGGAGCCTGGATGAGGACCTCAACACCGAGGCCGGCATCCGTCTCTTCCACCAGTGGCGCAACCTGGGCCGGTTGGCCTGTCTCCTTCTGGTCCTGACCCTCCTGGCCGGCATCTGTCTGGCGGGGCGCCCCTCAACCGTAGATACGACCGAGGAAACCGGGCACAGCCGGGATATCGTCCTCTGCCTGGACGTCTCCGGATCCACCCTCCCCTACGACCGGGAGGTCCTGGTCTCCTACCTGGACCTGGTCGGAAGGTTCAAGGGGGAACGAATCGCCCTGAGCATCTTCAACTCCACATCACGGACCGTCTTCCCCCTGACCGACGACTACGACATGGTCACCAAGGAACTGCGCAGGGCCAACCGGATCCTCAAGGGGGTCCAGTCCCAGGACCAGATCGACAAGATGAGCGATAAACAGTACCAGGACATCAGCGATTGGCTGGAGGGCACCCAGAACCGGAAGGATGTCACCTCCCTGATCGGTGATGGTCTGGTCGGCTGTGCCGCCCTCCTGCCCGGCTTCACCACCAAGGAGTCGGGAAGGGGCGAGGAGGCCGAGGACCGCGCCGCCTCGGTGGTTCTGGCCACCGACAACGTAACCTCGGGCAAACCCACCTACACCCTGGAGGAGGCGCTCAAACTGACCGCCAGGACCGGGATTGCCGTGGATGGTCTCTACTCGGGCCCCAAGGAGAGCCTCTCGGACGAGAGCACCCAGGAGATGCGTCGCCTGATCGAATCGCATCAGGGCATCTTCCTGGTCCAGCAGAACGGTGACTCCATCGCCTCCCTGGTCCGGCAGATCGAGCGACGACACGGGGGCGACCCGGGTACCGTCAGACAGTCCAGCCTGGTGGACTCCCCCGGCTGGTGGGTCCTGGCCATGAGCCTGGCCCTGGGTGGATACCTGATTCTGGTCTGGAGGCTGAAGCGGTGAACATACTGAACGGTCTGACCCTGGACCCCTCCCTGGGATGGACGGGCGGGGGAATACTGACTGCCCTCCTCCTGCTCCTGGCCGCGGCCATCCCCATTACGCACCACCGCGCCAAGGGGCACACGGATGCGGGGACCCTGGCCACGGTTCGACGGACGGTCATGGTCCTGGTGCTGGCCCTCATGGTCCTGACCCCCAGCGTGGTCAGCCAGACCACCAACCGGGCCATCAACGCCACCGATGTCTATATCGCCGTCGACGTAACCGGCTCCATGGCCGTCAAGGACGCCGCCTACGGGGACCACAGCGACATCTCGCGCCTGGAGGCCGCCCGTCTGGCCGTGGACGACCTGACCAAGGCCTACCCCGATGCCTCCTTTGCGGCCCTCCGTTTCGGAATGTCGGGCACCCTGGACCTCCCCCTGACACCGGATGACCGGGCCATCGGAAACTGGAGCCGGGGTCTGCGGACCGAACCCACCTCCCAGTCGGCCGGGTCCAACCTGGACGCCCCCCTGGATCAGCTGGTCATCTCCATGAAGGAGACCAGGCAGCAGCATCCCGACGACCGGATCCTCCTCTACCTGATCACCGATGGCGAACAGACGAGCAGCCATCCGCGGCGGTCCTTCTCGACCCTGCGCGCCTACCTGGATGACGCCTTCGTGCTGGGAACCGGATCCGCGACGGGCGGCCGGATCCCCGTCAGCCAGGACACCCTGGAGGGCACTGAGGGCACCCACCCCGAGGGTGATGATCAATGGGTCAAGGACCCCCAGACCGGTCAGCCCGGCATCTCCACCATGGATCAGAAGAACCTGAAGGCCCTGGCCGACGAGATGAGCGGTTCGTTCGAACATCTTGACAAGGGCCGCACCCTTGATTCGGGAACCACGGCCAAGGCCTCGAAGCAATATCGGGTGACCACGGTGACCAAGATCCGCCGACACGTCACCCCGCTGATCTGGCCCCTGGCCCTGGTGGAGGTGATTCTCCTGATCTGGGAGCTGGCCGACTGGATCAGGACCTCAAGGAGGCTCCTATGAACTCGGCAGCGCACAATTCGTCAGAGACGACCGGAACGGAGACCGTGAGCGGGAAGAGGATGCTGGGAGCGAGAATAATCCTGGCCTTCCTGGGGCTGATCATGGCCCTGATCGCGGCCTGGGGCCTGACCAACATCAACGCCATCAGCACCTACAACCAAGCCACCCACTCCCTGAACACCAGCATCGCCGAGGCCAACCGGTCCGATGCCGACCCGGCCAAGATCAAGGCCATCCAGGAGCAGACCGACCAGCTCTTTCACCAGGCGGAATCCATGGGCCCGATTCTCCTGCCGGGGACCAGGCAGACCATACAGCAGAGCCGGGCCGTCAGCGACAGGCTGACCCGGCGGGCGACCAGACAGCTCCGCAGCCAGGAGGCCTCCAAGGGGGGCGCGGGGCGGTTCGCAGGCTCCCCGGGGCAATCCGGCACAGGCAAGCAGGGACAGCAGGGGCTGACCAAGGACCAACAGGAGAAGGTGGATGAAATCCTGAAGCAGAGCCAGCAGACCCACGATCCATCGGGGGGCACCCAGACCGACCATGCAAAGGAAGACCAGAAGACGGACAAACCCTGGTAGGTAAAGCAGACCGTCAAGGCAGGCCTGACCTCCGACGCACATTTGACCACATCCACCCCGGATGGTGCTCCTCTCCTTTCGGCCCTGGTGAGATGGGCATATGATCAATTCCCCCTTCATCCCACCCACCCTCTTCGGTCAGCCCGCGGGAGGGACGACCGGGGCGGACCTTGACCAGGCATCCACCTGCGACTGTCATCGGAGCGTGGCCCGTTGCTCCCGGATGATGACCGCACTGATCGACCAGACCGAACAGGTTCTCAATGATGCCCATGCCCTGATCGACCAGGCCGGGGCCATCGACTGGGAGGGCCAGTCCGCCCGGGCCTTCAGGGAGAATCTGATCCGGGCCTCCGACCTGGCCGATGACCAGGCATCTTCACTGATGCAGGCCAGACAGCTCCTGGATGAAGAGACCCGGCCATGATGCGGCAGGTGTCCTCGCAGGTCGGATCCAATGGATACACCCGGGTTCAACTCGAACAGCTGACCCGGATGGCCGACCAGCTCAACCAGTTCGCCATCAGCATCGCATCCCTCCAGGAGGGATGGAGCCTGACCAATTTAGGATTGGCGAGGAGCAGGAGCCTGACCCTGACCTGTCCCTCCCTGAACGGAAGCCGGGTCCAGGATGGCGGGCACGCGGTCTTCCCCTTCGACTTCGCCATCAGAACCTGCGATTCCCAATGCGATGACTGCCAGGACCTGACCACCCTCCTATCGGATCAGGCGGAAGCCCTGACCGGGGCCTATTCCCTATATTCCGAGGCGGAATCGCGCATGTCCGGCATACTGGCGACCGTTCTTGTCGGTCCGGTCAGATTCAACCCCCTGGAAAACATAAGGACCCTGGCGGTCATGACCCTCTGCACGTATCTGGGGGACTCCCTGGTCAAAGGCCACATGGTCAGTCTGGCGGAATTCCTGGAAACGACCTCACCCCTCCATCAGGACACGATCCTGGCCCTGTCTGAGCGACTCGTCCCCTTTTCCAGATCCCCCATAGGTCATTTCTCGGAGTGGCTGAGCCGGGCCATGCCCACTTCTCAACGCAGGTTGGAAGTGACCCCGGTCAGGCCGGGCGGTGACGGGTTGGAAAGCGCCCACTGCATTGACCAGGCCCTGGGCAACCTGCAACGCCTGGGCTCCCGTGACCAGGGCTTCTCCTATGACACCATCGCCGTGCAGAAGTACAGGGATGCTGATGGAGATATCCGTTGGGTGGTCTACATACCTGGAACTAGTTCCCACCCCGACTCGGCCATCGGCTGGGGGCAGAATCTCCAGCTCATGAGCGACAGGCCAGGCACCCGCACGCAGGCCGCCTCCACCCGCCTGGTGACCGAGGCGATGGGCATGGCCGGGGTGGCACCTGTAGACCGGGTCAGTCTGGTCGGGCACTCCCAGGGCGGAATCGTGGCAGCCACCCTGGCCAGCGACATGGCGGACCGGTACCGATTCGAACATGTGGTGACGGCCGGCTCCCCCATCGGCAACCACCCCATAGCCCCGCAGACCTGGACCACCAGTGTCGAGATGCAGGAGGAGCTGGTCTCCAGCCTGGATGCCAGGGACAACACCGAGCGGGACCATCGGCTGACGGTCCGGGGCCGGGATGCAGGCACCACACCGGCCCAGGCGAACGCCCCCTACTCCAGGCAACCGGTCCCATTCACCAAGGGGACCGTGGAGTCGACCCACGGCATGAACTATCAGAGGGCGGCCTGGCAGAATGCCCTGGCCAAAGGGTCACCAAAAATCATCGAGCAGGATGAGCACTTCGCCCGGTCAACCCGTGGCGACCTGGTGGAGACCACCTACTATCAGGGCAGGTTACGGGATTGACGGATGACAGGTCAGGCCGGAGAACACGGGCCCGGGAGCGAATGTCGTCCGGTTGGCGGTTTCGCCTAGACTGGGGGGCATGAACCTGAGCCGAGTCACACCTGCCATTGCCCTCAATCCTCTGGATGGGCGTTACCGCATGCAGACCTCACCCTTGGTGGACCACCTCAGCGAGCCGGCCCTGAACCGCGAGCGCATGCGGGTCGAGGTCGAATGGATGATTCTCCTCGCCAATGGGTACCCCGACCAGGGCAACCAGCCCATCCTTCCGGGCATCGAACCCCTGACCGCCGATGAGCAGGCCTACCTGCGCGCCATCCCCGAGGATTTCGACGACCAGGGTATCGAGGAACTGGCGGAAATCGAAGCACGGACCCACCACGACGTCAAGGCGGTGGAATATTACCTGGACCGCCGACTGGAGAAGGCCGAGGGAAGCCTGGGCGCCGGTACGCAACTGCCCCGGTTGAAGGCGCTGGTCCATTTCGCCTGCACCAGCGAAGACATCAACAACCTCTCCTACGCCCGGTGCATCCGTGGCGCGGTCGAGCAGGTCTGGCTCCCTGCGGCCCAGGCCATTGTGGACCGTCTGGCCGAGATGGCCACCACCCATCGTGGCCTACCCATGCTGGCCCTGACCCATGGACAGCCGGCCACCCCCACCACCCTGGGCAAGGAGATGGCCGTCTATGTCCACCGGCTCAGCCGACAGCTGGACCGGGTCCGCCATCAGGAGTACCTGGGCAAGATCAACGGGGCCACCGGAACCTTCGGCGCCCACCTGGCCGCCGCCCCTGACGTGGATTGGGTCCGTCTCTCCAGGGAATTCGTCACCGGACGCATGGGACTGGTCTGGAATCCCCTGACGACCCAGATCGAATCCCATGACTGGCAGGCCGAGCTCTACTCGACCATCAGCCACACCGGACGGATTCTGCACAACCTTGCCGTTGATGTCTGGATGTACATCTCCCGGGGCGTCTTCGCCCAGGAACCGGTCAAAGGGGCCACCGGCTCCAGCACCATGCCCCACAAGGTCAATCCGATCCGTTTCGAGAACGCCGAGGCCAACCTGGAGATCTCCTGCGCCCTCCTGGACACCCTGGCAGCCACCCTGACCGAGACCAGGTGGCAGCGCGATCTGACCGATTCCACCACCCAGCGCAACATCGGTTCCGCCTTGGGATACAGCCTTTTGGCCCTGGATAACCTCAAGGGGGGCCTGGCGGCCATCCACCCCAACACCCAGGTCATGCAGGAGGAGCTGGACAACAACTGGGAGGTCCTGGGTGAACCCATCCAGACCGCCATGCGGGCCGCTGGCCTTGCCGGCCGGGCCGGGATGGAGGACCCCTATGAGCGGGTCAAAGAGCTGATGCGAGGCCACCGGATCGGCAGGGGGGATGTCGAGCGCTTCATCGACACCCTGGACCTGGATCCGGAAACGGCCCGGAGGCTCAAGTCCCTGACTCCGTCCTCCTACACCGGGGCCGCCGATACATTGGTGGACTTCGATCGCGACTGACCATGACCGAGGTTCCCAACCAAAAGCAGGAGAAGTCCGGGGAGGGCCAATCCCCGGTGACCGACAAACCCACCATCGTGGATACCCCACCCCAGCGGGTCCATGATGCCGAGGATCTGCTTCGGGCCCTGGCTTCGCTGATCATGGCCCTGCTGATAGCCCTGGCGGCCGTCTACCTGAAAGGGACGGCGGCCGGCGTCGAGTCGGATATGCGGCAGGCGGGCAACGCCATGGATTGGCTCATGGATGTGCCCACCAACTTCCTCCAGCAGGCCGTTACCGTGACCGTGGTTCTGGCGGTTCTGATCAATCTTCTGATCAACCGTGAATGGGTCCAATCCATCACCGCCCCCCTGGCCATGTTCATGGGGTACGGGCTGATCCTGGTCATCTCCAATCTGATCATCTCCACCCACAACCCCACCCTGATCGCCTCCTTCAGCTCCCAGAACGCCTTTGGCTCACCCGTCCTCCTGCCCGACATCTACGCCGGCCTGGCCGCCTTCCTGAGCGCGGCAGGACCCCGTCGCCTGCGCAGCACGGTCAAGTGGGGGTGGAACGCCCTGTATGTGGTGGCCGTCATCATGGTCATCATCTCGTCCAATTCGGCCAGCGGGGTCCTGGTATCCCTCCTCCTGGGCCGGATGACCGGCATGGTCATCCGCTACATCGCAGGCACCCAGAGCAAGGGCGCCTGGGGGGATGGGGTGGTCCAGGCCGTGGCCTCCATCGGCATCGACCTGGCCGAGCTTACCCGCGTGGATGCCACCATGGACGCGGATGGACAACCCATCCCCTGCCTGGATGACGACCTGATCGAGGCCTCGAGAATCTACAGGGCCAGGGACAAGGCAGGCACTGCCTACACGATTTCAGTCATGGACGGCCAGCTCCACACGGCCGGATACCTGATGCAGATCTGGCAGTGGATCAAGCTCTCCGGTGTCTCCATGCGTCGGGACAGGTCCGTCAGGGACTCCATGCAGCATCACATGGCCGTCCTGTTCGAGCTGCGTGACCTGGGGCTTCCCGCCCTCCACCCCTACGGCCTGGCCGAGAACGCCGAGTCCTCCATCCTGGTCTTCCATGACGACATCCACCTGACCCCCATCGACCTGGACCACCTGGATGCGGACCAGGCCCGTCAGCTCATGGACTTCCTGGACAAGGCCAACGGTCGCGGCTACACCCATCGGCGCATCACTCCGAGCACCTTGGCCATGGACAGGGAGGGCCATGCGGTCATCGCCGGCTGGGAAAACGGCGACAGCGCCAGCTCCTCGGCCAATACGGCCCTGGACCGGGTCCAGCTCCTCAGCCTGATGACCGCCGCCCTGAGCGTCGAGGAGGCAGTCCGGATCGGCTTGGAATCCTGGGGCGAGACGACCATGGTCGCCCTGACCCCCTTTGTGCAGATGGTGGCCATCCCCGCACAGACCCAGGCCCTGCCCGGATGGGACAGGCAGGTCATGTCGGACCTGCGTGCACGGCTACGGGCCATGGCGCCACCGGAGTCCGTCGGGTCCATGGACCAGGTCAGCCTGTCCAGGTTCAGCCTGCGCAGCTTCCTGGCCCTTGCCCTCCTGGTTGTGGCGGCCATCGTCATCCTCACCCAGTTCAACCTCCAACAGGTCATCCAGGCCGTCCGCAACGCCAACCCCTGGGTGGTCGGCCTTTCCTTCATACTGGGGTCCTTCTCCTGGGTGGGATGCGCCGTCACCCTGGGTGTCTTCATCGACAAGAGGAAACGCAACCTGCGCGGCATCTTCCTTTCCCAAGTGGCCTCGTCCTTCACCTCGGTCTCCATGCCAGCCGGCGTGGGGCCGGCCTTTGTCAATCTCCAGTTCCTGCGCAGGAGCGGGTACGACAACACCATGGCCACAGCCATCATGAGCGCCGTGGTGGCGGTCCAGTTCGCCACCACTTTCGTGCTCCTGGTGGTCATCGGCCTCTTCACGGGCCGCAACACCCTCTCGGGGATGATTCCCACCAACACCCTGGTCATCGTGATCGGGGTGGTGGCCATCGTCGCCGCCCTGGCCATGGCCATCCCCTACACCAGGCGGCTGGTCGTGGACCGCCTCATGCCCATCGTGGCCTCCTACGCGCGCCATTTGGTCGACATCCTGACCCAACCCCGTCAGCTCCTGATGGCCGCCTCGGGGGCCGTACTCCAGTCCGCCGCCCTGGGCCTGAGCTTCTGGGCCGCCCTGATGGCCTTCGGGTGCAGGACGAACATCTTCGAGACCACCTTCGTCTTCCTCCTGGCCAACACCCTGGGATCGGCCGTGCCCACCCCCGGCGGATTGGGTGCCATAGAGGCGGTGCTCTTCTCGGCCTTCCGACTGGCCGGGGTTCCCTCCGGTGTCGCCATATCGGCCACCCTGGTCTTCCGTGTGGCCAACTACTGGCTACGCATCCCACTTGGTGCCCTGGCCATGCGCTGGCTCAGCCGACGCAATCTGATCTGAGCATTGGGGTTTTAGCCTTATCCTGGGCCGAATCCGAGTCCCGAATGGTCATTTGGAGGTCTGAAATGGTCCGAAACGTGAAACTTGGAAAGAAAATGAAGCGGAAATACCGGGAAACCCCCGAAAAATGCGGTGCTTGACCCCCATCTGCGCTAATATCAGTCATTGACCGTTGGGCTTTCCACAACAAAGGAAGCAGGGGAGCCCCCGAAAGAAGGATGCTCTATGGCATACAACAAATCTGATCTTGTCTCGAAGATTGCTCAGAAGTCGAATCTGACCAAGGCCCAGGCCGAAGCGGCCGTCAACGCCTTCCAGGATGTCTTCGTTGAGGCCATGAAGTCCGGAGAGGGCCTGAAACTCACCGGTCTCTTCTCTGCCGAGCGCGTCAAGCGTGCCGCTCGTACCGGCCGCAACCCCCGCACGGGCGAGACCATCAAGATTCCCGCGAGCTACGGCGTCCGTATCTCCGCTGGTTCCCTGTTGAAGAAGGCTGTTTCCAACAAGAAGTGAGCTGACGACCTCACCGGTTTTCAACAGGCCCGGCCCTTATGGGCCGGGCCTGTTTGCGTATCCCCGCCCGGACCTCCCAGTGGGCGGCCAGTGACCGGCAGCGGCATTCAGACGGGATCGAACACCGCCCGGTCCTGGGCCAGCTCTCCCATCATGGCCAGATAAGCCTCGTCAGACTCATGGGCAAAGGGGTCCATCAGCCTCACCTCATGCCGGTGGTTGCCCTGGAGGACCAGGCGGGTCCAGTCGCAGGACCACTGGAGGGGCGTCGTCTCCGCCCTGGCCACGAAGTTTCCCCGCAGCCGCGCCCTGGTGGTCTGTGGGGGCGTCCGCAGGGCCTCCCCTATGCGATGGTCGTCCACCAGGGTGCGCATCATCCCATGCCGGACCAGGGCCCCATAGGACCGGCCGGAGGCGATGTCGTGGTAGTCCAGGTCCAGACGCCTGGCCTTGAGGGGATCGGCCCCGCGCGCCTCCTCCCCCTTGAGGAGCCTGAGTTTGGCGGCCCAATCGACCCAGTCGGCCAGATCCTCCCAGCGACCGGCATCCAGGGCATCCAGGGCCGCACGCCACAGGACCAGGACCTTTCCGACCATGGGAATGCCCACCCCGGTCTGATCGCCGGAATCATCGATATAGGCCCTGCAGGCCTCCCAGTACCGGTTCTGCAGATCCAGGGCTGATACGGTCCCGCCACCCTCCAGGTCCAGGGGAACCCTGCCGTTCCTGTCCCTGCTGACCGACCTCATGGCTGCACCCGGATCGGCCAGGGCACAGTCACCGAAGGGGATGGACCTCCCGGCCAGGACTTCCTCCTCGATCAGGCCCAGGACCAGATGGGTGGTGGCCAGCTTGAGCCAGGTGACCGTCTGGGAACGGTTGGAATCCCCGAGGATGACGTGCAGGCGCCGATACCGGTCGGGGTCGGCATGGGGCTCGTCGCGGGTATTGACCATGGGGCGGGCACGGGTCGTGGCCGAGGAAACGGCCTCATCCAGGAAATCCGCCCGCTGACTGAGCTGGAAACCATCCTCGCCCAACCGTCCGGCCCCGGTGAAGAGCTGCCGGGTCACCAGGAAGGGCACCAGCTGCCCGCGGACCATCTCCAGGGGGACCTGACGGCGCAGGAGGTAGTTCTCGTGGCACCCGAAGGAGTGCCCCCGGGCATCGACGTTGTTCTTGAATACGTGCACCCGGGCGCCCGGCCCCAACCGGTCCGCCAGGATGGATCCGGCCTGACGGGCCAGATTCGCCATGATCCGCTCCCCCGCCAGGTCCTGGATCAGGGCATCCATGGGAGTCAGGGCCTCTGCCGTGGCGTATTCGGGATGGGAACCGACGTCCAGATACAGCCGGGCCCCGTTGGAAAGGTAGATATTGGTGGACCGGTTCCGTTCCACCAGGCTCCGGAACATGGCCATGGCCACCTGCCCGGCGCTGCAGTCCCCGTCGCCACCGGTCAGGCTGACCCCGTATTCGGTCTCGATGCCGAAGATACGACGGTGATCGATGCCTGGAGCCCGGTCCATCAGTTACTCACCGCCCTTTTGCACGAACCCCTTGACGTACTCTTCGGCGTTGTCCTCCAAGGTGGATTCGATGTCGTCCAGGACGGAATCCAGGGAAGTGTCCTGGGTCCGGGCCCGGGCCGAAGCACCGGCGGTCCCTGTATCCTCCTCCGTCTGCTCCTGCCCCGACCGGGCTGAAGACGAAAGCCGGCTGAACTCCTGTGGCATGATCCTGACCTCCTATCGTGGCGACCTGGTTATTTCCGGGTACGCCCACCATCCCTTATACCGCTTTCGACCGCCCGGGACTAGTCGGATACCAGATAGGAACCCAGTTCCTTGTCCATCAGGCCATTGGTCGCCACGACGTCGTTGCTGCCCTCCCAGCGGACGTGGCCGCCGTCCCACCGCCAGAGGGTCCCCTTGGCTTCGCGGACCACCACTGCGGCCGCGGAGACGGCGGGGATGTCCCAGGAATGAAGGGCAGGCTCGAAGTAGGCGTCGTAGCTGCCGTCAGCCACCCGGCAGAGGTCCAGGGAAACGGGCCCCACACGCTTGATATCGGCAGGTTTACCGGCCATACGGGAGACGATCTGAAGGACCTGCTCGGATTCATTGGGGAAGTATGACATTCCGAAGCTGATGACCGACCCCTTGAGGGTATCCATGGTGGAGGGGATGATCTTCTCCCGTTTGTCGCCCACGATGGTCCGCCTGATGCGGATGGCCCCCTCGCCCTTGGCGGCGAGGTAGGTCAGCCCCAGGACCGGGGCGTGGACAATGCCCATGACCGGCGACGCGTGCCCGGTCCCGTCAACCGCGAAGAGGGAGATGGTGACGGTCCACTCGGCCATGTTCCTGACATAGTTGACCGGCCCATCAATGTGGCCCAAGCACCAGTACCGACCGCCTGGCCTGCGGTTGCCGGCCTCCTCCTCCCAGAACCCGTCGAAGGGCTCCAGGTTGGCGATCTTGGTCCGGCAGTAGCGAATCAGACGGGTGTCGATACCGGAGGAGAACTGGGTGCCCCGGTCGATGGCCGAGGTGCTTCGAGGATCGTGGGGGTTGATCTGGTCCTGGAGGGCATGACGACCGGCCTCGACCGCTATGGTGGCGACCTGCATGGCCAATTCACGCAATTCCATATTTCTCTCTTTCACATCGGCCCGGCAGAAGTACCAGGACGAATCCATCCATTGGCTTGACCCCGCTCATCCGATATCAGCAGTATAGGTCGCGTCCCTCCCCCTTGAGGAGCCACCGGCCAATATTCCCAGAATGTTCCAATAGTCCCCGGCAATCGGCTTCGGTGTGGCCTGTCGGGTCGGTCAAGTCCATGTCCAGGGCCTGCCCTTCATCCCCATCCGGGTCGGCCAGGACCACCCGGCTCCAGGACATGGACCGGATGACTTCGGGGCAGTCGTGCAGGAGGCGGGATCTGAACCAGGCCCTGGTGCCGGCGGGCGCCTGGTCGGTGGCGGCCTCGACCGCTTCCGGAGATACCGCTGACTGGATGCGGGTTGCAAGGCGGGAAGGCAGGTCATGCCCCGGGTCAAGGCGGGCCCATTCGATGTCCAGGGCAGCCAGGCGGGGGTCGGCCCAATCCCGAATGGAACGACGACGGCGCAGGCCCTCCAGGAGCTGCCACTTCAAGAGCCACTCCAAACGACCGGCCTGGGCGGTCATGCCCATCCGCCCATCCGCATCGGCCCCGCGGACCTGGTCCAGATCCTCCAGGGCCCCTCTCCAGAGTTCCATGACCCTCCCGGTGGCCTCACCGGGCCAGGCGGGTTGCCCCTCCCCGTCCCTTCCATAGAGGGCCGCACCCGCCTGGCAGACCCCTTCGAGGAGGTCATACTGAATCTCCAGGGCGGATTCCCGCCTGCCCGATTCCAGGGCC
The DNA here is from genome assembly GCF_945269915.1 of uncultured Bifidobacterium sp. Classification (GTDB taxonomy): domain Bacteria; phylum Actinomycetota; class Actinomycetes; order Actinomycetales; family Bifidobacteriaceae; genus Bombiscardovia; species Bombiscardovia indica. The sequence continues at coordinate 25,307 of NZ_CALYOY010000004.1, read as the reverse complement.
AGAGGCTCCTTGAGGCTCAGATCCCGGGAGACGACCCGCACGGCCGCCACCGGATCGTCCATGGCCAGACGCCCCAGGAGGGCATCAAGGTCGAACCCGGCGGTCTCGGCATCCTCCAGGAGGGCCAGGAGCATACTGGTCGTCCCCACCTTGAGGACCTGGGGCAGGTCCATCCGGTTGGCATCCCCGGCGATGACATGGAACCGCCGGGTGGAGGCGGTGCTGTGGGATTCGTCCCTGGTGTTGATGATGGGCCGGTCGAAGGTGGTCTGCAGACCAATTCTGGATTGGAGGTAGTCGGCCCGCTGCCCTATCTGGTAGCCGGACCCCCTCCCCTCGGATCCCAGGCCCACCCTGCCGGAACCGGTGAAGATCTGGCGGGTCACGAAGTGGATGGTCATCAGGGCCGCCACCCGGGCAAAGGGCACGGAACGGTCCATCAGGTAGTTCTCATGGGTCCCCCAGCAGGCCCCCTTCCCGTCCACGTTGTTCTTGTAGAGTCGCAGGCCGTGGCCCTCGCCCCCCTGACCGGCACGTGCTGCCGCCTGGGCCATGAGGAGGTCGCCGGCCCGGTCATAGGTCAGCGCCTGGAAGGGGTCCGTGGTTTCGGGAGAGGAATACTCTGGGTGGGCGTGATCGACGTAGATACGGCCCCCGTTGGGGGCCAGGACGTTGATCAGGGCGGCCTGGGGCGAATCCGTCAGCATGCTCGGTCTGGCCATGGCCCTGGGCAGACGTCCGGAGCGGGCATCGTTGACCGGGTCCTCCCGGCCATAATCCCAGTGGATGCGCGAGCGCGCTGGGTCGGCAGCCGCCCGGACCAGCTCCAGGGAGAGAGCCACCGGGTTGGCCCGTGACCCGTCCCCGGTCGCAATGGCGTACTCGGTTTCGGTGCCGACCACGCGCTCCACCCTCATGACTCGGCCCCGGCTCTGTCGACCAGACGGATGTCACTCACCCGCCCTGCGGTCAGCCCGGCGGTACGGGCCCATTGCTCGGGATTCTGGTCGCCCACGGAGTCGAGCATGTCCAGGTATTCCTCCTGGACGGCCTTCAGGCACCGGTCGGCATCCAGACCGACCTCCCTGTCCTGACGGATGGAGTCCTTGACGGCCATGGTCTTGGCCCTGTCCACGATGTTGCGCAACATGGCGCCCGAGATCAGCTGGCTCATGTACAGCGGGTTCCACCGGCCATCCTGGTCAAGCAGATCGCAGACCTTCCGGCCCGGGTCCTGGCGGTAGACATCCCTGACCAGGACCTGGACCAGGTCACCCCCGCTCGTTCCGGCCGCCAGGGGAAGGTCAGAGGTCACGTACCGGGAGAGTATGGAGGCGGCCGCCTCCCGACCAGGCCGGTCGATACGGACTTTCACATCCAACCGGCCCGGCCGCAACACGGCGGGGTCGATCATGTCGATCCTGTTGGAGGCTCCGATGACCATGACATTATCCAGGGCTTCGACCCCATCCAGTTCGGCCAGGAACTGGGGGACGATCGTGGTTTCCACGTCCGATGAGATGCCCGACCCCCTGGTGCGCAGGAGGGAGTCCATCTCGTCGATGAAGACGATGACCGGCCCACCCTGGCCGGCGCGCTGGCGTGCCCGCTCGAAGATCCGCCGCATGAGCCGTTCCGACTCCCCGACGAACTTGTTGAGCAGCTCCGGCCCCTTGACCGAAAGGAAGACGCCCCGGGTGCCCGACCCCCTGGCCAGGCTGTTGGCCACGGCCTTGGCGATCATGGTCTTCCCGTTGCCGGGGGGACCGTAGAGGAGGAGGCCCTTGGGTGGGTTGAGGGCGAAACGGCGGAAGAGGTCCTTGTGGAGGAAGGGAAGCTGGATGGCGTCACGAATCCGGTCGATCTGCCGGTCCAGGCCGCCGATGTCGGCAAAGGTGACATCCGGCACCTCCTCCAGGACCAGGTCGTTCCGGTCCTCCTCGGGAACCAGGGCCAGGGCCATCTGCCCGGAGGGATCGACCATGACCTGGTTGCCCACGCTCAGGTCCGTGTCCATCAGGGCACCGGATCGTTCGACCAGGCTGGAGGCACCCGAGGTGTCCTGGACGACCAGGGCACCGGAATCCATGATCCGGCTGACCTGGCGGAGTGGTCCGCTTCCTGCCTGGTCGCGCACCTGGACGACCACCATGTTCTCGTCCAGCAGCAGGGTCTGCCCCGGCCTGACCCTGTCGGCCCTCACCCCGGGCGCCAGGGCCAGAACCATCCTGCGGGACCCATAGAGGACCTCCAGGTTGGCATGCTGGACACCCATCTCATCGAAGGAAACCGAATCCACCCCCAGGGCCAGGGCAAGGTTCATGGGTGGTGAGGCCATCTGGGCCAACTGGGTCTTGGCCTTGGTCAGTTCCTTACCGGCCCGGTTCAGAGCCTGGACCAGGGCATGGTTACGCTCCCTGAGGGCATCCATGGCGGCCGCCTGGTCCTGGGGAAAGCCTTCTTCCTGGGCATCCGCGGGTCCGGTCAGGGGCGAGCCATCCGGGTGCAGACCCCCATCGGGAACCCCGTGATCTTGTCCACTCACCATATCCTCCTCGACCTGGTCGGAACCTACAGGAACCGACCTTCCTCTTCCCCGATGCTAACCGCGTCCAGGCCCCGCCGGTGGTCGGGGGCCCGCATGCTGGTGGCCGGGATTCCCCGGCAGGACCTGGGTCCATCAGTCGCAGTAGGCCCCGTTTTCCAACCGCGCACCCCTGGCCCAGTCGATGGCCCGCATGGCCTTCTTCCCGGCGGCCTTGACCTGGAGGAGCTCCAGGGGGGCCGAAGAGGTCCCCACCCAGATGTGTTTCTTGGTCATATACAGACAACCCGGTCTCAGCCCCTCCGGCAATCCGGACTGGTCGGGGCGGGCAGGCGCGGCCTCCAGGACCTTGACCTGAGTGACCCGGCTCCCGCCTTTCCCGTCCTCATGCACCTGGCACCAGGCCCCTGGGTTGGGTGTGCAGGCCCGGATCTGCCGGTCAGGGGCGAAGACGGGCAGGTCGAACCTGATGTGGGCATCCTGGCTGGTGACCTTTCTGGCCACCTCATAGGCACCGTGGGGCTGGTCGACAGGGAGGACCCTCCCCTCCGCCAGTGCCTCCAGGGAGGCCGCCAGGAGGTGGGATCCATCCTCGGCCAGGCGGTTCAGGAGCTGACCTGAGGTCTCATGTGGTCCGATCTCCACGGTGGACTGGGCCAGGATGGGCCCCTCATCCATACCTGGGGTCAGGCGGAAGACCGTGGCCCCGGTAATCGTCTCCCCCGACCAGATGGCCCGTTGCACAGGAGCAGCCCCCCTCCACTGGGGCAGGAGGGAGAAGTGGAGGTTATACCAGCCCCCCGGCATGGCGTCCAGGACGGGCTTCTTCAGAATCTGCCCATAGGCCACGACGGCGGCGTATTCGGCCCCGGTCCGCCTAAGTCGGTCGACGAAGTCAACCCCCTTGGGGTCGGCCTCGATGACGGGAATACCCAGGTCCAGGGCCGCCGCCTTGACCGGACTGGGCTCCAGCCTTCGACCCCTCCCCTTGGGGGCATCCGGCCTGGTCAGGACAGCCACAACATGGAAGTGCTCCTGGTCACCTGCCAGGAGCCTCAGGGAGGGCAGGGCCACATCCGGTGTACCCGCAAACAAGATCTTCATCACCATATGGATTCACTCCTCCGCATTCCGCCGTCGGCCGGGAAGGCAAGCCGCCCAGGCCAATCATCGGCATCCTTCATTTGACCTGGGGTATGTCCAAACCAGATTCGATCAGGAGGGTCCTGAGTTTATAGGGATCCTTCAGGCAGACGCTCCTGATGCCCGCCTGGTTGGCAGCCACCACGTTCATCCCCTTGTCATCGATGAAGAGGGCATCCTCGGCCCTGATGCCGAACTTCTGCAGGGCGTACTGGTAGATGTCCTGGTGGGGCTTGCGCATATGGACGGGGCCGGAGACCACCAGGTCGTCCAGGTCATGCAGGATGGGGTACTGCTTCCAGGCGTAGGGGAAGAGCTCGGTGCCCCAGTTCGACAGGCCCCAGACCCCGACCCCCAGGGCCTTCAGGTCCTTGACCAGGACCCGCGCCCCCGGCACAGGACCGGTCAGGGAGTCCACGAAATTCTCGCAATAATAGGTGAACATGCGATCCCAGGGGGCACCGTGCCGCTCGTGGACCCAGGCCTGGGCCTCCCGGCAGGAAGCGCCACCATCCATCATGTTATTGGCATCGAAGAACCCCGACTTGTCGTTGTCCAGCATCTCCCTGATGGATTCGGGACCGTACCGGGAAACCATGGCCATTTCCGGTTTCCAGTAGATCAGGACGTTGCCGAAGTCGAAGATGACCTGCCTGATGGGCCGTCCCTGAGACGACCGGGCCTGGTCATCGGCCAGTATGACATCAGTGGGGACCTCGACCTCTCCGGGCCATCCAATCATCGTTCTCGACACCTTTCCTCGCGTTGCATCGTCCCCTCCATGCAAGCATGCCTCATAGACCCCCGAGGGCCGCCTAGGTCAGGTCCTTGGGGTCCATCTGGAACTTCAGTTCCTCCCGTCCCCGCTTGGCCAGGTATTCGGACAGGCCCCGCCTGAGCAGGTCCGCCAGGAGGTCACGCTGCTCCGTGGTGACCCTGACCAGGGCCCTGACCCGATCCTGGGTTCCTTCCAACTGACGGGCCACGAGGGTCCTAGGGGGCGGTATGGGCACCGGACCCAGGGTGGCGGGGACCTCCCCCTCCTCGGTCTTGAGCAGGGCCAGGTCACCGGTGGCGGCTCCGATCCTGTCGAGAATCCATGTCACGGCCCTCCGCCCTCCCCAGATGGTGGCCAGGGAGTAGGCGGGCGGCATGCCGGTCACCCGTCGATCGTCCAGCTCGGCCCCGGCCAGGAGGGGACTCCTCCAGGTAATCAGGGCCTGGGCCAACTGCGGATCCGTCTCGCCCAGGAGGAATACCTGGCCGCCCTGATCCCGAGGTCGGCAGAGGGAGGCGGTTCGCATCCAGTCGGAGAGGGTGTCGATACGGGCATCCACCCCCTGGGCGTACAGGCTGGTCCAGGCATCCAGGATGGCGATGGCCGCATATCCGGGCCTGTGATCCAGGGAATCGGAATGCACGCCGTCGACAGCACCCTGGTCGTCGGCCCCGCGCCGCGGAACCACGATCGGCTCGGCTCCCGGTGTGGCGATGACCAGACGGGACTTCTGGTCCACCTCGGAAACCGGACCCCGGGGTTGGCTGGGTGATGAAATAAGGATGGGGACATTCCTGAAGAGCATCCTCAGCTCCTGGGCGGTGCCTGCCGCCCCGACCCTGACCACCCGCAGCCGCTCCCCGCCGCAGACCGGGCAGGTCCAGTTGGTGGCGGCAACACCGCACCAGGCACAGCGGGGCACGGCTTCGCGGGTGGACTGGAGGGGTCCGGTACACCTGGGGCACCGTGCCTGGCGGTGGCAACGGGCGCAACTCAAGGCCTGGCTGAAGCCATCCTGGGGTATGGAGAGGAGGACGGGTCCTGCGTCCAGGGCCTTGCGAAGAGCGGAAACAGCCGTATGGGGAACCCTGGCGCCGATGGTGGGGTCGGCCAGACGGGTCAGTTCCTCACGGTTCAGCCATCTGACCCAGGGCAGGCGCGCCCTGCCCGGGGTGTCCGAGGAATGCAGGGGACGAATCGGACCGGTGACGCCGGAATCGACCTCTTTGGCCAAGGGCCCGCTCTCCCACTGGGATCGGACGCTCCTGGACCGGGCCAAGACCAGGAAGACACCGCCATGGGTCTTGGCCCGCAACCTCAGAACCCCCCGGGCGTTGGCATAGGGCATCATCCCATCCGCACTCTGGTAGGCGGCATCATCCATCAGGGCGAAGAGGGCCGGGCCCTCGACCGGGGCATACATGGCCGCACGGAGTCCGATGACGCACCGCACCTGCCCTGAGGCCAGGGCCAGGTAGGACCGGTATCGCTCGGCCGGGGCCATCGAGGAATCCAGAATGGCGTAATCGCCCGCCCAGCCCGGCCCGCCCGAATCGCCGATGCCACCGGTCCGTGGTCCAAAGGGCGCCAGCCCCAAGGCCTGAAGGGTGGAGGAAAGGTGCTCGACCGCCCGCATATCAGGCAGGACCATGACGGCCGACCTTCCGGCCAGAAGGGCCTCGACCAGGGACCAGGCCGCCAGGAGTTCGGCACGCCCCGGACCGGGACCGATATCCGCCAGGAAGGAGGCAAAGGTCTGCGATTGCAGGGCCTGGGCGAATTCCCCCAGCCGGTCGTAATCCCGATTCAGGTCCTCCCTGACCCCGGCCGTGACGCGGTCCAGCCGGGCCACCCCGTCCATGTCGGAGGCCAGGCGGGGCTGTCCGGGGACCAGTTGCTGCTCCTTGTCGATCCGGGCAACCCGGGGCGGTACGGCCAGACGGAGGATGTTGGCCTCGGTCCCCCCGTAAGCCCGGGCTATCCCGGTGATGTCCTCACGCAGGGAGGCCGAGACCAGGGCATGGGGAATGATGACCCGTTCCAGATACCGGAGGGATGAGGCCGGGACCTGGCTGGTCCCTTGCCTTCCCCAGATCACCCCGTTGATCAGTTGACGGCCGAAGCGCACCCTGACCAGGGATCCGGGCTGGGCACCCTGGTCCTGATCCCGGTCGACCAGGTAGTCAAAAGTACCGCCCAGGTGGGTGGCCTGGACGTTCAGGACCACCTGGGCCACCGGATCCCGATCGGCCGGTACATGCTGCTTGGTGGCACGTGTCCGGCGCGGTTTCCTCGGGGCCAGACCATCCAGGGCCAGCTGCTGAGCCTCCTCCGGATTCATCGGCTCAACCTCCTGACGTGATGATGGGCACCCCTTGCCATGTCGGGTTCATGATTCGGCGCGCAGATCTCCTCCAGCATATCCGCAAGAGCTTGGACACGGTCGCTCCCGCACTGACCCTGCTCGAACAGAACAACCACCCCCGACCGGTCCACCGCACCCATCCGTACCGACATGAAGGGACCACGACCACCCCCGAATCCTTCCAGGAGTGTGCCGTGGCCCATGAAAACCTCTATGGCCCGCCCTATCCGCGCGGCCCCTTTGCCTTACTTGGCCATGCCGACGGCGGCCTTGAGCTCGCCCACCTTGTCGACGCCCTCCCAGGTGAAGTCGGGATCGTTGCGGCCGAAGTGTCCGTAAGCAGCGGTCTTGGAGTAGATGGGGCGCAGGAGGTCCAGCTCGTCGATGATGGCGGCGGGCCTCAGATCGAAGACCTTGCGGACGGCCTCCTGGATCTGGTCGCGGGTCACACCCTCCTCGGTCCCGTAGGTCTCCACGTTGACGCTGACCGGATCGGCCACACCGATGGCGTAGGCCACCTGCACCTCAACCCGGTGCGCCAGACCGGCGGCGACGATGTTCTTGGCCACCCAGCGGGCTGCGTAGGCCGCGGAACGGTCCACCTTGCTGGGATCCTTGCCGGAGAAGGCGCCACCACCGTGATGGGCAGCCCCACCATAGGTGTCGACGATGATCTTGCGTCCGGTCAGGCCGGCATCGGCTGCAGGGCCGCCCAGGATGAAGGAACCCGTCGGGTTGACCAGGACACGGTAGCCCTGATGTTCGATCGAATCCCCGCAGACCTCATCGAGGACGGGGGTGATGACATGCTCCACCAGCTGCTCCTGAAGCCAATCATGGTCGGCCTCGGGATCGTGCTGGGTCGAGATCAGAACCGTATCCACACGGACAGGCCGGTCATCCTCGTCATATTCGATGGTGACCTGGGTCTTCCCGTCAGGACGCAGGTGGGGGACGATACCCTCCTTACGGACCCGGGCCAGGCGGTAGGCCAGCTTATGGGCCAGGTGGATGGGCAGAGGCATCAGGGTGTCGGTCTCGTCGCAGGCGTACCCGAACATGACGCCCTGGTCGCCGGCCCCCTGGGATTCGTACCGCTCCTCGCGGGTGGCGGCGCTCTCCCGGGTCTCGGTCAGGCGATCCACGCCCTGGTTGATCTCCTGACTCTGCTCGCTCAAGGAGACCGTGACCCCGCACGAATCGGCATCCAGACCTATGTCGGAAGATGTGTACCCGATCCGGCGCAGGACGGAACGGACCTGGCTCTGGATGTCCGTGTACCCCTGGGAGGAGACCTCACCAAAGACCAGGAAGAGACCGGTGGCGGCCGAGGTCTCCACAGCCACATGGGAGTGCGGATCCTGGGCGATCAGATCGTCGAGGATGGCATCCGAGATCTGGTCACAGACCTTGTCGGGATGCCCCTCCGTCACGGACTCAGCCGAAATCAGCCGTCGTTCTGCCATTACAACCACCTCTTGTTTCTACATGACCGACTGGTTCAGCCGTGGGAGGCGTCGATTCCCCAGACATTGCTTGGTGTATACGGACGTATACGAGACGGATTAGTTGCCTTCGCTCAGGTCGTCCTCGCCCAGGGTCTCCTCCAGAAGGCCTTCGTTGATCTCACGGAAGGCGATGGAGAGGGGCTTCTCCTGGTTCTGGTACTCGACCAGGGGGCCGACGTTCTGCAGGAGGCCCTCGTTGAGCTGGGTGAAGTAGGAATTGATCTGGCGAGCACGTTTGGCCGCAAAGATGGACAGGGCATACTTCGAATCGGCGTGCTGCATCAGATCGTCGATGGGAGGATCCGCAAATCCCTGCGGGTGGGGCTCAGTGCCAAATGCCATAGGTTCATGCTCCAATTCACGTGGATGAACAATCGTTCAATCAGACTCGAGTCTACCGCCCAGGATGGATTTTAGGAACGTCTGTTCTCACCGGGACGAAGAATGCGGTATTCCACAATGCGACCATGCCCCGTCATGGGCCCGGCCCGGTCACTTGAATAAAAATATGCAGATGAGATCAGCCAAACTAATGAAGGAACGTGAGTTCGCGGGCGCCCGTGCTCTCTATCGTGCCGCAGGCGTCAAGGGTGAGGATTTCGGCAAACCCATTGTGGCCATCGCCAATTCATTCTCCGAGTTCGTACCTGGTCACGTCCATCTGAACAAGGTGGGCCGTCTGGTCTCCCAGGCCGTCCAGGAGGCCGGCGGCATCCCGCGCGAGTTCAACACCATCGCCGTCGATGACGGCATCGCCATGGGCCACACCGGCATGCTCTACTCACTGCCCTCCCGCGACATCATCGCGGACGCGGTCGAGTACTCGGTCAACGCCCACTGCGCCGATGCCCTGATCTGCATCTCCAACTGCGACAAGATCACCCCGGGCATGCTCATGGCCGCCCTGAGGCTGAACATCCCCACCGTCTTCGTCTCGGGCGGCCCCATGGAGTCAGGTCGTACGGTCATGCCTGACGGAACCGTCGAGGAGAACACCGACCTGATCGACGTCATGTACGCCTCTGCCGATGATTCCGTCGACGATGCCGGACTCCTGGCCCTGGAGAAGACCGTCTGCCCCACCTGCGGCTCCTGTGCCGGGATGTTCACGGCCAACTCCATGAACTGCCTGACCGAGGCCATGGGCCTGGCCCTCCCCGGCAACGGCACCACCCTGGCCTCCCATACCTCTCGCCGGATGCTCTTCGAAAAGGCGGGCAGGATGGTGGTCGAGATCGCCAACCGTTACTACCAGGACGACGACGAGTCGGTCCTTCCCCGGTCCATAGCCACCAAGGACGCCTTCGAAAACGCCATGACCATGGATGTGGCCATGGGTGGTTCCACCAACACGGTCCTCCACATCCTGGCTGCGGCCCAGTCCGCCGACGTGGACTTCACCCTGGACGACATCGAGCACATCTCCCACACGGTTCCCTGCATCTGCAAGGCCTCCCCCTCCGGCGACTGGGAAATCTCCGACGTCCACCGTGCCGGCGGCATCTGCGGCATCCTGGGTGAACTGGATCGTGGCGGGGTCCTCCACAAGGACACTCACTCCATCGACTATCCCGACCTGGAATCGAAGCTCAACGACTGGGACATCATGCGCCCAACCTGCCTGGATGAGGCCAAGGAGCTCTATCATGCGGCCCCCGGCCACATCACCTCCCCCGAACCCTTCAACCAGTCCAGCGAATGGGACGATCTGGACACGGACAGGGTCAACGGGGCCATCCACGACCTGGACCATCCGGCCGTGACCGAGGGCGGCCTGGCCATCCTCCGCGGCAACCTCGCACCCGACGGGTGCGTGGTCAAGACGGCCGGGGTTCCCAAGGAGATCTGGAACTTCCGCGGGCCGGCCCTGGTGGTCGAGTCCCAGGAGCAGGCCGTCGAGGTCATTCTGAACGGGACCCTGAAGAAAGGGCAGGCACTGGTCATCAGGTACGAGGGTCCCAAGGGCGGCCCCGGCATGCAGGAGATGCTCTACCCGACCTCATTCGTCAAGGGCAAGGGGATCGGCAAGGATGTGGCCCTCCTGACCGACGGCCGCTATTCCGGCGGTTCCTCCGGTCTCTCCATCGGACACATCGCCCCTGAAGCGGCCAACAAGGGGCCCATCGCCTTCATCCGCACCGGCGACATGATCCGCATCGACATTCCCAACCGGAGGGTGGATGTGGAACTGAGCGACGAGGAACTGGCCCGGCGTCGCGACGAGCTGGAGGCCGGCGACGGATACGTGGCCCACCGCGATCGCAAGGTCTCCCTGGCCCTCAAGGCATACGCCGCCTTCGCCCGCTCAGCCGACAAGGGCGCCACCAGGGATCCCGACCTGATCAACAAGCTCTCCGGCCTGAACTGATTCCTTCCGGTCTGGCTCAATACCACGAGTGCCGCCTTCGGTCTTCGACCAGACCCAGGCGGCACTTCCTATTCCTCTTCAGAAACCCGTTCGCATCCTTCTTCCTGAATGGCCATAGACCTGCACGGCTTCCCGAGATTCGTGTTCCGGAAGTCTGGTTTTCGGAACTCAAGTCTCGCGGAGACCAGTTCTCCGAAGTTCGGCGACGAATCGATTCCCCTCAGGCCGGTAGGTCATACTCCCGGCGAATCACCTGCCAAAGCGCATCCGCGGCCTTTTCAACCGAGTCATTGACGATGACCACGTCGAACTGGCTCTCCGAGGCCAGTTCCACCTTGGCTGTCTCCAGACGCTTCCTGCGCTGCTCCTCGTTCTCGGTTCCCCGCTTGTTCAGCCGGGTGATCAAATCATCGAAGGTGGGGGGAGCCAGGAAGACGTACACCACATCCAACCCCAGTTCACCGGCTCTCTGACGAACCCGCTGCGCCCCCTGGAGGTCGATTTCAAGAATGGTGGGCACCCCGGCCTCCATATGCTCCAATACCGGCTTGAGCGGGGTGGCATAGTGCGACATTCCGTGCACCAGGGCACTTTCGAGGAACTCCCCAGCCGCATCCTTCCGGGCGAACTCCTCCTCGTCCATGAACCAGTAGGTGATGCCGTTGCTTTCGCCGGGGCGGGGAGCACGCGTCGTGGCCGATACGGAAACCCAGATCTGGGGATGCGCCTTGCGCAGGGCGGCCTCCACCGTCCCCTTGCCGACGGCCGTGGGACCGGTCATGACGATCAGTCTCCTACGCCCCTCCCCCTGGTGTCGAATCGCTTCTCCCGACTCCGTGACGGCATCACTACTGGCTGACATGGATCATCCTTTCCGCATTCGGCCCGAACGGGCACCTACACAGCCAGAATAGCGGGGGCCGGGAACGGAGCCGGGCTATGCCCGTTCCTCCTTCCCGGCCCTCCCGGTCCACACAACCTCTTGTTCACTTCCTGGAACTTGAGCAGGGACCAGTTGCCGGTCCAGGCCCCTGCGGAAGGGCCCGATCCGGTCTACCGGTTTTGCCCTTCAAGCTCCAGCAGCCGTTGGGCATGCTCCTGGATGCTCAGCACCTCGTAGTCGTCGGTCTTGACCGCGTCAATGGCCATCAGGGCGGCCGAGAACTCGGTGATGGTCGTGAACTGGGGTATGTCCGCCGCGATGGCAGCCACACGGATCAGGTATCCATCGGAGCGGGAGTCCCGGGAGCTGGGGGTATTGAGGATCATATCGATTCTCCCCTCCTCGATCAGCTGGACGGGATTCCGATCCATCCGCCTGATGCCGTCTTCGACATCCCGTCCGGCCACCTGATCGGAGACTCCACCGGTTATCTTGTCGACCACCGCCACATCGATGCCGTACCGGCGCAGGACGGAAGCCGTACCTTCGGTGGCGCAGATCCTGAAGCCCTGCTCCTGAAGGCGTAGGGCCAACATGGGGAGCTGACGCTTGTCCGTGTCATTGACCGAGAGGAAGACCACGCCCGAAGTGGGCAGCCCACCCTCGTAGGCGGCCAGCTGACTCTTGGCGAAGGCGTGCGGGAAGTCCTTGTCGAAGCCCATGACCTCGCCCGTGGAGCGCATCTCCGGCCCCAGGAGGATATCGACGGTCCGGCCAACCGGGGTTCTGAACCGTTTGAAAGGCAGGACCGATTCCTTGACGGCCACGGGCTGTCCAACCCTGACGATTCCCCCGTCCTGGACGGGAAGAAGGAGACCGTTGGCCCGCTGCTGGGCGATGGTCTCCCCCACCATGATCCTGGCAGCGGCCTTGGCCAGGGCCGTGCCTGTGGCCTTGGAGGCGAAGGGAACGGTCCGGGAGGCACGGGGGTTGGCCTCAATCACATAGAGGGTGTTGGCCATGAAGGCATATTGGACGTTGATCAGGCCGCGGACCCCGCACCCCTCGGCGATGGCCCGGGTGGCCTTGCGCAGACGCTCGATCTGATTATCCGACAGGGTGGATGGGGGCAGGGTGCAGGCCGCATCACCGGAATGGACCCCGGCCTCCTCGACATGCTCCATGATGCCGCCGATGTAGAGGTCCTTGCCGTCGTAGAGGGCATCGACGTCGATCTCGATGGCATCCTGGAGGAACTTGTCGATCAGGAGGGGCGACGGCAGGCGCCCGGAGACGACCGTGTCGGCCTTGGCCTCGTTCAGGGCACGGTCGACGTACTTCTCCAGCTGGGCATCGTCGTAGACGATCTCCATGCCGCGGCCACCCAGGACGTAGGAGGGCCTGACCAGGACCGGGTAACCGATGCCGCGGGCTGCCTCCTGGGCCTCCTCCAGGGAGAGGGCCGTACCGTACCGGGGGGCGTTCAGCCCCTCCTTCTTCAGGACCTCCCCGAAGAGCTCCCGGTTCTCCGCCAGGTCGATCGACTCCGGACTGGTGCCCAGGATGGGGACCCCGGCTTCCTTGAGCCTGGCAGCCAAGGAGAGCGGGGTCTGACCGCCCAGCTGGACGATGACGCCCTTGACCGGTCCCATCCTCTTCTCGGCCTGGTAGATCTCCAGGACGTCCTCGAAGGTCAAAGGCTCGAAATACAGCCTGTCCGACATGTCATAGTCGGTGGAGACGGTCTCCGGGTTGCAGTTGACCATGATGGTGTCATAGTCCTTACCCAGCTCCTGGACCGCATGGACGCAGGTGTAGTCGAACTCGACCCCCTGCCCGATCCTGTTGGGGCCGGAGCCCAGGATGATGACCGCCTCGCGCTCCCTGGGCCTCAGCTCCGACTCGTCGGCATAGCAGGAATAGTAGTAGGGCGTGGCCGCGTCGAACTCGGCCGCGCAGGTGTCAACGGTCTTGTAGACCGGGCGGATGCCGAAGGCCCAGCGCAGCTCCCGCACGACGGCCTCACCCTGGTCGCCCATGCCGCGCAGGTGGGCGATCTGCAGGTCGCTCAGTCCGGCCTTCTTGGCACGGCGCAGGAGATCGTCATCCAGTACCTCGCTCTCTCTCACCTCCATGGCCAGCTGATTGATCAGGCTGAGCTGCTCCAGGAACCAGCGGTCGATCCTGGTGGCCTCGAAAATCCGCTCAAGGCTGGCACCACCCCAGAGGGCCCGCTGGATCTGGAGGTAACGGTGCTCGGTGGGGGTGTGCATGAGCTCCAGGAGGTGGTCCACCTCGGCCTGGTCGGGCCGGGGCCCATCCCAGTCGAAGGTCATGTGCCGTTTGTCAATGGACCGCATGGCCTTGCCCAGGGACTCCTGGAAGTTGCCCGCCAGGGCCATGGCCTCCCCCACCGACTTCATGGAGGTGGTCAGGGTGGTGTCCGCCCCGGGGAACTTCTCGAAGGCGAACCGGGGAATCTTGGTCACCACATAGTCGATGGTGGGCTCGAAGGAGGCAGGGGTGGACCTGGTGATGTCGTTCTCGATCTCGTCCAGAGTGTAGCCCAGGGCCAGCTCGGTGGCGATCTTGGCGATGGGGAACCCGGTGGCCTTGGAGGCCAGGGCGGAGGACCTCGAAACACGGGGGTTCATCTCGATGACGATGATCCTCCCATTGTCCGGGTTTATGGCGAACTGGATGTTGCAACCGCCCGTATCCACACCGACCCCACGGATGATGGCGATGCCGATGTCACGCATCTGCTGGTACTCCCGGTCGGTCAGGGTGAAGACCGGGGCCACGGTGATGGAGTCGCCCGTGTGGACCCCGACCGGATCCACATTCTCGATCGGGCAGACCACGACCACGTTGTCCCTGCGGTCGCGCATGAGCTCCAGCTCATACTCCTTCCAGCCCTCGATCCCCTCCTCCAGGAGGACCTCGTTGGTGGGTGAATAGTGGATGCCGGCCCCGGCTATCCGGTGGAGCTCCTCCTGGTCGTGGGCGATGCCCGACCCCAGGCCGCCCATGGTGAAGGAGGGACGCACCACCAGGGGGTAACCCAGCTCCCGGGCCACGGCATCGGCCTCATCCAGGGAGTGGGCCACGCGGGAACGGGCCGATTCGGCGCCCGCCTGGGCCACGACCTTCTTGAAGAGTTCCCGGTCCTCGCCACGGTCGATGGCCTCCAGGGAGGCACCGATCAACTCCACCTGGTACTTGTCCAGCACACCGGCCTTGCCCAGGGCCACGGCCGCATTCAAAGCCGTCTGTCCGCCCAGGGTGGGGAGGAGGGCATCGGGGCGCTCCTTGGCGATGATGCGTTCCAGGAAGGGGACGGAGATGGGCTCGATGTAGGTGGCATCGGCCATCTCGGGGTCCGTCATGATCGTGGCCGGATTGGAGTTTACCAGGATCACCCTGATCCCCTCCTCCCTGAGGACCCTGCAGGCCTGGGTCCCGGAGTAATCGAACTCGGCCGCCTGCCCGATGACGATGGGTCCCGAGCCGATGACCATGACCGAATGGATGTCCTGCCGTTTAGGCATGTGCCTTCCCTCCCTTGGCGTTCCTCATCAAATCGATGAACCGATCGAACAGGTAGGAGGCATCGTGCGGACCGGCTGCGGCCTCCGGATGGTACTGGACCGAGAAGGCGGGGATGTCCAGGCATTCCAGCCCCTCCACCACCTCATCGTTCAGATCGACATGCGAGACGCGGACGCGACCGTATCGACCACCCGCATAGGGCGCCTGCACCGGCTTCCCCTTGGGGGCATCCACGGCGAACCCGTGATTGTGGGCCGTGATTTCGACCTTGCCTGTGTTCAGGTCCATGACCGGCTGGTTGATGCCCCGGTGACCGAACTTGAGCTTGTAGGTATCGAATCCCAGGGCCCGGCCCAGGAGCTGATTGCCCAGGCAGATGCCGAAGAAGGGCAGTCCGGCGGCCAGGACCTGCCTGAGTAGGGCCACCTCGTCGTCGGCGGTCGAGGGGTCGCCCGGACCGTTGGAGAAGAAGACCCCATCCGGGTTCAGGGCATGGATCTTCTCGATGGTGGTATCCACCGGGAGCACATGGACCCGGCATCCACGCTCGGCCAGCCGGTGCGGGGTCATGGACTTGATGCCCAGGTCAAGGGCCGCCACGGTGCAAAGGGGTTCCTTACCAAGGAAGTCCCCGGCCGGTTCGACCGTATAGGACCCGTCCGTACTGACCTCTCCGGTCAGGTGGGAACCACTCATACGAGGTGCCGAGCGGACCTGGTCCAGGAAATCCTGCATGATCCTGGGTCTGCCTTCCCCATCGAGTGCCGCGGAGGGGCCGGAAAAAATACCGGCCCGCATGACACCTGCCGAACGCAGGTGCCGTACGAGCCGGCGGGTGTCTATGTGACTGATCCCGACGATGCCCTGATCGACCAGCTGATCCTGGAGACTGCCCCGGGCCCGCCAGCTGCTGACATTGGGACTTGGTTCCCGGACCACATATCCGGCCACCCAGATCCTGGCGGACTCCCCGTCCTGGTCGTTGACACCGGTATTGCCGATGTGCGGGAAGGTCTGTACGACGATCTGCCGGTCATAACTGGGATCTGTCAGGGTTTCCTGATACCCGGTCATCCCGGTCGCAAACACAATCTCACCTATGGTGGTGCCCGCCGCGCCGAAGGCCATCCCCGTATACACTTCCCCATCCTCGAGGACGAGCATGGCGCGGTCGGAGAAATAGCTGTCGGAATCAATGGTCTTGGCGTTCTTCAGGTTCATCGAACCCCCTTGATTGCCGTGATTGTTCGTGATTACCTTAGTCACACCCGTGGATTTCCTCAGACCCGCAGCCTCGTGGTCCGTACCGGATAGGGGAAGGGGCGCGTGTCTCGCCAATGACCCTGCCGCCAAGCGGAGACACCGATTGTCGAAATCCAGCACAATCGCGAGCTTCCCGAATATGCAATGAGAGGAAACGAAAATGCGGCGTCCCTGAAGTATCTGCGGGGACACCGCACACTCGTTCGAAGAACCTCAACGATTAATGTTGGACCTATTCGAGCGAATCATCCTTATTGGAAAGCTCGTCGGGTACCGAAAGGGTCAAATCGGCCAGAAAGACCCCATCCGTATCGGTGTCATCCGTCTGTGCACCATCACCGGTCGCCTCTTCGGCCTTCCCTGCCTCGCTGCTGTCAGCCAGGTGCTCGACCTCCGGACGGTCACCGTCTTCATCCGGGGAGGTTTCCCCCTCAGCCCTGTCAGCCTCGGTCAGCGCCAGGCTGGCGATCCTGGACGCCTCCTGCAGGCGTGCGGTCTCGGCCTCGTCATGCTCGGATCCCTGGTCCTTCTCCTTCCGGACCGCACTGAGCAGGCCGTGGATGAAGGAGGGTGCATCGGAATCCGACAGGGTCTTCGCCAGGGAGAGCGCCTCGTCGATGGCCACCTTGTCGGGCACATCAGGGTTGTAGAGCATCTCCCAGGCGGCAATGCGCAAGAGGTTCCTGTCGATGACATGCATGCGGCTCAGGGGCCACCTGGTCGAATGGGCATCAAGGATGCCGTCGATGCTCCTCTGGTGTCCGGCCACGCCGCGAACAATCTGTATGGCATAGTCGGGCAGGGGCGTCTGGGCCCCGGGATGGGCTATGCGCTCATCCAGAAGGGACAGGATGTCCTGCCCCTTCTCATCCGCCTCATACAGGGTGTTCAGCGCCCGCTTACGGGCTGTGGAACGTGCCATCTGATCGCGCCGGCCTCAGTTCTCGCGGCCCAGGTAGGACCCATCGCGGGTATCCACCTTGACCTTCTCGCCCTGACCCACGAAGAGGGGTACCTGAATCTCTGCCCCGGTCTCGACTGTGGCGGGCTTGGTACCTGCATTGGAGCGGTTGCCCTGGACACCGGGCTCGGTCTCGGTCACGGTCAGGACCACCGAGGCGGGCAGCTCCACCGACAGGGGGTTCCCGTCATGGAAGCTGATGATGCAGTCGGTGCCCTCCAGGAGGTAGTTCTCCTGGTCGCCGATCAGGCTGGCCGGGATGTTGACCTGGTCATAGGTGTTCATATCCATGAAGACGAAGGAGTCACCGTCACGGTAGGAGTACTGCATGGTCCTGTTGTCGACGGTCTCGAACTCCATCTTCATGCCGGCGTTGAAGGTACGGTCAACGATCTTGCCCGAAAGAACGTCCTTGATGGTCGTACGCACGAAGGCCGGACCCTTGCCGGGCTTGACATGCTGGAACTTGATGACGGTCCAGAGTTTACCGTCCAGGTTGATGACCGATCCGTTCTTGATGTCGTTTGAAGTCTGTGCCACCTTGATACCACCTATCTCATGAATGATTGGGCCGTGATCCACACAGGCCGACCTCTCGACCCGTTTACCAAGGCCCATCCGGCCTGCCCTACGGGAATGACCTGCTCGCAATGAATCCTCGCCCATTATGCCACGGTGCATGAACACGGGAGCCCGGGGAGTCGCCCCTCCCGGCCGAGGTCCATGCGCCTCTGTCGTTACAAGGCGAAGGGTCCGGAACGCCTAAACGCACCGGACCCTTTCCCATCGGGCGGGAAATCAATCCCGCCCAGGTACAGCTACTACTCGATGATCTTGGTCACACGACCTGAACCGACGGTGTGGCCGCCTTCACGAACAGCGAAGGTCAGGCCCTCCTCCATGGCGACGGGCTGGATCAGCTCGACGGAGAAGGTTGCGTGATCGCCGGGCTGGACCATCTCGACACCGTCAGGCAGGGTGATGACACCGGTGACGTCGGTGGTGCGGAAGTAGAACTGCGGACGGTAGTTGGAGAAGAACGGCGAGTGACGGCCACCCTCGTCCTTGGTCAGCACGTAGACCTCTCCCTCAAACTTGTGGTGGGGGGTCACGGTGCCGGGGGCAGCCACAACCTGGCCACGCTCGACGTCCTCACGGCCGATGCCACGCAGAAGCAGACCGGTGTTGTCGCCAGCCTCGGCCTCATCCATCTGCTTGTGGAAGGTCTCGATGGAGGTGACGGTGGTGGTCTGGGTGTCGCGGATGCCGACAATCTCCACGTTGGAGTTCACGGGCAGCTTGCCACGCTCGACACGGCCGGTCACCACGGTGCCACGGCCCGAGATGGTGAAGACATCCTCGATGGGCATCAGGAAAGGCTTGTCCAGGTCGTGGACAGGGGTGGGGATGTAGTCATCAACGGCATCCATCAGATCCTTGATGGTCTGAACCCACTTGTCGTGATCGGGTGCGTCATCATGGAGAGCACCATAGGCCGAGGTGCGAATGACTGGGCAATCACGATCGAACCCGTTCTCGTCGAGCAGGTCACGGACCTCCTCCTCGACCAGCTCGATGAGCTCCTCGTCATCGACCATGTCGCACTTGTTCAGGGCGACCAGGATCTTCGGCACGCCGACCTGGCGGGCCAGCAGAACGTGCTCACGGGTCTGGGCCATGGGTCCGTCGGTGGCGGCTACCACCAGGATGGCTCCATCCATCTGGGCCGCACCCGTGATCATGTTCTTGACGAAGTCGGCGTGGCCGGGGCAGTCGACGTGGGCATAGTGACGCTTCGCGGTCTGATACTCGATGTGCGCGATGTTGATGGTGATGCCGCGCTCCTTCTCCTCAGGAGCAGCGTCGATCGAAGCGAAATCGTACTCGGGGTTCACATCCGGGTACTCCTCGTGCAGCACCTTGGAGATGGCCGCGGTCAGTGTGGTCTTACCGTGATCGACGTGGCCGATGGTGCCGATGTTAACGTGCGGCTTGGTCCGCTCGTACTTTTCCTTTGCCATTGTGTTTTGTCCTCCTGGACGTTCGTAGTTTGCCTGCACGAACCACGCACAGAGCACTCGCTACATATTACTGGGTAATTGGGTTCTTTGCCAGTTATGCCCTCCGCCCAGTCAGCGCTACAAGAGTGTAGCGCCGACTGGTGACAGAAAGCGGCCGGCGAGGCGGCCCGCCGTGTCGGCGGGCCGGTGCGTGTTCACTCGCCGCGCTGGGCCTTGATAATCTCGTCGCTGACGGCCTTGGGGACCTCGGCGTAGGAGTCCATCTGCATGGTGAACATGGCGCGGCCCTGGGTCCTGGACCTCAGGTCGCCGATGTATCCGAACATCTCCGACAGGGGCACCTTGGCGTCGATGACCTTGACACCGGTGGCGTCGGTCATGGACTGGATGGAGCCACGACGGGAGTTGATGTCGCCCATGACATCGCCCATGTACTCCTCGGGAGTACGGACCTCGACGGCCATGATGGGCTCGAGGATGACGGGCTTGGCCTTGGGTGCGGCCTCCTTGAAGCACATGGAGCCGGCGA
Organism: uncultured Bifidobacterium sp.; assembly: GCF_945269915.1. GTDB lineage: Bacteria > Actinomycetota > Actinomycetes > Actinomycetales > Bifidobacteriaceae > Bombiscardovia > Bombiscardovia indica. Next base: position 5,391 of record NZ_CALYOY010000004.1, on the reverse strand, counting down.
TCTTGAAGGCCATCTCCGAAGAGTCGACCTCGTGGATCTGGCCATCGGTCAGGGTCGCCTTGACACCCACGACGGGGAAGCCCGCCAGGATGCCGGACTCCATGGCCTCCTGTACACCGGCATCGACCGAGGGGATGAACTCCTTCGTGATGTGGCCGCCTGTGACCTTGTTTTCGAAGAGATAGGTCTCGCCTTCGGTCGTGTCCAGGGGCTCGAAGTTCATGAGCACCTTGGCGAACTGACCGGAACCACCGGTCTGCTTCTTATGCGTGTATTCCTGGTTCATGACGGGCTTGCGGATGGTCTCACGGTAGGCGACCTGGGGCTTGCCCACGTTGCACTCCACATGGAACTCACGACGCATGCGGTCCACCAGGATGTCCAGCTGGAGCTCGCCCATGCCGGAGATCAGGGTCTGGCCCGACTCCTCGTCGGTCTTGACCTGGAAGGTGGGATCCTCCTCGGAAAGCTTCTGCAGGGCGATGCCCATCTTCTCCTGGTCGGCCTTGGTCTTGGGCTCAACGGCAACCTCGATCACGGGATCGGGGAAGGTCATGGATTCCAACACCACCGGCTCCTTCTCGTCGCACAGGGTGTCACCGGTGGTGACGCTCTTGAGACCGACGAAGGCGTAGATGTTGCCGGCGATGGCCTCATCAACCGGATTCTCCTTGTTGGAGTGCATCTGGAAGAGCTTGCCGACGCGCTCCTTCTTGCCCTTGGTGGAGTCCAGGATGGTGTCACCCTGGGCCACCTTGCCGGAGTATACCCTGACGTAGATCAGTTTGCCGTAGAAGGGATGGGTGGCGACCTTGAAGGCCAGAGCCGAGAAGGGTTCATCCACTGTGGGCTTGCGATCTATCTCGACGGACTCATCACCGACCTTGTACCCCTTGATTGCGGGGATGTCCTCGGGGCTGGGCAAGTAGTCTACCACGGCATCCAGCATGGGCTGCACGCCTTTGTCCTTGAAGGCCGAACCGCAGAAGACCGGGAAGGCGGTCTGATCGATCGTCATCTTACGAACGGCCTTGCGAATCTCCTCCTGGGAGATCTCCTCCCCTCCCAGATACTTCTCCAGCAGAGACTCGTCGCTCTCGGCCACGGCCTCGATGAGCTCGGTGTGGTACTGCTCTGCCCGGTCCTTGAGATCGTCGGGGATGTCAATGGTTTCGTACTTGGCGCCCAGGTCGGCCTCGTCCTTCCAGTAGTAGGCGACCATGCGAACCAGGTCGACCACGCCGTGGAAGTCGTTCTCGGCTCCGATGGGGAGCTGCATGACCAGGGGCTTGACCCCCAGCTTGTCCTTGATGGTGTCGACCGAATAGTAGAAGTCGGCACCCAGCTTGTCCATCTTGTTGATGAAGCAGATGCGGGGCACGCCGTACTTGTCGGCCTGACGCCAGACCGTCTCGGACTGGGGCTCGACGCCCTCCTTGCCATCGAAGACGGCGACGGCGCCATCGAGCACGCGCAGGGAACGCTCCACCTCGGCCGTGAAGTCCACGTGGCCGGGGGTGTCGATGATGTTGATCTGGTAGGTGTCCTCGGGATCATGGGACTGACGGTTCCAGAAGGCCGTGATGGCGGCGGAGGTGATCGTGATGCCACGTTCCTTCTCCTGGTCCATCCAGTCCATGGTGGAGGCGCCGTCGTGGGTCTCACCGATCTTGTAGTTGACACCGGTGTAGTAGAGGATACGCTCGGTCGTCGTGGTCTTGCCGGCATCGATGTGGGCCATGATGCCGATGTTGCGGACCTTGGTCAGGTCCGTGAGCACGTCTTGTGCCATAATTCCTTGTTCTCGCTCTCTTCTGATTACCAGCGATAGTGGGCGAAGGCCTTGTTGGCCTCGGCCATCTTGTGGGTATCCTCGCGACGCTTGACCGCTGCACCCAGGCCGTTGGAGGCGTCGAGGATCTCATTGGCCAGACGCTCGGCCATGGTCTTCTCACGGCGGGCACGGCTGTAGTCGGTCAGCCAGCGCAGGGAGAGCGTGTTCGCGCGGTTGGGCTTGACCTCGACGGGGACCTGGTAGGTGGCGCCGCCGACACGACGGCTGCGGACCTCCAGGCTGGGACGGATGTTGTCCAGGGCGCGCTTGAGCACGGCCACAGGCTCCTGGTCGGTCTTTTCCTTGACCTGTTCCAGGGCCGTGTAGACGATGTCCTCGGCGATGGACTTCTTGCCGTCGAGCAGGATCTTGTTGATCAGCTGGGCCACCACGGTCGAACCGTAGATGGGATCGGGCAGGAGCTGATGCTTTTTGGCTGGTCCTTTACGTGACATGGTTTACTTGGCCTTCTTTGCTCCGTACAGGGAACGTCCCTGCTTGCGATCCTTGACTCCCTGGGTATCCAGCGCGCCGCGCACGATGTGGTAGCGCACGCCGGGCAGATCCTTGACACGTCCGCCGCGCACCAGCACGATGGAGTGCTCCTGGAGGTTGTGACCCTCGCCAGGAATGTAGGCGCTGACCTCAACGCCGGAGCTCAGGCGGACACGGGCCACCTTACGCAGTGCCGAATTCGGCTTCTTGGGGGTTGTGGTGTACACACGGGTGCAGACGCCACGACGCAGCGGGCTGCCCTTCAACGCCAAGGTCTTCGACTTGCGAGGCTTGGCCTTCCGTCCTTTGCGGACGAGCTGTTCAATTGTTGGCAACTGATTCTCTCCGATTCAGTAGGTTGCTTCTTGTTCGTTCACTCCGTGGGGCCGCCGCACCGCAGCCGCAATCACCCGAACAACCGAGAGAAATCAGCCATTGTCCACCGGCCCGATGGCCCCTTGCCCTCCTGCCGGGCATTACTGCCCGCATTCGTCGAACTCGGGGATATCCCGGTCCACACACCTGTGACATAAGGCATGCTACCGGCACACACGAGTTTCAGTATACCATCATGCCGGACAGCCGCCACGCCTATGCCAAGGGCTATAGGGGCGGCATGAACGTCTCAGACTTCCTGGTTGTTACTCTCAGTGATGCTTCTTACAAGGCGGCACGAAGGTAATCACGCAGGACCAGGGCATGGTTGATCTGCGGGTCTTTGGCCGCATAGACCAGGGTGGTGAGGTCGTGCTCCCTGACGATGCTCAACAGATCGGCCACGGCAGGGTTCCCATCCAGCTCGGTCCGGTACCGGTCTGCGAATTCCCCGAAACGCTCCGGATCATGATTCCACCACTTCCGTAGGGTAGGGCTCGGCGCCACATCCTTGAGCCAACCATCCAGGGAGGCGGCTGCCTTGCTGACCCCTCGCGGCCAGAGGCGATCCACCAGAATCCGGACCCCATCTTCCTCGCCGGCCTCGTCATAGGCCCGCTTGATGGTGACAACTCCCATGATCCACTCCCTCCGAGCCGGGCTGATCGACGCCATCCGGGCTGTATCCTGCTGATTTGGTCCCTGCCGATTCCATACGGTTCCAGCCTAGGCAGAAGAGTGCGCACATGGAAGCATTTCGCCCGGTTTTCCCTTGTTCGTTGGCCGGCAAAGGCATAGGGTTGAAACCATGAGTCAGAGACCAGACACCGAAGTCGCTGCCGACGGTGACCGTCAGGAACCTGCCGAGAAGGCTGCCGATGTCAGGCCTTCCCGGTCCAGGTCCAGGTCCAAGCCCGTCAGCGCCCGTTCAAGGATGATGCATCAGTGGGTGCCCAACCAGCCGGGAGCCTGGGCCATGGCACTCATGCCTCCCCTGGCCGGTGCCTTCATCGGAGGCCTTTCATGGCGCAACCTGCTCTTGATCCTTGCCTGGGTACTCTGCTATTGCACCGAATTCACCACCGCCCGGTGGCTGGTCTCCCACATGGCCAGGCGCTTCCTGCCGCCGGTCGCCACCTACGCTGCCCTGACCGCCGTTTTCGGACTCGCCCTGATACTCACCACCCCCGGCCTCTTGCGTTGGGTGCCGTTGTACGTGGTTCTGGCGGCCCTGACCTTCCTGGCCGCCTGGAAACGCGTGGAACGTTCCTGGTGGAACAACGTGGTCTCCATCGTCGCTGCCAGTATGCTGTGCCTGATTGCCTATTCCCTCGGTACCGGCCCCCAATCCCAGGCGGCCTCCTCCCCTGCCGGGTACTTCGGGTGCCGGCCGGACCCGGCCGTCAACTGTTTCAGCCAGGGTTTCCTCCCCGCACGGGCCCTTCCCCTGACCGGACTGGCGGCGGCGCTTATCTTCGCCTATACGGAATTCGGATCGGTCCTGTATGTGAAATCACTGGTCCGCGAGCGCCAGCACCTGTGGTGTGCGATTGCTTCCGTCGCCTGGAATCTGATCCTGATGATCGGGGCCGTCCTTATCCTGCCCAAGGTCGGATTCTGGCCCCTGCTCGTGGCCTTGGTCCTGGTGATTCGTGCCGCCGCCCTGCCGGTGATTGCCCGAAAGCGCCGCATCCCCATCAACCAGGTCGGCATGGTGGAGAGCGTGGCCAGCCTTCTGGTCTTCCTGGTGACCATCGGAACCGCAACGTCCATCGCCGCACTTCCATAGGTGCGGGCCGGTCATTCGATGACCAGTGAGGTCCGTATACCGGTGTTCCTTCTTCGGGGGTAAAACTACCGTATGGCTTCTTCACGGCGCGCTACAAGCGGACGGTCACCGGCACACCTCGCTCCTCGCCAGGGAGGGACGATGCAGCATGTCGCTCATGGTTTCGGACCTGTCTGGAATTTTCAGTCACGAGTACTGATCCTCGGGTCCATGCCCAGCACGGAATCACGCCGGGCCGGCTTCTACTACATGTTCCCCCGCAACCGGTTCTGGCCGGTCTTGGCCGCCCTCTTCGACACTCCGGTGCCAGAGCCGGATCCCATGATCCGCCGGCAATTTGCGCTCGACCACCGCATAGCCCTCTGGGACGTCATCCAGGAGTGCGACATCCATGGAGCCAGCGATGCCAGCATCACCAACGTCGTCCCCACCGACATCAGCAGCATCCTGACCAACGCACCCATCCGCACCGTATTCACCACAGGTCGAAAGGCCGGCCAGCTCTACTCCCACTATTGTCAGCCCATTCTCGATGCAGCCGGACTCCATCTGCCCATGGTGAATCTCCCCTCGACCAGCCCGGCCAATGCCGCCAAGAGCCTGGACGATCTCATCGCTGCCTATGCACCTATAAAGGCAGCGTTAAGCGATGACATCTGATGGAGGAAACAGCCTGGATGGTCAGTGCTCCCGATCAACCATTTCATCTCGTGACCAGCGACTCGCCGAGTTATGGAACATAAAACAAACTCCCGGCGTGCCAAAACAAGACGTCGTGTATAGTGGTCGTTTGTTGTACGGATACGTTCGGCGTATTCGTTCCATGGTGGCTATAGCTCAGTCGGTAGAGCACCTGATTGTGGTTCAGGAGGTCGCGCGTTCGAGCCGCGTTAGCCAC
>NZ_CALYOY010000003.1 GCF_945269915.1 uncultured Bifidobacterium sp. | reverse complement strand
CTGACTTCAGGACAACGGCACCATGCTGATTCATGCCCTGCCGGGTGGCTTTCCGGCAGGGCATGAATCAGCATGGTCCTCCAGTGTCAACGTCGGTAGATGCGATCGTCATCATCGAAAAGACCGCTGGAGGCATCCCGGAAATTCTTCCTGTCGATAATCAGCCCGGCAATGCCAATCAGGAGGAGGAGCCCCGCCAGGGTGCCGGTCAGTCCGGACCAGCGCGGGGTGAAGATGGTCAGGAGGAAGCAGACCAGCCCCAATACAGTCAAGATGATGAAGATGATACGGCTCCTGCCCAGGTCGCTCAGGTCCGGGTTTGGCGGGGTGAAGATCGACGATTGGTCCATGACCTCGTCGGTGTCCAGCCAGCTGTTGCCCCGAAAATCACGGGGCCCGGTCCCGCCCACGAAAGAGTCCCGATTCAGGTCCTCGGCTTTCAGGGCCGTCTGTTTCTCGGACTTGCGGGCCTGTTTCTCGAACTTCTTGGCCGTCCTGGATGATTCCAGAGCATCCAACTCGTCGGCGTGCGAGTTCAGGAAGTCCTCCCAGGCCTCGTCACCCTGTTCGGCGCCGGTTCCCTCCCCGCTGTTATACTGTTCCCCGGCGTTGTTATTCTTGTGCTCGGTCATGTACCCATCGTAACCTCGGCGGAAGGCATCCGCTACCAAGGAGTCCTTGTGCTGTACTGGTTCTTCGTCAAACTGCTCGGCCCCCTGGCGCGTATCTGGTTCAAGCCGACCGTCGAAGGCACGGGGAACATTCCCGAGAACGGAGCCGTCATCATCGCCTCCAACCACCTGGCGGTCATCGATGATGCCCTCCTGCCCATCACCTGCCCCAGGATGATTCACTTCATGGGCAAGGCCGAGTATTTCAATGGCAAGGGTCTCAAGGGCAGGTTCAAGAAGTGGTGGTTCAGTTCAGTGGGTGTCTTTCCTGTCGACAGGTCGGGTGGTTCCAAGTCGCTGGGGGCCATGGAGACGGCCCGATCCATACTGGAGCATGGGCACATCTTCGGCATCCATCCGGAGGGTACACGCAGCCCTGACGGCAGACTCTACCGGGGGCATACCGGTGTGGCCCGGCTGGCCTTCGAGACCGGTACCACCGTGGTGCCCGCGGCCATCATCGGCACCAGGGAGCTTCAGGAACCCGGACGTGTGCTTCCCCACCGGGGCAGGTCCCGGGTCATTTTCGGCAAGCCCATCATCGTGCCCTATATTCCGGTCAACAGACTGACCCATGAGGAGGTCCGGAACCTGACCGACAGAATCATGCAGGAGATTCAGGAGATGAGCGGGCAACAGTACGTGGACGTCTACGCTCAGGTCATCAAGGCGCGTCAGGCCAAGGAAGTACAGGACTGACCCATAGGGGTCGCCGAGGAGGTGGCCGTACTCGGAGCCGAATCGTTCAGACCACGGTCAGGGTCACGACGGATGGCGAACCGTCACCCGTGACAACTCTGACCTGGCTGCCGGGGTTGGGGTCCTGGAATCGGACCGTGTGGGTCAGATTGCCCAAGGGGGCGGAGATGTTGACCCTGAGGCCGTACCCTTCCAGGATCCTCGTGGCCTCGTCCTGACTCCTGCCTTTGACATCAGGCATGGTGATCACCTGTGGCCCCCTGGAAATCACCACGCTGACGGTATCTCCCCAATGGAGCTGTTCCTGGGCCTGGTGGGAGGCGGAAATCACCGTGTCTCGGGGCACCTTGTCGGACCAGTCCTGGCTGTAGGTGACTTTGAGGTGGAGGGCCTCAAGAGCCGCATTGGTCTCTTCCTTGCTCTTACCGACGATATCGGGCATGGCCACAGGCATCCTCCCCTTGGAGAGGACCAGGGTGACCCTGGTATCGTGCCGGGTTGTGGTGCCAGGGACCGGGTCCACTGAAATGGCCGCCCCCTCGGGTACATCCATTGAGTACTGGTCCTTGGACCGGTCATGATCGATCCTGCTGAATCCGGCCGCTCTCAAGGCTTTTTCAGGGTCCTTGCCTTCGGGGGTGCCCGCAGTGAGCAGGTCCTCCGGCACCGTGGCCCGGCGAACGCCCTTGGAGACGGTGAGATTGAGCCGACCGGTACGTTTGCTGACACGGGCGCCGACCGTATCCGGATCTGCGGCCATGATGGCACCCTTGGCCACACGGTCGCTGTAGTCGTATGCGGTATCGACATCGATTCCGGAAACCTTGAGGGTGCGGGCGTATTTGGCGAAGTCGGCGCCGATCACCTTGCAGTCCTGGTCTTGCGCACAGGCGACATCATCCGGCTTGGGCAGGATGCGGTAGCTGCCCGGGCCGAAGAAGTACCACCAGGCACCACCACCGCCTCCTGCCAGGGCGATGACGAGGATGACGATCAGGGTGATAACCAGGCCGCGATGCTTCCGACCCTTGGGGTTTCCGGAACCCGCGGGGAGAATTGCCGCATACTGGGCCAGGTGTGCTGTTCCGGTCTGGAGGCCCTGGACGTGGGCGTCGTTCCCGCCTTGGACGGTCCTGGCCTGGTCTGTGGTCATGGCAGGCATGACCTGGGTCCGTTCAGGGTTGACATGGTTCAACAGGTACCGGCGGGTTCCCATCGGGTCCGCGCTTCCTGCCAAGTTTCGGCCGGACTCCTGGGGAGGCACGGGAACGGGTGAGATAGGGGAGACCGGCTGGTCCATGGCGATGGTGGCATCATGCTGGTCGGTCTGCGCCGGGGTTGATGCTTCCCGGGATGCGGCCGCGGTCGTCTGCAGGTCATCAGCACCGGCCTCTGGCACAGGTACCTCCGGGGCGGGCATGATGAACTGGAGGGCCTGCATGTCCAATCCACGCTGGACCCTGTTCAGTTCGGTCAGGGCCTGGGTGGCATCCTTGGGTCTGCCCTCGATGGAACGCCTGGTCAAGCGTGAGACCAGGTCCGAAACGGATGGATCGATGCCGGGACAGACCCGGGTCAGGGCGGGTACGTCTTCGTGGACGTGTTTGAAGACGATGGTGACCGGGTTCTGACCGGCGAAGGGGACCGCCCCTGTCAGCATCTCGTAGGCGATGATTCCCACCGCATAGAGGTCGCCCTGGGTGGTTGCCTGGTTGTCCTCGATGGTTTCCGGGGCCAGGTAGGCGGCGGTTCCCAGAAGCATGCCGGTCGAGGAGAGGGTGGCCTGGGAGGTGGCCCGGGCCAGACCGAAGTCGGTGATTTCCACATGGCCCCGGTCGTTGATCAGGATGTTCTCCGGTTTGATGTCTCGGTGGACCACACCGGCCTGGTGGGCCGAAGAGAGCCCGTCGAGGATCTCACCCAGGATGCGCATGGTCTCCCGCAGGGTGAAGGTGCCCTGACGGCCCATCTCCTGGCGCAGACTGATACCGTGCACATACTCCATGACCAGATAGTCCAGTCCCTTAAAGAGGCCGGTGTCATAGACCTGGACGATGTGGGGATTGGCTATCGCAGCGGCCGATTGTGCCTCCCGGCGGAATCGTTGCTCGAACTGGGCGCGATGCGGGCCCTGGGCCAGTTGGGTATGTATGACCTTGACCGCCACATGGCGGTTCAACCGTTCATCCAGAGCCTCATAGACGGTGGCCATCCCACCCTCTGCCACCTTGCGCAGGATGCGGTAGCGGCCGTCGATGACCCGGTCCCTGGTCGTATCTTCCGCTTCACTCATGCTGGTATCGTATGGCCTTCTGGTCCCTGGGAGGCCGGTTCAGCCTCATTGTTCATCAAATCCATGCCCATGATACCCGGGAGCCGGAGCATCGGGCATAAAACGGCGGCAGGCCTCCTCGATGATCGAACCTTGTTCCTCGTTCATGGACAGCTCCTGCCTGAGGGTGCTGATTCCCGCCTGGACCGACTGCGAGAGACGGTCCAGGCGCCGGCGGCTTTTCTTCACTGCCCCGCTGGTTTCCATCAGGTGACGGGTCCAGTCCACCTGATCCGGTGTGCGGTGGGGGGCCGCATAGGTCTCCCTGAGTCTTGCCGCGTCAGCCGGATCGACCAGGGAGAGGGTATCGGCCAGGAGGACGGTACGCTTCCCCTCCAGGATGTCGCCGCCCTGGGGTTTGCCGGTCTGGTCGCTGCGGCCCACCACGTCCATCAGGTCGTCTCTGAGCTGGAAAAGGAGTCCAAGGTCCAATCCCAGGTCGTAGGACAGCTTGCGGGACTGGTCCGGGTCGATGCCGCCTGCCATCAGCCCCAGTGCCAGGGGGGCCATGGCCGTGTAGGAGGCGGTCTTCCATCCCATGGTCCTCAGGGCCTCCCGTTCCAGCTGGTCGGGATGGTCCAGGGGCATGACCTCCATGCCCATGTCGAGGACCTGTCCGGTCTCCACGGCGGTCTGCATATCCAGGAAGGTCTTGAGTATCTCCCCGCACGAAGGCAGGGCGGAGGCGGCCTTGGAGGCCATATCGGTGCTGGCGGTGGCCAGGAGGTCTCCCAGCAGGATGCCCAATCCTTGACCCCTGGGCGTTGCGGTTCCGGGAGCCGGACGCTCTGCCGAGGTGGCCTGGTCTGGTTTGCTCCCGGGGTCTGTCAGGTTCGACAACACCCTGTGGGCGGATGGTCTGCCGCGGCGGAGGGGGGAATTGTCGATGATGTCATCATGGACCAGGGCACTGGTCTGATATACCTCGAGGGCGCAGGCAAGATCGAAGGTCGCCTGGTCTGTCTGGTCGGTTTTCCCTTCCCTTGTGCTGGCCGCCCGGTAGGAATCCCACAGGAGGAGGGCCCTGAGCCGTTTGCCGCCTCTGCCTGCCAAACCCGCTTCGGCCCAGACCGCATCCAGTGTGCGGATGGATGTGGGGACTGGACCGCCTTTTCCTGCGCTGTCATGGAGGTCCTGGCGGCAGGCCTCGACCAGTTCGCTCATGTGCTCTTCGATGGCCTGGGGTGTGAGGGTGTCCATAGGTATGAGCCTATCCGCAGATATCCCCAGGCATCAGGCTCCTCATGACAGGAGGGGTATTCCACTCTGGTCGCATGACTGCTCGGGAAGATGGCCTGATTTGTTCAGGGAAAGGAGAATCCTCCTGTGGATGGGCTGCCACGCTCGACCACATTACCTGTAAAGGCGTGCATCCTTCCGCTGCCGATGACAGGCTGTACACACGAAACCAAGCGGTTCCGGTGGTCCACGGTTGCAATCCCCGCGGGCAGGAAGCAGATCGGCAGGTCGGGAGGGGCCATAAATGACACAGGGAAATTCAGTTGAGGCATGGGTCGAGACCTTGGATCTGCGTGAGGTTCTTTCCCCATCCCAGAAGGAATCCATTCTGACCCGGTACCGGGCGACCAGGAGGGAATCCGGGGTCGAGGAGGCCGACAGGGCCTGGCTGCAGGCGCCACTCAAAACCTGGTTCTCGGTCCTTAGGGAGGCCGGTACGGAGGCACGGACCGATGCGGGTGAGTGCGCCGATGCAGGTGACCAGGCCGGGGTGGAGGTTCTGACCGGTCTTGGCAACCGATCCGATTCGGCAAATCAGGACGATGCGGATGAGCAAACCCGGGGGATGGGTGATGGCAGGGGCATGACCAGGACGGACATGGCGGTTCTGGGAATACTGATCGGTGAAACCCTGCCCATCCGTGATGGGCTGATCGTTTCCTTGATGTATACCAGGGATGACCTGGACTTCTCCAGACTTCTTGATCTTTGTCTGCGGCCCCATAGGCCGGACAACGTCGCCCTTCTCTGTGAGACCCTGGATTCGGCCTTCAAGGACAGGCGCTTTCATCCCAACCTGTCCAGGTGTCGGGCAGGACTCCTTCTTCTGGACAAGATGGCCCGGTTCATGTGCCCGGGGCATAAGGCCCAATCCCTGGCCGTGGCCGCCTACGCCCTCTGGTGGATGGGTGGGGATGAGGCCGCCGACACGGCTCAGAAGGCCCTGGAGGATGACGGGCAGTGCAGTCTGGCAGCCATCGTGCTCAGCCTTACGATTCACGGCATCCTGCCGGCTTGGAAGGAATCCGGCTGAATCGGGAATAATCGTCCCACGGAAATGGTTCACTGTATTGAGTCATGGATTTGACCTTGCCACAGCTGTGCCCATAGGACGGTTTGCAGGGTGGGTATATCTCAGGAGGATAATTTGGCCGCTAAGGACACCAAGTCAGTCGAGACAGCCGAGGTGGACACCGAGAAGGGCAAGACCCGCGCGACTTCCGGTACCGACCGGAGTGAAAAGGGCGGCAAGGCCAAGACTGGGACCCAGGCCAAGGGCAGGAACACAAACAAGACCACGGCGGCGTCGACAGCCAGGAAATCCTCTGCCAGGAAGACAACAGCGGCCAAGTCAACCGCCAAGAAGACGACAGCCACCAGGTCCGCTTCCACCAAGGCCGGTGCATCCGTCAGGGAGGAACCCGCCAAGGCAGGTTCCAAGAAGGGGAGTGCCAAGTCCGCCGGCAACAAGACATCCTCCTCCAAGCCTTCTGAGGCCAAGGCCGGGTCCGCCAAGAAGACGACCAGGAAGAGCACCTCGGCCAAGGCCGGCAAGCAGGCCACCAGGCCTCTTGAAGACACGGCCCTGGAGGACCGGACCGGCGAGGACGAGTTCGATGACACCACCCTCGAAGAGGACGATGACCTGGAGCCCGATGAGCTGGACAAGGACCAGGACCAGCTGGAGGATGAGCCCGGAGAAGACGACGAGGAGGAGGACGAGGCCCGCGACGTCCTCGAGGAGGCCGAGAAGGACCGGAAGGCCGCCCACGAGATGGCCGCCAAGGTCAAGGGCGCCTTCGTCGTCGATGATGCCGAGGACGACGAGAATGTCACTCCCTCCGGCAACCCCAAGCGCCGTGTGGTCACCGCCGGTGCCACGGCGGACCCGGTCAAGGACTACCTGAAGCAGATCGGCCGTGTCAGCCTGCTGAACGCCGAGCAGGAGGTGGACCTGTCCGAACGCATCGAGGCCGGCCTCTATGCCCAACATCTGCTGGACACCGAGGGCGAGGGGATGGAATTCAAGCGTCGGCGTGAGCTCAAGTGGGCGGCCAACGACGGGAAGAAGGCCAAGGACCACCTCCTGGAGGCCAACCTTCGTCTGGTCGTCTCCCTGGCCAAGCGATACACCGGCCGTGGCATGCTCTTCCTGGACCTGATCCAGGAGGGCAACCTGGGTCTGATCCGCGCGGTGGAGAAGTTCGACTACACCAAGGGATACAAATTCTCCACCTACGCCACATGGTGGATTCGTCAGGCCATCACCAGGGCCATGGCCGACCAGGCCCGTACCATACGCGTGCCCGTCCATATGGTCGAGGTCATCAACAAGCTCTCCCGCGTCCAACGCCAGATGCTGCAGGACCTGGGCCGTGAGCCCACCCCGGACGAACTGGCCCGGGAGTTGGACATGCCGGTCGAGAAGGTCCAGGAGGTTCAGAAGTACGGCCGAGAGCCCATCTCCCTCCACACACCCCTGGGAGAGGACGGCGATTCCGAGTTCGGGGACCTGATCGAGGATACGGATGCCATCGCCCCCTCGGATGCGGTGGCCTTCTCCCTCCTCCAGGAACAGTTCAAGCAGGTCCTGGAAACCCTCAGCCCCAGGGAGGCTGGTGTCATCAAGATGCGCTACGGCCTGGAGGACGGCCAGCCCAAGACCCTGGATGACATCGGCAGGGTATACGGGGTCACCCGTGAGCGCATTCGACAGATCGAATCCAAGACCATGTCCAAGCTGCGTCACCCGTCGCGTTCGCAGACCCTTCGTGACTTCCTGGACCAGTGAGGTCAGGCGGGGAAGCCCGGCGCCTGTCGGGGGTCCCTTGCTAGAAATGGGTGACGGTAGGTGAGGTCAGGTTCCCCGGGTCGGCCCGGAATCATCCGGAGTGGCGTGCGGGGCCTGCCCACGGTTTCTAAGGTGGACAGCGAGGAAAATGGCTGGCAGCAAGGCTGAGACGGGTAAGGCATACGGCGCCAATAGTCTGACCGTTCTGGAGGGTCTGGACGCGGTACGTAAGCGCCCCGGCATGTACATCGGCACCACCGACAGCCAGGGGCTCATGCACTGTCTCTGGGAGATCATCGACAACTCGGTCGATGAGGCCCTGGCCGGGGCCTGCACCGAGATCACGGTCATTCTCCATCAGGACGGTTCCATCGAGGTGGATGACAACGGTCGTGGCATTCCGGTCGACATCGAGCCCAAGACGGGCCTGAGCGGTGTTGAAGTGGTCCTGACCAAGCTCCATGCCGGGGCCAAATTCGGCAACGCCTCCTACAATGCCGCAGGAGGTCTGCATGGTGTAGGCTCATCGGTGGTCAACGCCTTGAGCTCCCGTCTGGACGTCGAGGTCGACAGGGACGGCAAGACGCACCGGATGCAGTTCCACCAAGGCCATCCCGGTGTCTACCAGGATGTGGATCCCGAGCATCCCACGCCGGATTCCCCCTTCAAGCGCACCAGAAAGAACCGACCCACACCTCTGCAGGTCATCGGGAACGTGTCCAAGCGCAAGACCGGAACCAGGGTCAGGTACTGGGCCGACCCTGAGATTTTCAACTCCACCGCGAAATTCTCCTATGAGCAGCTGATTGACAGGGTCAGGCAGACCAGCTTCCTGGTTCCCGGACTGAAGATCACGGTCATCGACGAACAGGTGCCGGCGACGGGCGACCTGGACCAGGATCGGATGCTGGAGGTTGACCATGATTCCTCCCGGCCCGTCGACTCTGATCCACCTTCTGAACCGTCGGTCGATTCCACAGGGGAGGAACCTGAAGCAGGGTCGGCCTTCGCGGCTCAGACGTGCAAAGAGAAGACCGGGGCTTCTGACTTGTCCGATCAGGGTGACGGGGCTTCTGACTTGCCTGATCAGGGGTACGTGGCCCCCGGCCCGACCGAGCAGGCCGATCAGGCCATGCTGGAACCGGTCGAGGGGGTCAGGCACCGTCGTGTCGAGGAGTTCCTCCACACCGGCGGTGTCAAGGATTTTGTCGACTTCCTTTCCAAGGGGGAGCCCGTCAGCGATGTCTGGCACATCACCGGCGAGGCCACCTACCAGGAGGAGACCCAGAAGGTCGGTCCTGACGGGGAACTCCATGCCGAGCAGGTGGAACGGACCTGCGGGGTGGATATAGCCCTGCGCTGGGTCAACGACTACGATTCGGTCATCCGCAGCTTCGTCAATGTGGTGGCCACGCCCGGCGGCGGCATGCACGTGGACGGATTCATGAACGCCATGACCCGCCAGGTTCGCAAGGCCGTCGAGGCCAATGCGCGCAGGCTCAAGGTCAACCTGAAGGATTCCCACAGCAAGATCGAGCGTGACGATGTCCTGGCAGGCCTGGTGGCCGTGGTGACGGTCCGCATCGCCGAGCCCCAGTTCCAGGGGCAGACCAAGGACGTCCTGGGAACTGCCCAGGTCAAGCCCCTGGTGACCAGGATGACCGATGACCAGTTCGGTCAGATGATCACCGGGGCCAGGCGGGGCTTCAAGGAGCAGTCGGGCAGGGTCCTGGAGAAGATCGTCGGTGAGATGCACGCCCGCATCCAGGCCAGGAAGACCAAGGAGGTCACCCGGCGCAAGAACGCACTGGAATCCGCCTCCATGCCCTCCAAGCTCTCCGACTCCATGCCGGGCAATGATGACATCGCCGAGCTCTTCATCGTGGAGGGGGACTCCGCCCTGGGTACGGCCAAGGCGGCCAGGAATTCGATGTTCCAGGCCCTTCTGCCCATCAGGGGGAAGATCCTCAACGTCCAGAAGGCCTCGCTCTCCCAGATGCTGACCAACAAGGAATGCGCCTCCATCATCCAGGTGGTCGGTGCCGGATCCGGCGCCGGTTTCGACATCAATCAGTCCAGGTACAACAAGGTCATCATGATGACCGATGCCGACGTGGACGGGGCCCACATCCGCATCCTCCTCCTGACCCTCTTCTACCGCTATATGCGCCCCCTGATCGAATATGGCCATGTCTATGCGGCCGTGCCGCCCCTCCATAGGATCGCCCTGGCGGGCAAGCACAAGGGTGAGTTCATCTACACCTATTCGGACGATGAGCTGGAGGGGAAGCTGGCCGACCTGCGCAAGCAGCACATCGACTACAACCCCGATGTCCAGCGTTACAAGGGTCTGGGCGAGATGGACGCCGACCAGCTGGCCGATACCACCATGGACCCCAGGACCAGAATGCTGCGTCGGATCCGTATGGAGGACGCCGAACGGGCAGCCGGGATATTCCCCCTGCTCATGGGTGACGATGTGCCGCCCCGCAAGCAGTTCATAGTGGACAATGCCGATGATTTCGATCGAAGCAAGATCGATACCTGATTGGCCCTGAGTCCGGCGTGGCGGTCACGGTGCAAACGGTGTCGAGTCTTTTGCTCCCTCCCGGAGCTTCAAACACCACCCGCCGGAAGTGGGAGGAGTGATGGTCATGTCGGATGGACTGGAAGGGTTCTCCCCGCAGACGGTGGCCTGGTTCAGGTCGGCCTTTGCCGATGGCCCCACACCCACCCAGGTCCAGGCATGGCCTGCCATTCGCTCGGGTCGGGATGTCCTGGTCATCTCGCCCACCGGGTCCGGCAAGACCCTGTCGGCCTTTCTCTGGGCCATCGACTCCCTCATGTCCGCAAAAAGCAATGGGGAGGCCGGTACCGGGCAGGGGCTGTCCGGGGCCAAGAGCGTCAGTATCCTCTACATATCGCCGATGAAGGCACTGGGGTCGGATGTGGCCAAGAACCTCCAGGCCCCCCTGGCCGGCATCGCCAGGGAGTACGGGTCCGGAGCCGGTCAGACTCCCCGTGTCAGGGTCGGGGTCCGATCGGGTGACTCGGATTCCCGCGAACGCCGGGCCCTGGCCGTCCATCCACCGGATATCCTGGTCACCACCCCAGAATCCCTCTACCTGATGCTGACCTCCAAGGTCGGCAGGACCCTGGCCGGGGTGCATACGGTCATCGTCGATGAGATCCATGCCCTGGCCGGCAACAAGCGGGGTGCCCACCTGGCCCTGAGTCTGGAGCGTCTCGATGCCTTGGTGGGGAAACCTGTCCAGCGCATCGGCCTGTCGGCCACGGTCAAGCCACCCAGTGAGGTTGCCCGCTTCCTGGGCGGTGCCAGACCTGTCACCCTTATCGAGCCCAAGACTCCCGCCGCCATGGAATTGAACCTGGTCGAACCGCTGGCCGATATGGAAGACCTGGCCGCGGGTGGGGCTTCCGGGCATGATGATCCCGACGTTCAGAGGGCCGCAGGATCCATATGGCCGTCCGTGGAGCGGGCTGTGCTGGACCAGGTCCTGGCCCACAGGACCACCCTGGTCTTCGTCAATTCCCGCGGCCTGGCCGAGCGTCTGACCGCCCGGCTCAACGACCTGTATGCCAAGGACCGTTCCGGAGAGCAGCCGGAGGCAAGGGGCCTGGCCCATTATGACTCCGCTACCGGCTCCACCTCCGAGCGGTCCGGGGGAGCGGAACCCGCCCAGGCCATCGCCATGGCCCATCACGGATCGGTCTCCAAGGAGCGACGCCACCAGGTGGAACAGGACCTCAAGGCAGGACGGCTGCGTTGCGTGGTGGCGACCTCAAGCCTTGAACTGGGCATCGACATGGGGTCGGTCGATCTGGTCATCCAGGTCAATGCCCCCCTGTCCATCGCCTCGGGCCTGCAACGTGTTGGGAGGGCGGACCACCAGGTGGGCGGTGTCTCCCATGCCCTGCTCTTTCCCCTGACCCGCCAGCAGATCCTTCTGGGCACGGCCAGCGCTGAGGGGATGGAGGAGGGGGACATCGAGGCGACCGTCATCCCCTGCAACCCCCTTGACATTCTGGCCCAGCAGACCGTGGCCGCCGCGTCCATGGAGGATCTGGACCAGGATGCTTGGTACGCCCTGGTCCGTCGTGCGGCCCCCTTCACAACCCTGGATGAGCGGGTATACCGGTCGGTTCTGGCTATGCTCAGCGGCGAGTTCACCTCCGAAGGGTTCACGGCCTTCCGGCCGATCCTCGTCCGGGACCGGCAGACCGGCAGGATCAAGGCCCGTCCCGGGGCCCAGCGCTTGGCTGTGACCTCAGGCGGCACCATACCCGACCGCGGCACCTACAGCGTTGTCATGCCCCCGGAGGAGGCTGGTTCCAAGCCCCGCCGGGTGGGGGAGCTGGACGAGGAGATGGTTTACGAGTCCCGTAAGGGAGACGTCATCACCCTGGGCACCACCTCCTGGCTGATTCAGCAGATCACCCGGGATCGGGTGGTTGTGGTTCCTGCGCCGGGCAGGTCGGCCCGCTTGCCCTTCTGGCACGGGGACGGATTGGGTCGGGATCCCGGATTCGGAGCCAGGGTCGGTGCCCTGGCCAGGGATCTGGGACGTGGCCTTGAACCAGCCATACGGTCAGTCCCTGGGCAGGCCGACTTTGTGGGGCCGGTTCGCAAGCGTCTGGCCTCCGATGGGCTGGATCGGAATTCGATCGACAATCTGGCCGCTTTCCTGGCCAGGCAGGAGGCCAGCACCGGGGTGATCCCCGATGATCGGACCCTGGTTGTGGAACGGTGCCCCAATGAGGAGGGGGACATCCGGCTGATCCTGCACTCGCCCTACGGCAGGAGGGTTCACGACCCCTGGGCTCTTGCCATCTCGGCTCGGCTGTCCCGCAGGCGCGGGTATGACGGTTCCGTCTGGGCTGGCGATGACGGGATCCTCGTGCAGATTCCCCAGGCTGATGCGGACATGAGCGATGAGGAGATCTTCCTCTTCAGGCCGGATCAGATCGAGGAGGCCGTCCGTGACCACCTGATCGGTTCCGCCCTCTTCCAGACCCGCTTCCGGCAGTGCGCGGCCCGGTCCCTCTACATGCCCAGGACCGAACCCGGCAGGAGGGTCCCCCTCTGGCAACAGCGGCTCAAGGCCTCCCAGCTTCTGGATGCCGCCCTGAAGAAGCAGGGCTTTCCCCTGGTGGTCGAGACCATGCGGGAGTGCCTCCAGGATGTCTACGACATGCCTGCCCTGCTCGACCTCATGACCGACCTGGAATCGGGGCGGGTAGGGATGGTCCAGGCCCGGACCGAGTCCCCCTCGCCCATGGCCTCCAACCTCCTCTTCGGGTATCTGGCCAACTTCATGTACCAGTACGACATGCCCCGTGCCGAGCGGGACTCGGCCGTCCTCTCCATGGACCCGGAGGTCCTGGAGTCCATGATCGGCCGGGTCAACATGACCGCCCTCCTGGACCAGGACGTGGTTGACCAGGTGGAGTCCGAACTGCAACGTCTGGCCCCGGATCGAGGAGCCAAGGGCGAAGAGGGACTCGCCGACCTCCTCAGGGTCCTGGGACCGCTCAGCCTTGACCGGATCGTGCTCAGGATGCGTCCCTCCGGTGATGTCGACGAGGTCCAGGACATGTTGGCATCCCTGGCGGCAGATAAGCGGGTTGAGCGGATCAGGATGGCCGGGAAGGAGCAATGGATCTGGTCAGGCCACCAGGAGCGCATCCTGGCGGTTTTCGGTAGGCGGGCCTTCGAACAGGATCAGGACCGGGGTGCCTTGACGGAAGACCAGGACCCCTCCGGTATGGCCGGGGGCGGCACCTCGGCCGGAGACGGTGACCAGTTTGATGATCTGGTCCTCCAGTATGCAGCCACGCACGGTCCCTTCGGCACCGAGGTGCTGGCCGAGCACTTGGGGCTGGGCCTGGCCCTGGTCCGTCGGGAGCTGGGATCACTGGAATCACGGGGGCTCCTCCTTCACGGTGATTTTCCAAGGCCCAACACGACCCCGCCCCCGGAGGCGGCCTCTACTCAGGAACAGCCCTTATCCAGGGACTTACCGGAATACCAGGGCTCGGGATCCTCACCCGCGGGTGAGGACGGGGCCGGCGGATCCAGGCAGGATAGGCTCAGCTGGCTTCACCCGGAGGTGTTCAGAATACTGCGTGCCCGGTCCCTGGCCAAGGCCCGTAAGGCCACCCGACCCGTCACGCAGGAGACCTACAGCGCCTTTCTTCTGGAGTACCAGGGGCTGGGACCCGTCGGTCGCGAACCCTACCAAGGTCAGGATGGTCTGCTTGAGGTGATCGCCCAACTCGAGGGGCTCTACCTTCCCGTGGGACTCTGGGAATCGGCGGTCTTCCCCAGTCGTATCCGTGACTACAATCCCTCCCTGCTCGACGGTCTTTTGGCCTCCGGCCAGGTGGTATGGCTGGGTGGTCAGACCGGTGGGGAGCCACTGGGTTCCCTTGCCTTCTTCCTGGTCGAGGACATCGACTGCTTGGTTCCTCCTCTGCCCGGGCTCCATGGGGACGGGGACGAAGTGGGGGCCGAGAGGGCGGGGGATGGTGGTAGTCCTGAAGATGCCATGGTTGCCGCCTTGCAGGGCGGGGGTGCCTACCGTTTCGAGGACCTGGTCAACCTGTGTCGCTCCGGTGAATCGGAAGCGGGATCAGGGCGGAACCGCGAGACCATGGCAGAAACCCTCTGGCGGCTGGTCGGACAGGGACGGGTGACCAACATCTCCATGGCGCCCGTCAGGGTCCTCCTTCAGGGATTCTCCCAGGCGAAGCCGACTACATCCCGACGGCCCCCCTCCCGCCTGCGAGGCCTTGGTCGGCAGGGTAGGCGGGCACCTGCGATGCCTCAACCGGCCTCCATCATGGCCGCGGATCAGGGACTATGGACCCTGGTCAGGCCTGCCGAGGGGACCGTTTCGTCAGACCAGGCAAATCGGGAACCCGGCAAGCCTGAGGTCGAGCAGGGGGCCGAAGCCTCCCGCCTGGTCCAGTCCACACGGCTCCTGATCGACCGGTATGCACTGGCGGCATCGGTCCTCCCCGAGGCCAGGGAGAGCGCTGGCGGATTCTCCGCCATATATCAGGTCTGCCAACAGATGGAGGATGCCGGACAATTGATTCGGGGCGTGGTGGTCCAGGACTTCGGCGGTGCCCAGTTCACCTCCCGGGAGACCATCGAGGACCTGCGGCGGTATGAGGAGGAGCGGGAACGCCCCTGGCAGGGTGGTGGGAGCAGGCAGCCCGAAGAGGTTCAGCCCGGCATCGTCATGGATGTAATCGATCCCGCCAACCTGTACGGAGCGGCCCTGGATTGGCCTGCTCCGGCCCCGGTTCCAGATGCTGACGCCATCCTTGAGCCGCTGCGCCCCATCAGACGGGCGGGAAACCTCCTGGTCCAGATTGGTGGCAGGGCCGTTCTGTATGCAGCCCCCAAGGGGCATCGGATCCTGGTCTTCGAGGGGGCTGACCGTTCTCAGGCAGGGGAGGCCTGCAGGCAGTTGGCGGCCTGGCTGAGGCGCTCGCAGATTCACACAGCCCTCTTCAAGGACGTCAATGGCGTTTCCCTGGGGCAGCGCAATCCTTATACGGATGCCATGCGCCAGGCGGGTTTCACGGCAGGTCCGGGCGGCATGCGACTCTACTGAGCCTGGAATACGCCGGTTTCATGGCTGCAGGATGCCGACGGCCTCAGGCCACGTAGGCAATGGGTGCGGCCAGCTCCTGACCGGAGGCATCCCTGCGCATGTCCACATCAGGGAGCTCCACGGGGGCACCAGCGGCCGTTGAGGCGTGAAGCGGCCAGGGACCCACACAGGCCGTCAGGAGGGTGTCCTGCCCCTTCAGGAAGCGCTGGGAGCGTACCCCGCCCGTTCCGCGTCCCTTGACCGGGTACATCTCCAGGGGGGTCACCTTGGCTGCGCCGTTCTCGGTTCCGGGCAGTGCCTCCGAATCGCCGGCCACGGTCAGGATCACCGTACCGGACTGAGAGGTCAGACCAGCTTCGGTCTCCTGGTAGGTCCAGGCCAGTTTGCCGGCGGGCGCCACGGCGAATGTGCTGACCCGGCAACCCTCATCCAGCCTGATTCCGGCCATGCCTGCGGCGTTGCGCCCCTGAGGGCGTACCTTGTCGGCCTGGAAGGTGAGGAGGCTGGCATCCGAGGACACGAAGACCAGACGGTCCTTGTCGTCGGAAGGTGCCGCGAAGACCACCTCGTCTCCCTCCTTCAGGTCGATGATAGGCCAAGAGTCCATGGTTGTCGGTGCCTCACGGTTCCAGCGCTTCACGGTGCCCTGCCTGGTGCCTATGGCCAGGGGGGCGGTGCCCTTCAGGTCGATGACCGTCACGGCCTCCTCCCCGGGAAGGGGATCGGTGCTTTCGGTCCCGCTCAGGAGTTCGCTTCCGTGGACCCCTCCGGTCAGGCTCAGGTTGGCCGTGGCCGGTATGAGTGGAAGGTCTGCCACCTGGGCGGTGACCAGACGCCCGGCCGAGGTGACAAGACCATAGGATGAGAGCGTGGTGGTGGGGAAGATGGCCAGAATCTGGTCATCGGTCGCCCGTCCGTCGACATTGCTCCTGCTCTGCCAGACCTCCATGGCACCGGGTGTGCTCCGGGCCAGGAGACCAGTGGCGCTCATCATGACCGTGCATGGCTGATCATCAAGTTGAAGACTGGCCCCTGCACCGGCATCGCTCTTGCCGGGTTGGCCGGCGACCGCCAGGGCCCTGGTGGCGTTGGCCAGCCTCCGCGCGCTTTCCTCGTCCTCCTGGGCGGTGACCGGTGCCAGTTCGCCGGAGGGCTCCTGGTCCAGGATCACGGTCCGGCGGGGGTCGCCCCACTCGTCAACGGCCTTGTCCATCTCCTCGATGACCACCCGGTCCAGAGCCGTGGCGGAACCGAGGATATTCTCCAGTTCTTCCAGTTGACGGCGCAGATCGTCCCGTTCGCTTTCCAGCTCGATCCGGCTCATCTTGGTCAGGCGGCGCAGGCGGAGGTCGAGGATGTACTGGGCCTGGATCTGATCCAGGTCGAAGACGGCCATCAGTCGGGTCCTGGCCTCCTCGGCGTTCTCCGAGCTGCGGATGACCTGGATGACCTCGTCGATGTCAACCAGGGCCAGAAGCATGCCCTCGACCAGGTGGAGACGTTCCTTGGCCTTGACCCTGCGGAACTCGCTGCGCCGTCTGATGACCGTGCGCCGGTGCTGGACCCAGACCTCCAGGAGCTCCTTGAGTCCCATGGTGTGGGGACGCCCGTTCACCAGGGCCACGTTGTTGATGGTGAAGGAGTCCTCCAGGGGGGTGTACTTGAAAAGCTTGCCCAGGACCTTGCCCGGATCGAACCCGGTCTTGATCTCGATGACGATCCGGGTGCCGTTGTGGCGGTCGGTCAGGTCAATGGCGCTGGAAATCCCCTCCAGCTTGTGGTTCTTGACCCCTTCGCCGATGCGTTCCAGGACCCGCTCCGGTCCGACCATGAAGGGGAGTTCGGTGACGACGATGGCCTTCTTGCGGGCGGTCACGTTCTCGACATGGGTCACCGAGCGGGTCACGAAGGCCCCGCGGCCCTCGGCATAGGCCTGGCGAATCCCGTCACGTCCGACGATGACGCCTCCGCCGGGGAGGTCCGGACCGGGAATGTAGCGCATCAGGTCGTCCAGGCTGGCATCCGGGTGGCCCATCAGGTACTTGGATGCGGCCACCACCTCGCCCAGGTTGTGGGTGATCATGTTGGTGGCCATGCCCACGGCGATGCCGGAGGCCCCGTTGACCAGGAGGTTGGGGATGGCCGAGGGGAGGACGTCCGGCTCCTTCAGTTTGTTGTCGTAGTTGGGGGAGAAGTCGACCGTGTCCTGGTCGATGTCGGCATTCATGCCCAGGGCGGCCGGGGCCAGGCGGGCCTCGGTGTATCGGGAGGCCGCCGGACCGTCATCCAGGGAGCCGAAGTTGCCGTGTCCGTCGACCAGGGGCAGACGCATGGCGAAGGGCTGGGCCAGGCGGACCATGGCCTCGTAGATGGAGGAGTCCCCGTGGGGGTGGAGCTTGCCCATGACCTCACCCACGGCACGGGCGGACTTCATGTAGGGCCGGTCGGGGTTCAGGTTCATCTGACCCATCTGGTAGATGATTCTGCGCTGCACCGGCTTGAGACCGTCACGGGCGTCAGGCAGGGCCCTGGCATAGATGACCGAGTATGCATACTCCAGGAAGGACTTGCTCATCTCCTCGTTCAGGGGGGTTTCGACGATGTTCTCCTTGACCTCCCGGGGGTCGTACCCGGCAGCCTTGCTCCTGCGTTGCCTTGCCATGCTGTCTGCTCTCCTGCTTCCTGACGTTCCGCCCTATGATAACTTGATGGACCGCCAAACGGATCCGACAGGGCTGGCGGGTGGCCTCTTATCGGCAAAGGGTGATTGAATAGGGGATATGGGGCTGGATGTACCGGAGATGAAGGAACTGCTGCACCCCACCCTGCCCCTCCACTATGGGGATCAGATTGGCGAGGGGGAGGTCGGGGGTCCCCGTCATCTCTCCTCGGTTCTGCCTGCCGTCAGCGCGGCCATAGGCCATCCGGTTTCGACCCCCATGCACCCTTCGCCCAGGAAGCTCCAGGAAGCACTGAGCCTGCCCGATGCCAGGTCGGCGGTTGTGGTCCTGGTCGATGGACTGGGTTTCTGGAACCTGGCCACCCGGGCCGGGCATGTGCCCTACCTGCGCTCCCTTCTGAACGAACCCCTGAACCAGCGTCCTCTGACCACCTGTCTGCCCTCGACCACGGTCGCCGCCATGGGGGTCTTCGGTACCGGCACCTGCCCCGGGCTGACCGGGATGACCGGCTACACCCAGCTCAATCCCGAGAATGGCCTGATCAGCCAGATGATCCAATTCCGGGATGCCATCGACCCCCTTGACCTGCAGCGCCAGCCCACGGTCTTCGAGCAGCTGGCAGCCCAGGATGTCAGGGTGACCTCCTGCGGCCTTCCCCGGTTCCGTGATTCCGCCCTGACCCGGGCGGCACTGCGGGGGAGTGATTACCGGTCTGCCGATCATTCGCGTCAGCGCGTCATGGACACCGCCAGGGCCGCTCGTGAGCCGGGTCTGACCTACCTCTACATTCGTGACGTGGACAAGGTGGGGCATCACCGGGGCTGGGATACGCCTGAGTGGATCGCCGCCCTGGAGGGTGCCGATTCCCTCCTGGCCCTCCTGCATCGGAGCCTGCCCAAGGGAACCCTGGTCCTGATCGTGGCCGACCACGGCATGGTGGCGGCCGACCCCCACCAGAGAATCGACATCGCCCGGGAACCCGTTCTGAAGGATGGGGTGGACCTGGTGGGAGGGGAGCCCAGGGCTGTCATGCTCTACGCCCGGAAGGGCACGGATCCCGGGGCCATAGCCGAGCGCTGGAGGAACCGACTGGGTGACCTGGCCCAGGTCATGACCAAGGAGAAGGCCATTGGAGCCGGTCTCTTCGGTCAGGTCGAGGACCGGGTCAGACCGATGATCGGTGACCTGCTGGTCCTGGCTCATGACCGGATGACCCTGGTCGATTCAAGGATTCAGATCGACGCGGCCACACGCCTGCCCGGGGTGCACGGTTCATCGACGATTCTGGAGACGCGGATTCCCTGCCTGATCGACCTGGTCTGAACCCCGGTCGGATTCGATTGAGCTGCCTGGTCATCGTCCAGGTTCGCTCCTGGCCGGAATCAGTCGCCGAAGAGGATTTCATCCCAACTGGGAACTGCGGAACGCCCAGAATGCTTACGTTGGCCGCCCTTTGTCCGCTGCTGTGGCTGTTTCATCGGCTGCTCGGATTTTCGGTTGCTCGGGTCCTGCCGGGGGAGGGTCTGGGTCTGTGCTTCCTGCTCGCGGGAGGCGGCCATATCGAACCCCTGTCTGGCCGGTTCCTGGACCGGCATTGCCTGTTTGGCCTGATTGCCATCAGCGGTTGTTTCCGTTGCCTGTGACTCGGCGGACCGGTGAAAGGAGGGCCTGGTCTCATCGTCCAGATTCTGGCGGGTCTCCTTGGGCTGCGGTTTCTCGGCCGACGGCTTTCCGTAGAGCCAGGCGGTCAGGGCGGAGTGCCTGTCGCCGTCGTCCGGCTTCGGATCCTTGCTCCCAGGTGTTTGCGATGACCGGGGCCTGTTGCTTACCGCCTCGGCAGCGGTCATGGGCGTGCTGCCGACGGAGGTTCGTATCGGGGCGGGGTCGTACTCCGGCCTGGTCTGTTCCCCCTGGAAGGAACCCTGTCCGGTTCCAGTGGTTTCGGGTTGAGCTGGGAGGGGCTTCGGCTCGTCGGTCCGGCACGGTTCGGCCTGCTTTGGAGGGGCCGGGGAAGCCATGTCCCCGAGCAGATCGGCCAGGTTGGACTGGTCAAGGAGGGTCCTGGCCGCATCGTTCAGGCAGGTCACCGTATTATCGTGCATGTTCCAGGCCCACTGGGCATTGACTATCCGCTTGTCGATCTGGATGACCCCGCTGATCTTCCAGGGTTCATATCCCTGTCGGGTCGCCTCCCAGATCAGGTTCTTCATGGTTGCACCCGCCTGCCGGAGTACCCTGGCGATCAGGTCCTGGTTGGTGTGTCCTGCCGACCCCTTGGGGGCCTGCATGGTCAGGAACTGCTCGATGGCATATTTCTTTTCTGTTTCGACCGGGGCCGCGAAACGCCGAACGAGGGCTTCGTTGACAGCGAATTGTTGAGCTACGTTGGCGGGGCGTGCCCCGGCCCTGATCGCGGCCTGTATCGACGAGACCGGCAGGGGTGCGGCTGCCTGCGGGCGGGGTGTCCCCTCCTCTTCCTCCTTGACCTGCTTGGCCTCGAGAATGGCGTGATCAAGCGCATCGTCGACTGGTACGGCGAAGTGCCGATGGTCACATACAAAGACCAGATCGCCCTTCTCGCTCACATGGTCAAAGCGGGCCATCCTGATCCCATTCTCAGACATGCACGCCCCTATCTCCTCGGTGGTCACGGTTTCTTTCATTGTGCCCTATGGTTTGTATTTTACGTGCTTTTGAAATCGTGTATCCTATGCGCAGTACATGTCGTATATGCTTCACCGGTGAACAGGGCCGGATGATAATGAAAGGGTAATGATGGCACAGGATTACGATTCCCCCCGCGATAAGGACGAAGATGAGGAATCCCTGCAGGAGCTCGGCAAGACCAATCAGGATGCCGGAGCGGACCTGGATGATGACGAGAACGCCATTGCCGAGGACTACGAACTTCCGGGGGCCGATCTGAGCAACGAGGATTCCTCCGTCACCGTCATCCCCATGCAGGGTGACGAGTTCATCTGCTCCAGCTGCTTCCTGGTCAAGCACCGCAGCCAGCTGGCCTACGCCACTCCCGACGGGCAACCCGTCTGCAAGGAGTGCGCCGCCTGATGGCCTACGACGAGACATACAACGAGCCTGAATCCATCGAGGTCCTGGTCAAGACCGTCGGTGGACCGGACGGGGAAGCGACGGGGGACCCGGTCCCCCTGGTCTATGCCATGGAGGGTGATGCCGGTGCCGACCTGAAGACCAGGGAGGCCGTGGAACTGGCCCCCTTCCAGCGTGCCTTGGTGCCCACAGGCATCGCCCTGGCCCTCCCGGCGGGGTATGTGGGTCTGGTGCATCCCCGCTCCGGACTGGCCGTCAAGCGGGGTGTCACCGTCCTCAATGCGCCGGGGACCATCGATGCCGGGTACCGGGGTGAAATCAAGGTCCCCCTGATTAACCTGGATTCCGACCGGACGGTCCGTTTCCAGCCGGGCGACAGGATTGCCCAGCTGGTCATCCAGCGGTACGTCCAGGCACGGTTCATCCCCGCGGCATGCCTTCCCGGTTCGGCCCGTTCCTCACGGGGTTTCGGTTCCACGGGAGTCTGATTCACGAAGGCAGACACGGTAGGGGTTTGACATGCCCGATGCGTGTAGGATTGGTGCATTATCGGACATTGGAGGCTTGATGGTCGCTATGGAGGGCAGCGTCTGCGGCAATGACGTGAGCGGCAAGGGTCCGTCTGAGCTGTCCTCCCGTGCCCTGGGGTGCGAGGTGAGCGACAACCCCCTCAACCCCCTGGTTCCCATACGGCAGATCTGTCGGGAGCATCATCCCGACGAGGACCTTTCCATCCTCCAGAAGGCCTATGACCGCGCGGTGAGGCAACACGCCGAGCAGAGGCGCAAATCGGGAGAGCCGTACATCATCCACCCCCTGGCCGTGGCGCAGATCCTGGCCGACCTGGGCATGGGGTCGACGGTGGTCTCGGCGGGCCTGCTCCACGACACGGTCGAGGACACCGATTACACCCTGGACGAGTGCCGGGAGGAGTTCGGCGATACGGTGGCCGGACTGGTCGACGGGGTCACCAAGATATCGAAGATGGACTATGGGGATTCGGCCCAGGCCGAGACCATCCGCAAGATGATCGTGGCCATGAGCCGTGATGTGCGTGTCCTGGTGGTCAAGCTGGCCGACAGGGTCCACAATGCCCGGACCTGGCGGTATGTCAAGGCCTCCTCGGCTCAGCGCAAGGCGCGCGAAACCCTGGATGTATACGCCCCCCTGGCCAACCGCCTGGGCATGAACGCCATCAAGACCGAGCTGGAAGAGCTCAGCTTCAAGACCCTCTATCCGAAGATCTATGACGAGATCGTGGTCCTGGTTTCCAGGCGTGCAGGGCAGCGTGAGGTCTATCTGCGGCAGATCCTGGACGAGATCCATGAGGACCTGGATTCCCAGGGCATCGACGCCCAGGTGACTGGCCGACCCAAGGACTACTTCAGCATCTATCAGAAGATGATTGTCCGAGGGCATGATTTCGCCAACATCTACGACCTGGTCGGGGTCAGGATCATCGTCGATTCCATCCGCGACTGCTATGCGGCCCTGGGTGCCGTCCACGCCCGCTGGTCCCCGGTGCCCGGGCGCTTCAAGGATTACATCGCCATGCCCAAGACGAACATGTACCAGTCCCTCCACACGACGGTGGTGGGGCCGGGGGGCAAGCCGGTGGAAATCCAGATCCGGACCTGGGAGATGCATCGCAGGGCCGAATTCGGCATCGCGGCCCACTGGAAGTACAAGGAGAACGGGTCGGCGGGCCGGGAACTCTCCCAGCCCGACAAGTCGGATGTCAGGCGTGAGAAGCAGGAGGTCAGCGAGCTCTCCCAGGAGGATAACCTCAAGTGGATCCAGCAGCTGGCCGACTGGACCAGTGAGACCCCAGACTCGGACGAGTTCCTGGGCTCCCTCAAGGACGATCTTGGGTCATCCGAGGTCTACGTCTTCACCCCCAAGGGGAAGATCGTCTCACTGCCGGCCGAGTCCACACCGGTCGACTTCGCCTATTCGGTCCACACCGAGGTGGGGCACCGAACCATGGGCGCCAGGGTCAATGGGCGTCTGGTCCCCTTGGATACCAAGCTTCAGAACGGCGACACGGTAGAGATACTGACCAGCAAGTCCGATACCGATGGGCCGTCCAGGGACTGGCTCAGCTTCGCCAAGAGCCCCAGGGCGCGCAGCAAGATCCGTCAGTGGTTCAGCAAGGAGCGTCGCTCCGAGACCATCGAAGAGGGCAGGGATGACCTGATCAGGGCCATGCGCAAGCGCAACCTGCCCGTGGCCACTCTCCTGACACCTGAAGCCATGGTAGGTGCCGCCGACGAGCTGAACTACCCCAATGAGGACGCGATCTATGCAGCCATAGGGGATGGGCAGGTCTCCACCCAGAACGTCATCTCACGTCTGGTCCGTGATGCCGGCCGGTCCAACCTCGAGGACGAGGTGGAGCAGGAGGCCATACCCCTGCGCCAGGTGACCAAGGCCTCCCGGTCGGAGTCCTCCCAGGGAGTTTCAGTCAAGGGTGTGGACGATGTCTGGGTCAAGCTGGCCCGCTGCTGCACTCCGGTACCGGGTGACAGGATCGTCGGGTTCATCACCCGGA
Organism: uncultured Bifidobacterium sp.; assembly: GCF_945269915.1. GTDB lineage: Bacteria > Actinomycetota > Actinomycetes > Actinomycetales > Bifidobacteriaceae > Bombiscardovia > Bombiscardovia indica. The sequence continues at coordinate 59,611 of NZ_CALYOY010000003.1, read as the reverse complement.
ACCAGGGCGTCTCGGTCCATCGGGCCGACTGCCAGAATCTCTTGGACCTGAAGCGCAACCAGCCCGAGCGCATCGTCGAGGTCTCCTGGACCAGCAAGCAGGGCACCTTCATGGTCCAGATTCAGGTCGAGGCCCTGGACAGACCCCATCTCCTCTCGGACATCACCCAGGTCCTCTCGGACCACGGGGTGAACATCCTCTCGGGCAGCCAGTCCACCGGCCGTGATCGGGTGGCGGTCAGCCAGTTCGTCTTCGAGATGGGCGATCCCCAGCACCTTAACACCCTCCTGGCGGCGGTACGCAAGATTGACGGGGTCTTCGACGCCTATCGCCTGACCGGCGCCAAGGGTTCGGCCACTCCGCACATGCGCAGTATCTAGACCCTTGCCGTATCAGGGCGGGAATAAAGACATGGAAGAATAAAGATATGAACGAGGGGTCCGCACCTGGTTGGTGCGGACCCTACAGGTTCTGCCCCGGATACGGGACGGAAAATGTACCGGTTACTTAACGGCGTTCAGCCACTGCTCCTTGGTGGCCTTCTCCGTCTCCAGTTGACGCTTCTTGTCAGGGTCGGTCTCCGCGGCGATCTGCTGGTTGAGCTCATCCAGTTGGGCCGTGAGCTGCTCCTCGAAGCTGGACACGCGGGCGTCGGCCTCGGGGTCGGACTGGTTCCAGGCGGCATCTTCCACGGACTTGATCTCCCGGTCGACCGCATCCATGCGCCCTTCAATACGGCGGACGTCATAGCGTGGGACGTACCCGATCTGGTCCCATTCCTCCTGAATGGAAGCCAGGGCCTGACGGGCCTGCTTGGCTGCCTTGACATCCTTGACCGGGAGGAGGGCCTCGGCCTTGGTCAGAAGGGCCTCCTTCTTGGCCAGGTTGTCCTTCTCGTCCACGGAGGTCTTGTCGCGGTCGGCCTGCCTGGCATCGAAGAAGACATCGGCCGCCTGGCGAAAGCGTGCCCAGAGCTGGTCATCATCCTGACGGCCCGCCCGTCCGGCCTGCTTCCACCGGTCCATGAGCTCATTGAACTCGTGGGAGGTGGTGCCCCAGTCGGTCGAATCCTTGATCTTGTCGGCCTGGGCGATGATCTCCTCTTTGATGCGCTTGGCATCGGCGCGCTGGGAGTCACGCTGCTGGGCCCACTTGCGCCTGGCCTGGTTGAAGGTGGTCCGGGCGGAGGAGAAGCGCTTCCAGAGGGCGTCGGCGTCGGTCTTGTCGATACGGATGGTTGTGCGCTGGTGGTTCTGCCACTCCTCGAAGAGGGAGCGGAACTTGTCGGCGGTGGAACGCCAGTTGGTCGACTCATCCAGGGAATTGGCCAGTTCCTCGGCTTTTTCGACGATGGCGGTGCGTTCCTCGATGGCCTTGGCCATGGCCGCCTTGCGGGCCTCGGCCAGTTCCTCCTTCTTGACCTGACCCTGCCTGGTCAGATCCTCCAGTCGGGTGCGGAGGGAGGCGATGTTGCCGACGACATCGGGTTCCTTGACCTCCTCGCCCAGGCTCCTGATCGACTCGTCAATCTCGCGGGGCTTGACCTTTGTGGTTTTCAGCCGGGCGGCGAAGAGATCCAACTTCTCCTTGATGTCCAGGAAGCGGCGTGCGTAGAGGTTCAGGGCCTCGTCCTTGGTGGCATGGGGGAATTGGCCTACCTGGCGCTCCGTCTCGCCTTCCTTGACGAAGACGTTGCCCCGGTCGTCCACGCGGCCAAAGGTCTCGGCCTCCTTGATTTCCGCTTCGGAGTAGGTGGGGGCGCTGGGTGCCGGAGCCACATGGGGGGTCTTCTTGGCGAAGGCGGCAGGGGTGGGAGCTGGGCCCCGTGGCTTGGCCGGTGCCGGGACGGGTGCGGGAGCAGATGTTGCTTCCGGATTCCCGACAGGTGCAGGCGGCACAGGAGAGGGTGTCGGTGCTGCCGGAGCAGGTTCAGACCTGGGCTCTGCGGGAACCGGGGCCGTCTGTGCTGGTGCCGGGGTCTCTTCAGGGCTCTCGGCTGTGGCAATGGGTTCGGCGCCGGCCTGGGGGGTCTCGGCGGCAGTGTTCTCCTCTGCCGTCTGATCCGTGCGCTGCTCCTCCTCAGGCGTCTGGGTGTTCTCGGGTGTGGTGGCAGTCTCGTCGGCCATGGCCAGCTCCTTAAGCTTGTGTGTTGGAGAGATCGCAGAATACGGCGATGCCATTTTCCTTGACCTCTTCTATTATAGGTTCTTATGGCAAAAGGCGCATCATTATCAGGATTTCCGGAATGGCTGCCCTCCCAGCGGGTGGTTGAGCAGCGGGCCATCGATACCCTTCGCAGGGTTTTTGAGCTCAATGGCTACATCGGCATAGAGACCCGGGCCGTCGAACAGGGCTCCAGCCTGCTCAAGAAGGGGGAGACCAGCAAGGAGATCTATCTCCTTTCCCGCCTGCAGGATCTTGGCCAGGAGAAGGACGTGCCCGTCGAGAACCGTCTCGGTCTTCATTTCGACCTGACCGTGCCTCTGAGCCGGTACGTGGTCGAGAACAGCGGTCAGCTCACCTTCCCCTTCAAGCGCTGGCAGATTCAGAAGGTCTGGAGGGGGGAACGGCCCCAGGAGGGTCGGTTCCGCGAGTTCGTCCAGGCCGATGTGGATGTGGTGGGCAACGGTGACCTGCCGGACCACTATGAGGTCGAGGTGCCCCTGGTCATGCTCAGCGCCCTGGAGGGGCTACGGGCCCTGGGGCTCCCCAAGCCCACCGTCCACGCCAACAACCGCAAGCTCTCCGAGGGGTTCTACCGGGGGATAGGACTTACCGACATCGAGGGTGTCCTCCGTGAGATTGACAAGCTGGACAAGATCGGGGCCGACGATGTGGCCAAACTCCTGGTCTCCGAGTGCGGCGCCAGCCAGGACCAGGCCCGTGCCTGCCTTGACCTGGCCGAACTGACGGCCCAAAATGGCACCCAGCTGCGTGAGCGCTTCGAGGCCCTGGCCGACAGGGTCGGGATCGACATGGCTTCCGATGCCTACAGCCTGGCCATGGAGGGACTGGGGACCCTGGCCATGATCATCGACGAGGCGGATCGGATCCGGCCTGGTTCGGTCATTGCAGACCTGAAGATCGCCCGCGGACTGGACTACTACACCGGGTCCGTCTACGAGACCTTCCTGGAGGGGGCGGAATCGCTGGGTTCCATCTGCTCGGGCGGCCGTTACGACAACCTGGCCTCCCAAGGCAATCGGACCTACCCGGGAGTGGGCCTGTCCATAGGGCTCTCCCGTCTGCTCTCCTACCTGCTGGCCCAGGGCGCCCAGGCTTCGCGCGTTTCCCCCGCCACGGTCATGGTGGCCGTCTGGAACGAGGAGGAACGGCCCGTCAGCAACCACATCGCCCAGGGTCTGCGGGCACGGGGGATTGCGACCGATGTTGCACCCACCGCCGCGAAGATCGGCAAGCAGATTCGTTATGCCGACCACCTCGGCATTCCCTATGTCTGGTTCCCCGCCCAGGAGGATCAGGAGGAAGGGGACCAGGTCAAGAACATCGTCACCGGGGATCAGGTCCCCGCCGACCCGGTGTCGTGGACGCCCGATAGCGTATACGCCCGGCAGACAGTGGAATTCAAGGCCTGACACAGGGCCAGGCGAGCACTATGGAGGAACGAGGAAGCATGGGCCATTCGGCTTACAGAACCAGCTACGCCACGGAGGTCACCGAGGCCAGGATCGGCGAGGAGGTCACGGTCGCCGGTTGGGTGGATCGTCGTCGCGATCACGGCGGCGTGGCCTTCATCGATCTGAGGGATCGTTCCGGTCTGGTTCAGATCGTCATCTACGACGAGGAGGTTGCCCGCCCCCTGCGTAGTGAGTTCGTCATTCAGGTCAGGGGGAAGGTCAGGGCCAGGCCCGAGGGCAATGACAACGAGCACCTCTCCACAGGCCACGTCGAGATCGTCGCCGATGCCATCACGGTCCTCTCCAGGTCCGACGCCCTGCCCTTCCAGGTCTCCACAGCCCTGGAGAACGAGTCGGAGAACAGGCTGCCCGGCGAGGATGTCCGTCTCAAATACCGGTACCTGGACCTGCGCAGGCCCTCCATGCAGCACGCGATCCGTCTCCGGGCCAAGATGAACAAGGCCGCACGAGCAGCCCTGGACGACATGGACTTCTGCGAGATCGAGACACCCACCCTGATCAAGTCCACCCCTGAGGGCGCCCGTGACTTCCTGGTTCCGGCCCGCCTGGTGCCCGGCTCCTGGTACGCCCTGCCCCAGTCGCCCCAGCTCCTCAAGCAGCTGCTTATGGTCGGTGGGTTCGAGCGCTACTATCAGATCGCCCGTTGCTACCGTGACGAGGACTTCCGCGCCGACCGCCAGCCCGAGTTCACCCAGCTGGACATCGAGATGAGCTTCGCCTCCCAGGAGGACGTCATGGCCATGGCCGAACAGGTCATCGCCGCCGTCTGGAAGGCCGCCGGGTTCGAGGTCAGGCTCCCCATCCAGCGCATCTCATGGCATGACGCCATGGATAAGTACGGTTCCGACAAGCCCGATCTCCGTTTCGGCAACCAGATCGTGGAACTGACCGACTACTTCAAGGACACCCCCTTCAGGGTTTTCCAGGCCCCCTACGTGGGTGCCGTGGTCTACAAGGGGGCCGCGGACCTGCCACGCAGGCAGTTCGACGCCTGGCAGGAATGGGCCCGGCAGCGTGGGGCCAAGGGTCTGGCATACGTTCAGTTCTCCACGGATGGTGTCCTCAAGGGCCCCGTGGCCAAGAACCTCTCCGACCGGGAGCGTGAGGGTCTCAAGGCGGCCGTTCATGCCGAAGACGGGGATGCCGTCTTCTTCGCCGCCGGGCGGCGTGAGGTCTCGCAGACCCTTCTGGGTGCGGCCAGGGTGGAGATCGCCCGCCGCCAGGGTCTCCTCAAGCCTGATGAGTTCGCCCTGGCATGGGTCGTGGACTTCCCGCTCTTCAAGCCCACCGATGACCCGGAGGACGACGATGTGGCCGTTGGCCACTCCAAGTGGACATCCATGCACCACCCCTTCACCATGCCCTCCGCCGACTGGATTGACACCTTCGACCAGGACCCTGAGCATGCCATGAGCGATTCCTATGACATCGTCTGCAACGGCGAGGAGATCGGCGGTGGTTCCGTCCGTATCCACCGGGACGACATCCAGGACAGGGTTCTGAAGGTGCTGGGCATCGGGCAGGAAGAAGCCCAGGAGAAGTTCGGGTTCCTACTGGAGGCCTTCAAGTATGGAGCACCTCCCCACGCCGGCATCGCCTTCGGATGGGACCGGACCGCTCAGATCCTGGCGGGCGTCGATTCCATCCGCGATGTCATCGCCTTCCCCAAGTCAGGTGGCGGTCAGGATCCGATGACCGGTGCCCCGGCTCCGATCTCCGATGATCAGCGTGCGGAGACCGGCGTCGACTACGATCCTGATGAAGTGGGCAAGGCCGACTGATAGCCGTATTCCTTGCAGGGGAGGACCGCCAGGTTCGGTCCTCCCGTTCTTGTCTGTGATGTTCCACGGTGGTCTCGGTCCCCGGATCTGATGGTCGGCTATGCTCTGTGTCGGTCTTCTCGAGTCCCATGGGCAGGTCATGGCGGCCTTTTCGTGTGCCGCTGAGGAGTCCATGCAATGCGATGTGCGGGGAGGATTTCAGGTTTCAGTGCCTGGTTGCGCCCACTATGTGAGACAGTTTCTCCCGTCTCTGACCCCCTGGAGATTTTGGCGACTTTCCGGCGCTTTCGCGCACCCCTGAACCTCCCGTGGATTTGGAATCCGTTCCGTTATCTGCCAGCTAACAATCCTTGGGTACACTGCCGTCTATGAGTGAAACCGAGACAAGAACCACGCCCATCGACGCAAGTCGTACTGATAGGGGCGCCTCAGCAGCAACAACAGCCACCAGGCCCCTGGTGGAACTGTCGCATGTCGAAAAGCACTTCGGCTCCCTCCATGTCCTCAAGGACATCAACCTGCGGGTCAACATGGGGGAGGTCCTGGTGGTGGTCGGGCCTTCCGGCTCCGGGAAGTCGACCATGTGTCGGACCATCAACAGGCTGGAATCCATAGACTCCGGCGTCATCAGGATCGATGGTGAGCCCCTGCCCCAGGAAGGCCGGGACCTGGCCAACCTGAGGGCCGAGGTGGGCATGGTCTTCCAGTCCTTCAACCTCTTCGCCAACAAGACCATACTGGAGAACATGACCCTGGCTCCGATCAAGGTGCGCCACATGGACAAGAAGGATGCCGAGGACCTGGCCATGGATCTCCTGGCCAGGGTGGGTGTGGAGTCGCAGGCCTCCAAGATGCCCTCCCAGCTCTCAGGCGGTCAACAGCAGCGTGTGGCCATCGCCCGCGCCCTGGCCATGAAGCCCAAGATCATGCTCTTCGACGAGCCGACCTCGGCCCTGGATCCTGAGATGGTCAACGAGGTCCTGGATGTCATGATCCAGTTGGCCCAGGAAGGTATGACCATGATCTGCGTCACACACGAGATGGGCTTTGCCCGCAGGGCCGCCAACAGGATCGTGTTCATGGCCGATGGGCGCATCCTGGAGGAGGACACCCCGGATGGGTTCTTCGACCATGCCAAGACCAAACGTGCCCAGGACTTCCTCTCCAAGATTCTGACCCATTGATTCTGGTGGCGGCAAGACTTTGAACAGTCATAGAAAGAACGTTGAATGAAAGACACAATGCAAGGAACGGGGATTCATGCCAGGCGGTTCTTCCGCAACCTGACGGCCTTCCTGTGCGCCCTGGCCTGTCTCTTCTCCCTGACGGCCTGCGGGTCAGACAAGGAGGCCGGAAAGATTCGTATAGGGATCAAGTTCGACCAGCCCGGTCTGGGATTCAAGAAGTCCGGCACCTACGTGGGCTTTGATGTGGATGTGGCCACCTACGTGGCCAACAAGCTGGGGTACTCGGAGGATGACATCATCTGGAAGGAGGCCCCATCCAAACAGCGTGAGGCCATGCTCCAGAACGGCGATGTGGACATGATTGTGGCCACCTACTCGATCACCGATGAACGCAAGAAGGCCGTCAGCTTCGCCGGACCATACATCGTGGCCGGCCAGGACCTGATGGTCAGGACCGATGATCACCAGATCAACGGACCGGAGGACCTGAACGGGAAACGCCTCTGCTCGGTGACCGGTTCCACTTCGGCCGTCACCGTCAAGCAGAAGTTCGCCAGCGAGGTCCAGCTCATGGAGCAGCCGGGGTATGCCGAATGCGCCACGGCCCTTTTCTCGGGGATCGTCGATGCCGTGACCACCGACGACATCATCCTGGCCGGTCTGGCCTCCGCCTCCCGTGGGCGTCTCAGACTGGTCGGCAAGCCCTTCACCCAGGAACGCTATGGGGTGGGCATCAAGAAGGGCGACAAGGCCCTGGCAAAGAAGATCAACGCGGCCCTGGCCGATATGGAGGCCAACGGCTCCTGGCAGCGCGCCCTGGACAACAACACCAGGGGAACCCACTACAGACCAGATCCCCGGTACAATCCGCCCAAGCCTCAGGAAGGGGAGTGATCATGGGTTCCGTGCTCCAACTGTTCTCCGAGTACAATATCCCGGGCGCTTTCTGGGTCAACATCCAGCTGACCCTCTGGTCCGCCCTCTTCTCGCTGATTCTGGGTGTCATTCTGGTTGTCATGCGCATCTCTCCGATCTCCTCCATGAGGGTCTTCGGCAGGACATATGTGGAATTCTTCCAGAACATGCCTCTGACCATCATCATGGTCTTCATGGTTCTGGGGGTCTTCGCCCAGCTCAAGTTGAGCTTCTCGACCGTCTTCTCGGTCAACTTCTTCTGGTTGGCCGTTGTGGGGCTTTCCCTCTACACGGCGGCCTTCGTCTGTGAGTCCTTGCGTTCGGGCATCAACACGGTTCCCCTGGGTCAGGCCGAGGCCGCCAGGGCCCTGGGGCTGAGCTTCATCCAGTCGGCCTCCGAAATCATCCTGCCCCAGGCCTTCCGCGGATCGGTGGCCCCCCTGGGCAACACCTTCATCGCCCTCCTGAAGAATTCGACGGTGGCCGCGGCCGCCTCGGTGGCCACTGAGAGCTCCTCCCTGATGAGCGAGATGATCGAGTACCATGCCAATTCCATCGTGGCCATCTTCCTGATCTTCGCCCTGGGGTATGTGATCCTGGTTCTGCCCATCGGGGCCCTGACCACCTTCCTGTCCAACAAGCTCGCTGTGAGGAGGTGACCCGGATGGCACAGACAAACGAAAGTTCGCTCCTCTTCGACCAGCCCGGTCCCAAGGGTCGTCGCACCATCCGCATCGCCAACCTGATTGCGGCGGTGATCTTCGCCCTGGTCATCCTCATGATCCTGATGCGCCTGCACAATCCGCCGGATGGGGAGAACCAGCTCAGTTGGGAGCTCTGGAAGCCCGCCCTGGATTACGAGGCCTGGTCGGACTTTTACCTGCCGGGCCTGTGGCTGACCATCAAGGCCTCGGTGCTGGCGGTGATCGGGTCCGTCCTCTTCGGTTTCATCTTCGGCATCGGGCGTCTCCTGCCAAATCTCATCCTCCGGACGGTTTCCGGGGTGATCGTCGAATTCTGCAGGGCCGTGCCCGTGCTGATGCTGATGATCTTCTTCTGGCGCTGGTTCGCCTTCTCGGGTGTCAGCGAGGCCTCCTACTGGGCCGTGGTCCTGGGACTGATCCTGTACAACGGTTCGGTCGTGGCCGAGCTGATCCGCTCTGGTGTGGGCAATCTCCCCAATGGACAGCGTGAGGCCTCCCTGGCCCTTGGACTGACCAGGACCCAGTCCCTGATGCAGATTGAGGTGCCCCAGGCGGTCTACGCCATGCTGCCGGCGGCCGTGACCCAGCTGGTCGTGGTCCTCAAGGATACGGCCCTGGGCTCCATCATCATGTATACCGACCTCCTCCAGGAGTCACGGCGCCTGGGATCCATGTATTTCAACATTCTCCAGACCCTGGTCGTAGCGGCCGTGATCTACTTCCTCGTTTGCTTCCTTCTCTCGCACTTCGCCAGGTGGCTGCCCAAGAAGATGCAGGAGCGGACGGCGGCCCCGGCCGACTTCGTGGAGCCTGTGGCCCCCCTGGCCATCATGGATCCGTCGAATGTCAACCAGATCGCCGTGGCCAAGGAGGTTGACGAGGACAAGTACGGTGGCGCCCCCAGGCAGTACCACGCCCACCACCGCGGCTCCAACGCCTCCATCAAGCATTGGAAGAAGACCAGGTACATCCAGGGGTATGACAGGACACAGCCGGATACGCTGGTCGACCCGAAGAGCCTGGATATCCCTGAATTCCTCAAGCCTTCCCCCCCGCATAAGGTCAAGGGCGGCAAGGGGAAGAAGAAGGGGAACGGCCACTCCAAGGGTTCTTCGGACACTCCGGACAAGGAGTCCTGAGGAAGGTTCCCGAACGCGGCGCCCCCGCATACGGCAGGCCGGTCATGACCGGGCTTGTCCTGGCGGGGGCGCCCTCTGTATGCGGCAGCCCGATATCGTGTACCTCGTTCCCAATCAATACCCAGTGATGGCGTGTTTGTGTGAGGTTCCCGGCACCAGTCGTTTCCCGGTCTAGGTCGGGGGGGGGGGGCCATGAAAGGCCCTCTCTTGTGGTTGCCGGCGGATAGACTGGAGGACATGTCTGTGTCAGCAAGCACCCAACCCGCCTCATCCGAACCGGGGGAGACCTCGACGATCGGAGGGGGTGCCGAACCCGTCTCCTTGGGCGACCTGGTCCCGGGCATGGGGGAGCCGCGCAACCTGACCGATGATGACATCTATGGGCGCTTCTTCCAGTGGGTCGAGTCGAGTGGCATCACCCCCTGGCCCCACCAGGAGGATGCCGTCCTCTCCCTGGTGTCGGGCAATCATGTCATCCTGTCCACGCCGACCGGGTCGGGCAAGTCCATGGTGGCCCTGGCCATGCATTTCATCGCCCTCTGCACCGGCAGGCGCTCCTACTACACGGCCCCCATCAAGGCCCTGGTATCGGAGAAATTCTTCGACCTGGCCAAGGTGTTGGGGCGTGACCGGGTGGGGATGGTTACCGGGGACACCCATATCAATACGGATGCACCGGTCATCTGCTGCACGGCTGAGATCCTGGCCAATCAGGCCCTGCGCGAGGGGCGGCAGGCAAATATCGGCTGTGTGGCCATGGACGAATTCCACTATTACGGGGACCCGGATCGGGGCTGGGCCTGGCAAGTGCCCCTCCTGACACTTCCCGACACCCAGTTCCTGCTCATGTCCGCCACCCTGGGCGATGTGAGCCAGATCGCCGAGGATCTGGAGAGGAAGACCGGAGTGGATGTGGACATCGTTTCCGATGCGCCGCGGCCCGTACCCCTGTCCTATGAGTACGTCGAAACCCCCCTGCCCGCCACGGTCGAATCCCTGATGGAGGAACAGGACACCCCGGTCTACATAGTCCACTTCTCCCAGGATGCCGCTCTGGAGACGGCCCAGGCCCTGTCGGCCACCGGGGTCTCGGACCGGCAGCAACGTGACCGGATCAAGGAGGCCATGGCTGGGACCCGGTTCACCACGGCCTTTGGCAAGATCCTGCAGAGACTGTTGCGGACCGGTGTCGGCATTCATCACGCCGGCATGTTGCCCCGGTATCGTCGCCTGGTCGAGCGGCTGGCCCAGGAGGGGCTCCTGCCGGTCATTTGTGGTACCGATACCCTGGGGGTGGGTATCAATGTTCCCATCCATACGGTCCTCCTGACCGGGCTGACCAAGTTCGACGGGTTCAAGATGCGCAGGCTCCGGGCCAGGGAGTTCCATCAGATCGCCGGTCGTGCGGGTCGGATGGGCTTCGATACCCAGGGCCTGGTGGTGGCAGAGGCCCCCGAATACGAAATCGAGAACGCCAGGGCCGTGGCCAAGGCGGGCAATGACCCCAGGAAGCTGAAGCGGATCAAGAAGAAGAAACCCAAGGAAGGGTTTGTCACGTGGAGTGAGGGGACCTTCGACAAGCTGATCCATGCCAGTCCCGAGACCCTGACCCCCCACTTGAAAATCACCCATTCCATGGTCCTGAACGAGGTGGACCAGGGTGGCGACGCCCGGGCCCGTGTGGATGATCTGATCGAGGATTCCCGCCAGACCCCCCAGCAGAAGGAGGACCTCCAAGACAGGGCCGATGAGATATTTCAGACCCTGACCGACTCCGATGTCATCGAGACCGAGCGGAACCCCGATGGTGGGCTGAATTATTACACCACTGTCGACCTGCCCGAGGATTTCGCCCTGGACCAGCCGCTTTCGCCCTTCCTCCTGGCGGCCCTGGAGCTCCTGGATCCGGAGGACCCCTCATACGATATGGACCTGATCTCCCTGGTCGAGGCCACCCTGGAGGACCCCAGGCAGATCCTCAAGGCCCAGCAGCGCCGGGCCCGCGATGCGGCCATCCAGGAGATGAAGGAGGAGGGGCTGGAATACGAGGACAGGATGGAGCGTCTCCAGGAGGTGACCTACCCCAAGCCCTTGGAGGAGATGCTGACCCAGGCCTTCGACCACTATCGGAAGGATGTTCCTTGGGCCAATGACTATGAGATCCACCCCAAGTCCGTCCTGCGCGACATGGTCGAGACGGCCTCGGACTTCAACGGGTACATATCACGCTATGGCATCTCCCGGTCGGAGGGGACCCTCCTGCGCTATCTTTCGGACGCCTACCGGGCCTTGGACAGGACGGTTCCCGAGGAGTACCTGGACGACCGCCTGGACGACATCGTCTCCTGGCTCGGGTTGATTGTCCGCTCGGTCGATTCCAGCCTGGTCGACGAGTGGGAGGCCGCAGGTGTTACGGATTCAGGGGAGAGGACCGGCCTGGACGCCGCACCGCCCAGTCAGGCCGATCAGGTGGTCAGGGACCGGCGTGGGCTGATCGTCCTGGTCCGCAATGCCATGTTCCAACGGGTGGAGCTGGTGGCCTATGACAGGCCCGAACGCCTGGCCGAGTTGGATGGCGACTGGGGGTATGGCCTACGGGCCTGGCAGGATACCCTGGATGACCTCTACGAGGACCACGAGGGGATACGGACCGATGCCCAGGCCCGGTCCGCCGACTACTTCAGCATCGACCAGAAGGGGGAGTCGAAAGACCATACCTGGAAGGTCCGTCAGATCTTCGACGACATGGAGGGGGACCACGACTGGGGGATTGTCGGTGTCGTCGACCTGGATGCCACCCAGGACAGCGGTCAGGTGGTCTTCAGCGCCTACAAGGTCGGTCCCATCGAAGATATCCTGGACATCTGAACCGGCAGACGCAAGGGTCCCTGTCTTCGGTTACGCAATCCGAAGACAGGGACCCCTGCGTCTGTAGTAGACTTGTTTCCACACGGTGCTTTTCGGGCCAGGGAATCCGTCTCCTAGAGGACCTTGGAGAGGAAGGACCGGAGCCTGGGGCTTTGGGGGGTGCCGAAGATCTGTTCGGGTGTCCCTTCCTCCTCGATCACTCCGGCGTCCGTGAAGATCACCCGGGAGGAGACCTCCCTGGCGAATCCCATCTCGTGGGTGACCAGGATCATGGTCATACCGCCCTCGGCCAGGGACCGAATGACCTCCAGCACGTCGCCCACCATCTCCGGGTCCAGGGCCGACGTGGCCTCGTCGAAGAGCATGACGGCGGGATTCATGGCCAAGGCCCGGGCGATGGCAACACGCTGTTGCTGACCGCCCGAAAGGTCGGTGGGGCGTACGTCCGCCTTCTCCTTGAGTCCGACGATCTCCAGAAGGTCCAGGGCCTGCTGGTAGGCATCCTCCTTGGGGGTCTTGTGGAGCATGCGCGGGGCCAGCATGATGTTCTCGGCCACGCTCATGTTGGGGAAGAGGTTGAAGTGCTGGAAGACCATGCCCACATGTTCACGGACCTTGTCGATATTGGTCTTCGGGTCGGAAAGGTCCATTCCGTAGACGGTGACCGAGCCGGAACTCGGCCGTTCCAGGGCGTTGATGCACCGCAGAAGGGTGGATTTGCCGGCACCCGAGGGGCCGATGATCGAAATGACCTCACCCGATTTGACCTCCATATCGATGCCCTTGAGCACCTCGGTATCGCCGTAGCGTTTGTGTAGGTCCTTGATCATGATGGCCACCCCGGTCTGTCCCTGCTCGTCGCTCTGCTGGGTCTGACGGATGCGCTGGGTCAGTCGGCTGGTGTCCATCGCGGAATCCTCGAGTTCGCTCTTGGTCCGGTTCAGTGTCTGGTTCATCGATTCATCCTTTTATCGAGAATATTGGCCAGCCATGTCAGCAGGGTGATGGCCACGAAATAGATGACACCCACCATGAAGAGGGTTTCGGTCACGCGGAAGTTGGCCGCATAGATCTGCTGGGCCTGGTAGAGCAGTTCGCCGAAGCCGATGGCCAGCAGGAGCGAGGAATCCTTGAGCATGATGACCAGCTGGTTGATGATGGACGGAGTCGCGATGCGGACGGCCTGGGGGAGAATCACCCTGCGCAGGGCCATCCGGCGGGTGAGGCCCAGGGACCGTGCTCCCTCCATCTGCCCGGTGTCGACCGATTGGATGGCCCCCCGGACGATTTCGACCAGGTAGGCTCCGGAGTTCAGGGAGAGGGTCAGGGCACCGGCCAGCCAGATGCTGATCTTATGGCCGATCAGCTGGGGAACGCCCAGGTAGAAGAAGAAAGCCCAGACCAGGACGGGTGTGCCTCGGAAGATGGCCACGTAGATCCTGGCGACCCAGGAGAGTATCCTGTTGGGGCTGACCCGCCAGAGGCCGAGGATGATGCCGATCAGGAGAGCAATGACGAAGGCCATGGCCGTAATCAGCAGGGTGTTCTTCAGACCCAGCATCAGAGCGGGGAAGGATTGACGGACCAGACCGAAGAAGCTGAGCTTGTGTGCCGCCGCCCCCTTTCCGGTGGTCCCCTGCCCGCCCAGGTACTTCTTGAGAAGTTTGTTGTAAGTGCCGTCGGTCTTCATCTTGGCCAGGCCCTCGTTGAAGGCAGCCACGAAGTCCTGGTTCTGCCCCTTGTTGACGGCCACCCCGTAGGAACCGCCCCTGACCTTCGCGGTGACGGTCTTGAGCCCGTTGCCCTGGGTGATGCCATAGGCCAGGACGGGGTAGTCGTCGATGACAGCCTGGGCGTTGCCGGACTTGACCATCTCGTACATGGTCGAGGACTGGTCGACGGCCTTGACCGTGTACCCGTACTTGGACGCGTTCCTCTTGGCGAAGGCCTCGCCCTCGCTGCCCGTCTTGACGGCGACGATTGCGCCCTTGAGATCCTTGTACCCCTTGATCTCTTCATTGTCCTTGGCGATGGCCATCTGGACCCCGGAATCGAAATATGGGTCCGTGAAGTCATAGACCTGCTTGCGGTCCTCGGTGATGGTCATACCGGCTATGACGGCATCGGCCTGCTTGGAGGTCAGGGCCTGGAGGGCGGCATTGAAGCCCAGGGACTGGATTTCAACCTTGAATCCTTCGGTCTTGGCGATCTGCTGGATCAGATCCATATCGATGCCGACCAGTTCGCCTGTCGTGTCGCGGAACTCGAAGGGGGCAAAGGTGGTATCTGTGGCGATTCTGAAGGTCTTTCCCTTAACCGCTCGGGAGATGGTGGAGGCCTGAGCCGGCGCCCCGGTGGTCACCACGGTCCCCGCCAGGGCGGCCATGCCCAGGAGCAGGGCCAGAAGGGCCGCAACCCACCTGGACAGGCTCTGGGTCCCGCCTAGAACTTTCCTCAGAGGCATCACGTGCATCCCTTCCTGTCTGTTCTTGCCCCATCGGGGGCATGGATACGAAACCGTGCGTTTCAAGACGTGTCTCACAGCATGGTCCACCCGGTATAGGGGTCCGGGCACGACACAAGTCGCATCAAGGCATTGGTCCCGCCTGTGAAGTCGAACAATACTGTACTCGCCGATGGTTACGAACCGTTGAATTCGCGTAAGGCGATGAGTCTTGTTGTTCGTCCATACCGTCCCCGGTTCTCGTCGGTCTGCCTGCGGCCCGTCCTATGCTGGAGGGCAGTATCGGTGCTTGGATGCGGTCAGTGTACAAGGAGGACTTTCATGGTAGATGATCTGTTCCAGGTGGCGGATCCGCCACAGGACCATACCCTGCCCCTGGCCGTCAGGATGCGCCCCACCAAGCTTGACCAGGTGGTCGGGCAGGACAAGGTCATCGCCCCGGGCACGCCCCTGGAACGACTGGCCCAGGCGGATCCGGTCAACAGGCTGACCGCCCCAAGCTCGATCATCCTCTTCGGGCCTCCCGGTGTAGGCAAGACCACCCTGGCCTACATCGTCGCCGGTCAGTCAGGTCGGCATTTCGAGGAGCTCTCAGCCGTCACCTCCGGGGTCCGTGAGGTGCGCGACGTCATCGCCCAGGCCCGGGACCGCCTGGTAAGCCGGGGTCAGGAGACGGTTCTCTTCATCGACGAGGTCCACCGGTTCTCCAAGTCCCAGCAGGATGCCCTCCTGCCCAGTGTGGAGAACCGTGACGTGACCCTGATCGCCGCCACGACCGAGAACCCCAGTTTTTCGGTCATCTCCCCCCTGCTTTCCCGATCCGTGGTGGTGAAGTTGGAGGCCCTGGATGAGGAGGACATCAGGACCCTGATTGAACGGGCCCTGAAGGACGAGCGGGGACTCAAGGATCAGGTTCGACTTGATCCTGCGGCCTTGGACCAGATCGTCCGCTTCGCCGGAGGGGACGCGCGCCGGTCCCTGACCATCCTGGAGGCGGCGGCTGGTGCCGTCACCGAGGGCAAGACCCGGGCCAAAAGTGCCCGCCGCCCGGTCATCACCGCGGACGTGGTCTCCTCGGTCATGGACGTGGCGACGGTCAGATACGACAAGAAGGGCGATGACCACTACGACGTGGCCTCGGCATTCATCAAATCCATGCGGGGGTCGGATGTTGACGCGGCCCTGCACTACCTGGCCAGGATGATCAGGGCGGGGGAGGACCCCCGCTTCATCGCCAGGAGGATCATGATCGCCTCGGCCGAGGAGGTCGGTATGGCCTCCCCGGAGGTCCTGCAGGTAACGGTGGCGGCGGCCCAGGCCGTGGCCATGGTGGGGATGCCCGAGGCCCGGCTCATTCTGGCTGAGGCTGTCATAGCGGTCGCCACGGCCCCCAAATCCAACGCCAGCTATATGGCCATCAATGAGGCCCTGGCCGATGTGGATGCAGGCAGGACAGGTCCGGTTCCCCTCCACCTGCGCAACGCTCCCACCAAGCTGATGAAGCAGTGGGGCAACCACGAGGGTTACCAGTATGCCCATGATGCCCCGGGGGCCGTGGCACCCCAGCAGTACATGCCGGACGGCCTGGTCGGGCGGCGGTATTACCACCCCAACGATCGCGGATACGAGCACCAGTTGGGGCCCCGCCTGGCGGCCATCAGACGGATACTGGACCAAGCCGGTGATTCACCGGACGAATCCCATGAGGGGTAAAGGAAAGCAACGGAATCTGCATGCGGCACGGCTCTTCACCATGCTGGTCGGCTCATGCGTGGGCCGTTTCCCTCCAGGCACCTGACCATCATGTTCCTCAACCGGTGCAACGGGTATGGCTGTGCCCCGACCCGGAAAGGAATCGGGGCACAGCCATTGATCAGACCAGGGAAATATCAGACATCTGTAGCCAGAAGCCGGTTGTACACGCAACGTAGTTCATCGTGGAAGCCCTGTGGGTCGATCTGGGGATTCTGCTCGAAGAGTTCGACCCACCAGTTGTTGATGGCCTTGATCCTGTCCCGGGCCATATCGGCTCCCTCACGGGTCAGGGCGATGATGTTGACTCTGCGGTCGGCGGGATTCTGTTCGCGGCTCACCAGACCCTGGTCGGTCAGAGTCTTCAGGTCCCGGGCGAGCAGGCTGGGGTCCACGCTAAGATCACGGGCAATCTGCCGTTGGCTCAGTCCCGGGTGGTCATAGAGATACATGATCAGGTCGCTTTGCGTCCCCCTGATGCCGTTGTCCATGACATACCTGTTGATATCGTTCTTGGAATGCCTGTAAATGCCGGCAATGCAACCGCTGAGGTTATGGTATTGCTTTTTCTTGAGCATCGTTCCGTTGCCTTTCCCTAGCCAATGCGAGCATCAAACCGGCATAGATTTCATGCTCCCCTTCGTGTTCCGCACCTGCCCGGGCATGCCCCTTGTTTCATGTGGGAACAAGCAGAACCAGGAACCATAGTACATATCATGGAACCAAAATTGCAATATTCAATTGATTGCAAAGCGGCCTAATCATTTGGCCTCGTGTGATAAGGCGGGTATTCGTATGGGGGGAGCCGATTTCCCGTCTTTTGACAGCATCGGTGATCTTGGTTTCTTTGCTGTCATTACTCCACGATATGGTTCGCTTCGTTTTGCGGACGGGAGCGGAAACGTCGGTATGCGGGTACTGGATTCCGACGTGACCTTCACGATGGTGAGAGCCTGCCCGACTTCCGCTTCCTCACCCTGTACCGGTATGGCGGCCTGGCCGGGTTCTGCGCCCACCGCCATGTATTTCGCGCTCAGGTACAGGTCGGGAAGGACGGCCCAGGAAGAACTGGACGGGCCATGCGCCGGTTGACCTCCGGACCCGGTTTTGATATGGACGGGCTGGTCGGGGAATTCTGGGATCGGAACATGCACAGGGTCATGGATCGGTACCGGCCCCGGGAGGACGACGTCGTGCTGCCGGCAGGTTTTGACCTTCCTGTTGGAGAGGCCTGCCGGCGCCTGGGTGTGGGCGGGTGCATCGGATCCACCCTTGACCAGGGGACCTTGGAGGTCGGACACCTCGACTTCGGCCCGGGCAAGCCCCGTTCACTTCCTTGAGATGGTCGGGGAGGGGCACCGTGATTGATTTCTTCCGCAACGGCAGCGGTTTCGATGCCCTGATGACCGGTCTGGCCAGGAAGGCCTATCTGGTTGAGGGGGGAGGGCAGTGCCGCCGCATCAAGTGAGTGACCCCGCCCCGGAGGTTGGTCAGGCCTCGAAGGGATAGACAAGTCCCCACTGGTGGCGAATGGAATCCATCAGCTCCATGATGCGCAGGGTGTCCTGGTGGGGCATCTCCGGGCACTCGGTCTTTCCGTCCAGGATGGCTTCCGCTGAGCTGGCCACCTCATATTCATATCCGGTCAGCTGGGCGGGGATGGGGTAGCTGCGTGTCAGCCTGTGGTCGGAATTATAGAGGTCCAGGGATTCCACGTTGTTGATGTTTCCGCACATGAGGTACCCCCTGCTTCCCCAGACGGAACCGAACCGGTCGCTGTCGGAGACCATGGAACTGGTCGCGGCCCCCATGGACCCATCCCGGTAGAACAGGGTCATGGAATTCTGGCTGTCGACCCCCTCGGGACTGCGGACCCAATCCGTGCTGATTCGCTCGATGGGCTTGGGCCCCATGACCATGTCGATGAAGTTGAGCGGGTAGACACCCACATCCAGGAGGGCGCCGCCGGCCAGGGCGGGGTCCGTCATCCTGGCCTTGCCGGTGGTTACATAGCCGAGGTTTCCGGTTACCGTCTGCACGGTACCCAGGTCTCCCGAGGCCACGACCTGGTCGATGATCGAGCGTGAGGGCATGTACCTGGTCCAGATGGCCTCGGTGCAGAGGAGCCCGGTCTCCCGTGAGGTCTTCAGGACCTGCCTGGCCTGTGATGCGTTGGCTGTGAATGACTTTTCGACCAGCACGTTCTTGCCGGCCTTCATGCAGGCTATGGCCTGTTCGGCATGCAGGTTGTGGGGGGTGGCGATGTAGACCAGATCCACATCGGAATCCTCCAGAAGCTCCTGATACGAGCCGTAGGAGCGCTCGAATCCGTACTGGGCCGCGAAGGCCCTGGCGCGCTCGCCGCTCCTGGCGGCCACTGCATAGGGGGCTATCAGGTGGCTGTACCGCTCGTCCATGGTCATCATGACCAGGGTCTTCGCCAGGGAGTGGGCTATCCGCCCGGCCCCGAGAATGGCCACTTTGACGCGAATCCCCTTCTGCTCGGCTTCCTGACGTTTGCCGTTCAATCTACTCATCCTTGACTCCTTTGTTGGGATCGTCCGCCTCGTCGGTCTCCCCGATTCGACCGGGGTCGGTGAGGGCTTCATACAGGTCGTTCAGGGTCTTCTTGCTGTGGGCGGCATCCAGCTGGCACTCCCAGACCGTGAAGACCCTCCACCCCATGGCACGCAGTTTGCGACCCTGCTCCAGGTCACGCTGACGATTCCTTGTCAGCTTGGTGGTCCAGAATTCGACGTTGGACTTGGGAATGGAGAATTTGGCACAGCCCTCATGCATGTGCCAGAAGCAACCGTTGACGAAGACCATGGCCCTCCATTTGGGCAGGACCACATCGGGGTGGCCCGGGTACCTCTTGTCGTTCTTGCGGAAACGAAGTCCGCGGGCGAAGAGGTAGGACCGGACCTGGCGCTCGATGGAGGTCTCCTTGCCCCTGATGCGGGACATGGTGTAGCTGCGGGTGCCGGGCTTGTACTTGCTTGGTATCGTCTTGGAAGCCATGCCCGGACCGCCGGCTCAGAGCACTTCGATGCCGTTGATGAAGACCGGTTCCTGGGGGCGGTCGCCGGAGTCGGTGGCCAGGGCATCAAGCTTGTCGACAACCTGCCTGGAATCCTCATCGGCCACCTGGCCGAAGATCGTGTGGTGGCCGTCCAGCCAGGGGGTGGGGACCGTGGTGATGAAGAACTGGGATCCGTTGGTGCCGCGGGCCTGTCCGGTGGCGGGGTCGCGGCGGAGTCCGGCGTTGGCCATGGCCAGCTTGTAGGGCTGGTCGAAGGTCAGGGAGGGATCGATCTCGTCATCGAACTCGTACCCGGGGCCGCCGGTGCCGGTGCCCAGGGGGCAGCCGCCCTGGATCATGAAGTCCTTGATGATACGGTGGAAGGTCAGGCCGTCGTAGAAGGGGTCCTTCCGCTCCTTCCCGGTCTCCGGGTCCGTCCAGGCTTTCCTGCCCAGGGCCAGGTCCAGGAAGTTGGCCACGGTCTTGGGGGCCTGGTCGTCAAAGAGGTCGAGGCGGATGTCGCCTTCTGATGTGTGCATGATGATGGTAGTCATACACTTGATTCTTTCATGACTGCACGACGCCCCGGCCCTGGTCGCCACCTGGTCAGAGGATGACGGCCCCGAAGGGCATCAGGGCCAATTTGGCCATCTTGAAGGACTGGAGACCGAAGGGGATGCCGACGATGGTGATGAGGTTGAGGAGACCGGCCGTGAAGTAGGTCAGAGCCAACCACCAGCCTCCCAGGACCAGCCAGAGCAGGTTGGCCAGGGTGGATCCGACCTGCCCCCCGTAGACGACGGAATGGCCGAAGGGCGCCAGGGTCAGTCCGGCCATTTTGAAGGCCTGGGACCCCAGTGGGATGCCGATGATGGTAAGGCAGAGAATGATGCCGATGAGGGCCCAGATCAATGAGATGACCAGGCCGCCCAGAATGAGCCAGATGATGTTGCCCAAGAGTTTCATGAGTTCATGTCCTTGCATGGGTTCGCCTGGTTTGTCCGGCGGTCCCCGTTCGTCCTGACTGCCCGGCTTCGCTGATCCGTCTGCCTGATCGGGTCCGCCAGGGTTCTTTGATCGTTCCGCCCGGTTTCGGTCTGCTTCTTGGACAATGCCACTATCACGGCTCGTGTGGCCTCGGTGATGTCTTCGATGATGGTGGAGACCATCTTCGGATCGGGTTCCCCCTCCCGGTTGTCCAGGGCGTCAATCAGCCGCATGCCGGATTGGACAATGCCCCGGGTGACCTCCACGCCGGTTCTGGCATCGTCGGGCCTCAGGGATTGCCAGGCGTCGATCAGGGGTTGGTTCACCTGTCGATGGAAGTCCACCATGGCATCTGTGGTCAGGTCGGACGGTTTGGTCTGGTCCTGCCCCCGGTCGAAAGGCTGCCCGTAGAGGAAGGACCGCCGGAACTGGGTGTCGTTGCCGTCCGTGTAGAGGTTCATCAGCCAACTGTGGCCATGTCGGCCGGCCTGAACAAGATTGGTCCGGGTCCAGGCCAGGATGACCTCCTCCGCGGTTCCGGCCCGGGCCAGAGCCTTGGTCAGGGCCTGGGCCCAGACGGGCAGGTGGACCTCCAGGACCATGTCGCAGAGCTGGTCGGTATCGGCGGCGTACCGGTAGAGCGAGTTTCGCGCCATGCCCGCCTGCCTGCTGACCGCCGCCATGGTCAGCCCGCCCCGTCCCGAGGTTCTGAGGATGCGCTCGGCGGCTGCAAGGATGCGCGAGCGGGTCCTGGAACGATGCTCGTCCAGGCTGGCTTCCTCGATTTTCGGCATGGTCCTCCTCGGGTTGTGATTCGGGGGTCGGGTGTCTGCCGGCCCTGTGGCCTCCTGGCCTTCCCGGGTCTCTGTAAGGAATCCTATGGCCTAAGGGGAGTGGACTCAACCGGGTTGTATTCCTTTGGCTCCGAATGCTGATGAGACCTACCTGTTTCTTCCAGGCCGGATTCCGAGGTTCAGCCTTGAGCGAGCGCGCGTGTCGGGACTTGTCAATGACATTTTCGCGACGTATAGTCTCAAAAAGTTCCTGAAGGAGGGACTGAAAAGCTTGGATGGACATCAGGTTCCAAGGATTCCGGAAGGTGAAAGAGGGGGGCACGGGATGAGTCAGGATCAGGTTGCTGGGGGGAAGCGGTCCCAGGCCGCAGGGGAAGGCCGGACCAGTCCGGTCGGAGCCATGGACACTGCCGGGAAACCACCATGGAAGGCGCTCTGGGTCCTGGCCCTGGGCCTGGCCATGATCGTTCTGGACTCTTCCATCGTCAACGTATCGATACCGGCCATCATCAATGCCATCCATATCGACATGACCGATGCCCAGTGGGTCACCGCCCTCTACAGCATCGTCCTGGCCGCCCTCCTCCTGCCCGCGGGGCGTCTTGGTGACATGGTGGGGCGGAAGCGGATGCTCCAGGTGGGCACCGTGATCTTCGTCCTGGGTTCCCTGCTGGCGGCCTCCTCCACGAGTGGTTCCTGGCTCCTGACGGCAAGGGTCGTCCAGGGCATCGGCGGGTCCCTGGTCATGCCCTCCACCCTCTCCTCGGTTTCGGCCACCTTCCGCGGCAGGTACCGGGCCGCCGCCTTCGGGGTCTGGGGGGCGGTCATGTCCGGGGCTGCAGCTGTCGGACCCTTCCTGGGTGGACTGTTCACCTCCACGATCGGTTGGCGCTGGATCTTCCTGGTCAACCTCCCCCTGGGGCTGATCGTCATCCTGACCTCCATGGCCTTCGTGCCGGAGACCAGGTCCGCGCCGGCTTCCGGCACCAGTCGATTCGGGTTGCTCAGTGACTGGAGGGGGATTCTCCTGTCGGCGCTTGGCTCGGCCTTTGTGGTCTTCGCCCTGATCGAGGGGCAGACCTACGGGTGGTTCAGGCCTTCGAAGAAGCTGGTGCTGGGGCCCCTGGTCTGGTCTGTCAACGCGCCCGTGTCCCCGGTGCCCGTCAGCCTGGTGGTGGGGCTGGTCCTCCTGATCTGCTTCACGCTGGTGGAGTTGCGCCGCAAGCGGCAGGGCCGCATCATCATCCTTGACGTGACCATGTTCACCATCGGCACCTTCGGATGGGGGAACCTGACCGCCGCCATCATCAACGCCGGCCAGTTCGCCGTCATCTTCATCCTGCCCCTCTATATGATCAATGCCCGCGGTCTCAGCCCTCTCCAGGCCGGTTCGGTCCTGGGCATCATGGCCCTGGGCGCCGTCTTCTCCGGTGGGCTCGCCCGGCTGGTCTCCGCCCGTCTCGGTGCTGGCGGCACCGTCCAGCTCGGTCTGGCCATGGAGATTCTCGGGGTGGTCGCCTCGGTCCTGCTCATGCGTGGTTCCGTACCGGTCTGGACCATGCTGATCACCCTGATCATCTACGGAACCGGCCTGGGCTTCGCCTCCGCCCAACTGACCAGTCTGGTCCTGTCCGGCGTGCCGGTGGCCCAGTCCGGCCAGGCCTCCGCCACCCAGTCGACGATTCGGCAGTGGGGCACGGCCCTGGGTGCCGCCGTCTCGGGCACCGTCCTCTCCGCAGCCCTCAGCATGGTCATGCCGGCCCATCTGAATGCCATCCCCGGTCTTCCGGCTGGCGCGGCCAGGGGACTGGTCCAGTCCGTCCGTTCCTCGGCCGGCAACGTCATCTCCTCCTTGAGGATGCAGGGTGCCTCCGGTCGCCTTGGCGGACTGGGCCCCCAGGTGACCCAGGCGCTGACCCAGGGCTTCACTCAGGGTGCCCAGTTGGCCATGGCCTTCGCCGGGGTCCTTCTCCTGGTCGGGTTGGTCACCTCGGTCAAGGTCAGGCAGGCCGCTCGCAAGGCCGGTGCCGACAGGGTCTGATATACCGCATGCAGGACCGGCCCCGAGTGGTCACGTCGCGTTCCGGGATCGTTCCGGAGTCGTCGGCGTGACCGGTCCGAGTCGCTGACGTGATTGTCGCCGATGTCACCTTGCGTGACCGTTCACCAGCGTCGGCCTGATCGTCCGGCGTCGTCAGCACCGGTCCTGAGCCTGCTGGAGCAGATCCGCCTGGATAGGTGAGGCGTGATCCCAAGATTGGTTCCCGGTTCTCACGCCGAGCCGGACGGTTCGGCACTGGAGCGGGAAAGGAATTCGGCGCGGTTGCCCCTTCCCGGCACCTCTTCGGTTTAGAATCGCCAGTATGAGTATGGAAGAACGCGATCAATCATCGGATGGCTCCCTTCTGGTGGCCTTGGCGCAGATCGACACCTGTGTTGGCGACCTGGACGGCAACGCCGCGAAGGTCATGGATTATTGCCGCAAAGCCGCCTCCCGGAAAGCCGACATGGTGATCTTCCCCGAGATGACCCTGACCGGGTATCCGATTGAGGATCTGGCCTTCCGGGCCACCTTCCGCCGGGCCGCATGGGCCAGGGCCGACCAGTTGGCAAGGGACCTGAAGGATGCGGATCTGGGTGACCCCTATGTGGTGGTCGGCACCGTCGGGACCGACCGGGAGCATGACCGACCGCGCAATCGCATGGTCGTCCTCCACGATGGTCTGGTCTGGGCGGGATACGACAAGCACTTCCTGCCCAATTACGGGGTTTTCGACGAGTATCGAATCTTCACGCCCGGGGAAAAGAGCGTCATCCTCGACATCAAAGGGCGGCGCATCGGCCTGGCCATCTGTGAGGACATTTGGCAGGAGGGCGGCCCCATCAGCGACATGGCCGCCAAGGGCATCGATCTTCTGGTCACCATCAACGGGTCGCCCTTCGAGGAGGGCAAGGGGCACGTCCGCCGGGAACTGGCGGCCAAGCGCGCCCGTCAGGTCAAGGCTCCGGTCATCTATGTCAACCAAGTGGGCGGCCAGGATGATCTGGTCTTTGACGGTGGCAGTTTCGTGGTGGATGCCGATGGGGCCATCCTGGAGCATTCCCCCCAGTTCGTGGAGCACCTGGGGTACTGGGCCCTGTCGGCCTCGGGGGAGTCGGGGGCATCCGCCCAGCCGGTCAGATCGCTTCTGGCCGATGACCTTCCCGGCGATGAGGAGGTCTACCGGGCCTGCGTGCTTGGACTCAAGGACTACATGGTCAAGAACCATTTCACAGGGGTCTGCCTGGGTCTGTCCGGGGGAATCGATTCGGCCCTGGTGGCGGCTATTGCCGCGGACGCCTGTGGCGGCTCCAATATATGGGGCATCTCCATGCCCAGCCGATACTCCTCCGAGGGGTCGCGTGACGATGCCGCAGACCTGGCCCAACGACTGGGTCTGCATTATGAGGTCAAGGCGATCGGCTCCGAGTTCGATGCCTTCCAGGATGAGCTTCATCTGGAGGGGGTGGCCGAGGAGAACATCCAGGCCCGTATTCGCGGGGTCATCGTCATGGCCTATTCCAATTCCAAGGACCTCCTGGCCCTGGCCACCGGGAACAAGTCCGAGTTGGCCTGCGGGTATTCGACCATCTACGGAGACGCGGTGGGCGGGTATGCGCCCATCAAGGACCTCTTGAAGACCAGGGTCTGGGAACTGGCCAGGTGGCGCAACCAGGAGGCCAAGCTCCATGGTCAGGTCGAACCCATTCCGGTCAATTCCATTGTTAAACCGCCATCGGCGGAGTTGCGCGAGGGGCAGAAGGATTCCGACTCCCTGCCTGATTACGCCCTCCTGGACCAGGTGCTCGAGGCTTATATCGAGAAGGCGCACGGTCGTGAGGATCTCCTTGCCGACGGATTCGACCCCGAAACCGTCAACACGGTCATGCGTCTGGTGGACCGGGCAGAATGGAAGCGGCGCCAGTACCCCCTGGGGCCCAAGGTCACCTCGCTGGCTTTCGGTCGTGACCGCCGCCTGCCCATCACCAATGCCTTCAGGGAGTGATGCGAAGCAGTGATTCAGGGCGGGCCGGGCCGCTCATATTCTCGGAGGATGATTCGGTGCCAGAAGTGGTATCTGGGCCTGGCGGGATCTGATTCCACCAGGTTCATCGGCAAGGAGGCGATCATGGCTGAGCAGCAGGGCGAGTGGTTTCTCAACACGGTGACGGGTAAGCCCGAATTGGGCAAACTGTCGCCATCGGACTACCGGATGGGTCCCTACCCTTCCTATGAGGACGCACTTGATGCGTGGAAGATCGCCAAGAAGCGCAACAAGGTCTGGGAGGAAGAGGACCGGCGTTGGCGCCGACAATGGGAGGGAGACCCGAACGGGTCATCAACCGGCGGAGATCGGGACCAGGGTCAGGACTGAGAAAAGCGATGCCCGCCGCAGGGCCGCTTCGTTTTGGCCCGGAGTGCAGATGGAGTCAATCGCTTGGACCTGAAATCCAGGTTGTCGTCTTGCTTTTACGACGAAGGTCCCTCGTCAACGCTTGTAAGGGGAAGCTTCAAGACTCGGTTGGCTCAATGTGACAAAGCTCACGTCCATGGCCGACTTTCGGCGTCAATCCCCACCCTATACTGGACGTAACAGTGGTGTGAGGAAGCGCCATTGACATATCAACAAGGAGTTGAGTATGACAGCAGTTGAGACCATGTCAGTCTCACCCGATGAGCTGCAAGCCAAGGCTTGGGACAGCTTCAAGGGTGAAGACTGGAAGAAGAACATCGACGTCCGTGACTTTATTCAAAAGAACTACACCCCCTATCTGGGTGATGAATCCTTCCTGGCGCCTGCCACCGAGAAGACCAAGTTCCTGTGGAAATATCTCGACGACAATTTCCTTGCCGTCGAGCGCAAGCAGCGCGTTTACGATGTAGACACTCACACACCCGCCGGTATCGACGCTTTTCCCGCCGGATACATTGACGGCAAGTCGGCTGATGAAACACAGGATAATGTCATCGTCGGCCTGCAGACCGACGTTCCCTGCAAGCGCGCCATGATGCCCAACGGTGGTTGGCGCATGGTCGAACAGGCCATCAAGGAGGCCGGCAAGGAGCCCGATCCGGAGATCAAGAAGATCTTCACCAGGTATCGCAAGACCCACAATGATGGTGTCTTCGACGTCTACACCAAGCGGATTAAGCTGGCCCGCCACAACAAGATCCTCACCGGTCTCCCTGATTCCTACGGCCGTGGCCGCATCATCGGCGATTACCGTCGCGTGGCCCTGTACGGCATCAACGAGCTGATTGCCCGCAAGCAGGCCGACAAGGATTCGATTCCATACCGCAATGACTTCACCGAGGAAGAGATCGAGCACTGGATTCGCTTCCGCGAGGAACACGCCGAGCAGATCAAGGCCCTGAAGCAGCTGCTGAAGCTGGGTCAGGAGTATGGCCTGGATTTGAGCCGTCCAGCTCAGAACGCCAAGGAAGCCGTCCAGTGGACCTACATGGCATACTTGGCATCCGTCAAGAGCCAGGATGGCGCGGCCATGTCCATCGGTCGTCTTTCGGCCTTCTTCGACATCTACTTCGAGCGGGACTTCCAGAAGGGTCTGATCGACGAGACCGACGCCCAGGAGATCATCGACAACATCGTCATGAAGCTGCGTATCGTCCGCTTCCTGCGTACCAAGGACTACGACAATATCTTCTCCGGTGATCCCTATTGGGCAACCTGGTCGGATGCAGGCTTCGGCGACGACGGCCGTCCGCTGGTCACCAAGACCTCCTTCCGCCTGCTGGCCACCCTGACCCTGGAGCATCTTGGGCCCGGTCCTGAGCCCAACATCACGATCTTCTGGGATCCGAAGCTGCCTGAGGGCTACAAGCGCTTCTGCGCCCGTATCTCCATCGACACCTCGGCCATCCAGTACGAGTCCGACAAGGACATCCGCGCCCACTGGGGCGACGATGCAGCCATCGCCTGCTGCGTCTCCCCGATGAGGGTCGGCAAGCAGATGCAGTTCTTCGGTGCCCGTGTGAACTCCGCCAAGGCACTGCTCTACGCCATGAACGGCGGGCGTGACGAGATGACCGGTATGCAGGTCATCGATGAGGGCATCGTCAAGCCCGTAACCCCCAAGGAGGACGGCTCCCTGGACTTCCAGGAGGTCAAGGACAACTACGAGAAGGCTCTGGAGTGGCTGAGCGAGACCTATGTCGAGGCTCTGAACATCATCCACTACATGCATGATAAGTATGCATATGAGTCCATCGAGATGGCCCTGCACGACAAGGAGGTCTACCGTACCCTCGGTTGCGGTATGTCCGGCCTGTCGATTGCCGCCGACTCACTGTCCGCCATCAAGTACGCCAAGGTCTACCCGATCTACAACAAGGATGCCAAGGGCACCCCGGAGTATGTCGAGGGTGCCGACGACGACCTGATCGTCAACTACAAGACGGTCGGCGAGTTCCCGATCTACGGTAATGACGATGACCGCGCCGATGATCTGGCCAAGTGGGCCGTCTCCACAGTCATGGGTCAGGTCAAGCGCCTGCCCGTCTACCGTGGCGCCGTGCCGACCCAGTCCATTCTGACTATCACCTCCAACGTGGAATATGGCAAGAACACCGGCTCCTTCCCCTCGGGCCACAAGAAGGGTACCCCGTATGCACCTGGTGCCAACCCCGAGAACGGCATGGATTCCCACGGCATGCTGCCCTCCATGTTCTCCGTCGGCAAGATCGACTATGACGATGCGCTCGATGGCATCTCGCTGACCAACACGATCACTCCTGACGGTCTGGGTCGTGATGAGGACGAGCGGATCAACAATCTGGTGGGCATCCTGGATGCCGGCAACGGACACGGGCTCTACCACGCCAACATCAACGTCCTGCGCAAGGAGCAGCTTGAGGATGCAGTCGAGCACCCCGAGAAGTACCCGCATCTGACCGTGCGCGTCTCGGGTTATGCGGTCAACTTCGTCAAGCTGACACGTGAGCAGCAGCTTGACGTCATCTCTCGTACCTTCCATCAGGGTGCCGTGACCGACTGATTGATTTCAGTGGTCCGACCCGTTGAAAGACGGTGAGCCGAAGGGGGGCGGGGCAGATACCCCGCCTCCCTTCATTTTCGTAGTCAGGAGGTTCCAATGACGGAGGCCATGACCTTCCACACCACCCAGCCGCATATGCTCAAGGAGTCCAAGGCATACCAGAGCCAGACCCTGATGGGGGGATTATCAGGGTTTGAGTCACCTATAGGGTTGGACCGGCACGACCGGATGGCAGCCTTGAGAACAGGCGATATCGGTTTTGTGCATTCCTGGGACATCAACACCTCGGTGGATGGACCGGGCACCAGGATGACGGTATTCATGAGTGGTTGCCCACTCCGGTGCCAGTACTGCCAGAACCCTGATACCTGGAAGATGCGTGACGGGCAGCCCGTCTATCTCCAGGCCATGATCGACAAGGTGGCCCGTTACCAGGACCTCTTCAAGGCCACAGGAGGCGGTATCACCTTCAGCGGTGGCGAATCCATGATGCAGGGGGCCTTCGTGTCCAGGGTCTTCCGTGCAGCCAAGGAGATGGGTGTCCACACCTGTCTCGATACCTCAGGCTTCCTCAACCGCAACTACACGGACGAGATGATCGACGACATCGATCTCTGCCTGCTGGATGTCAAGTCGGGTGACGAGGAGACCTACCAGAAAGTCACCGGTGGCACCCTGGCCCCGACCATCGCCTTCGGCAAGAGGCTGGCCGAGCGCGGCAGCAAGATCTGGGTACGGTTCGTTCTGGTCCCTGGATTGACCGACTCGGAGGAGAACGTGGAAAAGGTGGCCGAGGTCTGTGAGCAGTTCAAGGATGCCATCGAGCACATCGATGTTCTGCCCTTCCACCAGCTGGGCAGGCCGAAGTGGCATGAGTTGCGCATTCCCTACCCCTTGGAGGATGCCAAGGGCCCCTCGGCGTCCTTGAAGAAGCGTGTGACCGAGCAGTTCGAAGCCCATGGTTTCGTGGTGTACTGATCATGGAACGGAAGACCCCGACGACCATCAAGTTGGCGGGGTCTTCTTCTTGGGCTATGCTTTCTGCCGTGCGAGGACCCAGGTGAGGCACCTCCGGAAAGAGAACAGGTATGGAGGATAATGCCCGTCGAGAGGACGTGACCGTCCGCTACCGGTGCCGTGCAAAACCGAGACAGTCAATCGACAAACGATCTCAGCTGCTGACCGAGCCGCGGGGCGGTGTTCCCCAGGTCGTCGATGATCGGCAGGGATTCGTCAAGGCCTGTCGAGATCTCTCCCTGGCTGACGGGGCCCTGGGTGCCGATGCGGAACGTGCCTCCGGATTTCGCTATGGGCATGATGATTATCTGGTTCAGTTCAAACGTGGTTCCTCCCGGATCATCCTTCTGGACCCGCCGGCCTTGAACCGGGCGGGATGCGACTGGAATGACTTCAACCAGGCCGTGGAAGGTGTCCAGTGGATCATCCACGATTCTCCTCAGGACCTGCCCGGTTTCCATGATCTGGGTATGAGGCCCTCGTCCCTCTTCGATACGGAGCTGGCCGCCCGGCTGCTCAATCTCAGGCATTTCGGCCTGTCCGCGGTGACCGAGCACTTCCTGGGGCTTTCCCTGGCCAAGGAACATTCAGCGGCCGATTGGTCCTACCGGCCGCTGCCCAGGGACTGGCGAAACTATGCCGCCCTTGATGTGGAGCTTTTGGACCCCCTCCGGGAGTGCATGGAGAAGGAACTTGTCCGGCAGGGCAAGGAAGACTGGGCCAGGCAGGAATTCGAATGGCTCCTGACCGATCGGATCCAGGGTAAACCCAAGCAGGAGCAGCCCTGGCGGCACTTATCCCATATCAGTGCCCTGCGTAATGACAGAAGGGGCCTGGCCGTGGCCAGGGCACTCTGGACCAAGAGGGACCAGCTGGGCAGGGAGTACGACATCGCCCCCAATCTCCTCCTGACCGACAAGTCCATCATCATGGCCTCGCAGGTCAAGCCCCACAACGCCGCCCAGTTCCGAGCCGTCCGATCTCTGAATGAACGGGTCAGGATCCACACGGGAGGCGAGCAGGACAAGATGTTCGAGCGGTATGCCCCCATCCAGCGTCAGGTTCGACCCAGGATCTGGAGGGAGACCATCATCGAGGCCCTGAACCTACCCGATGAGGACCTCCCCATGGGGCCAAAGGTGCAGACGGACCAGAACAACGCCCCCAGGTCCATGCAGGTCTGGCGACAGCGCCATCCCGACCGGATGGCCAGACTTCAGGCGGCCCGCAGGATGGTGGCCCGTATAGGGCAGGACACCAATACCCCGGCCGATGTCCTCATCAAGCCCAAATACCTGCGTAACCTCTGCTGGACCGACGAACCCGGCAAAAGGGATGTCGCCGACTTCCTGACAGAGCAGGGAGCCCGACCATGGCAGGTTTCCCTCCTGTCAGAGTCCCTAAGTCGAGCTATCATGTAACGGTTGCCTTACTGGCAGATCAAACGGTTTTGATGAATTGGAGCGCAGCGTGAAAATCAGCGTCAGGAACCTCGAGCCCACCAAGGTCAGGCTCACAATCACCGTCGACAAGGACGAGCTGGACCCTTACCTGGACCAGGCCCGCAAGGAGATCGGCAAGCAGGTCACCATCCCCGGCTTCCGCAAGGGGCATGTGCCCGGAGCGATCATCGATCAGCGCGTAGGATTCGCCAGTGTTGCCGGCGAGGCCATCAATGCGGGTGTTCCCGAGATCTATTCCAAGGCCCTGGCCGAGAAGAAGCTGCATGCCATGGACCAGCCTCAGATCGACGTCAAGGACGTACCCCAGTCCGCCAAGGACGATACCAAGCTGAAGTTCACTGCCGAGGTGGAGATTCGCCCCAAGTTTGACCTGCCCGACTTGGATGGAATGGAGGTCGAGGTCCGCAGGCCCGAGGTCAGCGATGAGGACGTCGACAAGCGCCTGGACAACCTCCGTCAGCGCTTCGGCACCCTGATCAGTGTCGATCGCCCCGCCAAGAAGGGCGATTACGCCAGCATCGACCTGGATGCCGTCATCGACGGTGAGTCCGTGGACTCCCAGCAGGGCATCAGCTACGAGCTGGGCTCCAACACCATGCTCGACGGACTGGATGAGGCTCTGGACGGCCTGTCCGCCGACGAGGAGACCACCTTCGAGGGCACCCTGGAGGCCGGTGACCATCAGGGAGAGAAGGCCCAGATCAAGGTCAAGGTCAACTCGGTCAAGGCCGAGGAACTGCCTGATCTGGATGACGAATTCGCCAAGGAGGCCTCGGAGTTCGACACCCTGGACGAGCTCAAGGCCGATGTGCGCAAGCAGTGCGAGAGCGATGCCGAGGGACGTCAGGCCACCGATGCCCGTGACGCCTTCATCGCCAAGCTCCAGGAGGGGTTGGATATCCCCGTCCCCAAGGGCATCGAGGCCAACATGGTGACCGAGCAGCTCAAGAACACCGGCAAGGATCCCGAAAAGGCCACCAAGGACGAGAAGGCCGAGGCCGAGAAGAACGTCGATAAGGAACTGCGCGACCAGATGACCCTGGACGCCCTGGCCGAGAAGATGGAGGTCAGCGTCAGCCAGGTGGATGTGACCAACTTCCTGGCATCGATCGCCCAGCAGTACGGGATGGACCCCTCCGCCTTCATCAACTCCATCGTCCAGAACGGCCAGCTGGGTTCGGCCGTCCAGGAGGTCGGTCGTTCCAAGGGAATGCTGGCCGGTATGCGGGCCGTGACCTTCAAGGATCCCGAGGGGAACGAGGTCGATCTGAGTCGGTTCCTGGGGTCCGACGAGGAGCAGGGTGAGTCCATGGAGGACCAGGACGAGAGCGTCCAGGCCGCCTCGGCAGCGGCTGCCGTGGCTGACGAGCTCTCGGGTTCCGCTGAGGAGACCGAGGACGAAGACAAGGGCTGACCTCCCCATCCACGGGGACCGGGTCGCTTCGGCTGCCTGTGACCCCCCCCCCCCCGGTGAGATGACCGCTTGATCATGGGATGCCCGGCGATGACTTCGCCGGGCATCCTTGTGTTTGTGCCCCGGCCCGGGCGCATCCCACCTGGCCCGTGCAAACCCTCCAGGGGTTGCGCAAAGAGCGGAAGTCCCCCCATGCGTCGGTTCCGGGCGCTAGGCTCGAATGCATGACACGTTTATCGAAGGAGACACGGTGAGCAATACACTTGCAACCAGCCCCGTCATGGAGGAGGGGGAGGCCCCTGCGGTGACCGACCCCATTTTCAACAGACTGCTCAAGGACCGGATCATCTGGTTGGGTGATGAGGTCAAGGATGCCAACGCCAACGTCATCTGCGCCCAGTTGCTGATGCTGGCGGCCGAGGACCCCAAGAAGGACATCTGGCTCTATATCAATTCCCCCGGCGGTTCCATCACGGCCGGCATGGCCATCTACGACACCATGCAGCTGATCGAGCCCGACGTGGCCACCGTGGCCGTGGGCATGGCCGCATCCATGGCGCAGTTCCTCCTGTCCAGCGGGGCCAAGGGCAAGCGCTTCGTCACCTCGCACGCCCGGGTCCTCATGCACCAGCCCTCGGGCGGTGTGGGTGGCACGGCCACCGATGTTCGGATCAACGCGGAGCTGATCATGGACATGAAGAAGTCCCTCTCGGAATTGACGGCCGAGCAGACCGGGCACACCCTGGAGGAGATTTACCGCGACAACGAGTACGACCACTGGTTCACGGCCCAGCAGGCCCTGGAGTACGGCTTCGTTGACAAGATCGTGACCACCCCGGGCACCATGAGCGCCCAGGAAGGGAAGTGAGCTGTTCCATGGCATCAGAAGAAGCGAAATTCGTGGCACGGGCCCAGCGTCTGGCCGGCCCCCGTGGCCTGGCGGCCATGCCCCAGGACAGGTATGTGCTTCCCCAGTTCGAGGAGCGCACCCCTTACGGCTACAAGCGCCAGGATCCCTATACCCGGCTTTTCGACGACCGGATCATCTTCATGGGTGTCCAGGTCGATGACACCTCGGCCGATGACATCATGGCCCAGCTCCTGGTTCTGGAGAGCCAGGACCCCAACCGGGATGTGATCATCTACATCAACTCGCCCGGTGGTTCCATGACGGCCATGACCGCCATCTACGACACCATGCAGTACATCAAGCCTGATGTGCAGACCGTCTGCCTGGGGCAGGCCGCCTCGGCCGCAGCCATCCTCCTGGCTGCCGGCACCAAGGGCAAGAGGCTCATCCTGCCCAATGCCCGGGTGCTGATCCACCAGCCGGCCATGGAGCAGGACTTCGGCAAGGCCACCGAGATCGAGATCCAGGCCAAGGAGATGCTGCGCATGAGGACCTGGCTGGAGGAGACCCTGGCCAAGCACACCGGTCAGAAGGTCGAGAAGATTCGCAAGGACATCGAGATCGACACCATCCTCACGGCCCAGGAGGCCAAGGAGTACGGGATGGTCGATGAGGTGCTGGAACACCGCAAGTAGGCGGGCCCTGCACGGTTCCATTTGGGGAGAGACCCTGGTCCCCGGTTGTGCACTGGTTCAGACGCAACCGGGGATTGTCATGACGGACGGGCCCACCCTGGCCTATCATGGGTAAGAATGGGAGGGATTCCTGTGGGGCCTCGACGATTCAACGGGAAGGTTGAGCGATGGGACGAGTGGTCAGCTACAATGACGGCCTGAGCCGGTGCGAGTTCTGCGGGAAGAACGAGCACCAGGTGCGCCGCCTGGTCAAGGGGCCATCGTCGGCCATCTGTGACGAGTGCATCCAGCTCTGCATGCAGATCATCCAGGAGGACAAGGCCAAGGATGCCGCCAAGGACCGGCGCTCCCTGCCGGTGCCCAGCCGTATATTCGACTACCTGAACAGGTACGTGATCGGCCAGGAGGCGGCCAAGAAGACCCTGTCGGTGGCCGTCTACAACCACTATAAGCGGGTCAATATGGAGTTGAGCGACCTGCAGTCGGATGTGGATGATCCG
This sequence comes from uncultured Bifidobacterium sp., assembly GCF_945269915.1. Lineage (GTDB taxonomy): Bacteria > Actinomycetota > Actinomycetes > Actinomycetales > Bifidobacteriaceae > Bombiscardovia > Bombiscardovia indica. Next base: position 25,344 of record NZ_CALYOY010000003.1, on the reverse strand, counting down.
GACCAGATCCCCATGGTGATCAGATCCGATGACGGACAGACCGCTGGGGTGCAGGCGGATCCGGCCCTCCGTGCGCAGGTGGCCAAGTCCAACATCCTCCTGTTGGGGCCGACGGGTGTGGGCAAGACCTACCTGGCCCAGACCCTGGCGAGAATCATGAACGTCCCCTTCATCATCACCGATGCCACGACCCTGACCGAGGCCGGGTATGTGGGTGATGACGTGGAGACGGTCCTGCAGCGGCTCCTTCAGGGGGCCAATGGAAACCTGGACAGGGCCCAGCACGGCATCATCTACATCGACGAGATTGACAAGATAGCCCGCAAGTCCGGCGAGAACACATCCATCACCCGTGACGTGTCGGGGGAGGGTGTTCAACAGGCGCTTCTCAAGATCATCGAGGGCACCGTGGCCTCCGTTCCCCTGGAGGGCTCCCGCAAGCACGGTGAGGCCAGGACCGTCAAGATGAACACCCGGAACATCCTCTTCATCTGTGGAGGGGCCTTCGTGGGCTTGGAGGATATCGTCCGCAGGCGTCTGGGGGTGCATGAAAGCGGATTCTCGGTCTCCCGGGCGCAATCGCAGGTTCCCGACGAGGACATCCTGGCCCAGGTGAACGCCGATGACCTGGAGGAGTTCGGACTCCTGCCCGAGTTCATCGGCCGCCTTCCGGTCGTTTCGACCCTGAGGCCCCTTTCGGTGGAACAGCTCAGGCAGGTCCTGACCCAACCCGACAACGCCCTGGTCAACCAGTACCGGCGCATGTTCCTGGACGACGGCACCGACCTGGAGTTCACTGACGAGGCCCTGGATCGGGTGGCCGACATCGCCATGGAAGGCGGGGTCGGGGCCAGGGGTCTGCGGGGTATCATCGAGCGGACCCTGGAGGATGCCATGTTCGAGATTCCCGACAGGGATGATGTGACCAAGGTCCTGGTAGACACCGAGGCCGTGGACGGTCTGCGCCCGCCCCGGTATCTGAGCGACCGGTCCCCCCGGAAGAAGGCGGACAGGCGAAAGGCCTGAGCCGGTTCCATCCGGTCTGTTGGGCGGAGCGGATAGGATGGAAAACACTGCGGCTCGCCGATGGGTGACAGGTCCGGTCCCCGTCATGGGCCGTCAAGGTCATACTTGGGAGGTATGCCCATGGGCAAACGCAACGCGGTGGTGGTCACGCACAGCAGCGTGCGCTCCAGCGGCAACCTGGTCAACGAGGTGGTCCATCAGCTCCAGACCGACGGCTTCAGGGTCGACATCATCGACAACATCGAGGCCCCCGCCTTCGGTGAACCCTCGCAGCGGGTCCAGGACGACACCGAGATCGTCATCGTCCTGGGAGGGGACGGGACCATCCTGCGCGCGGCCGAGCTGGTGAAGTGCACCGAGGTACCCATACTGGGGGTCAACCTGGGCCATATCGGGTTCCTTGCCGAATTCGAGAGCTTCCAGATAGGGGAGGCCATCCGACGGGTGGCCGACCACGACTACTCCATCGACGAACGCATGGTGGCCCATGTGGACCTTTGGCTTCCGGGGGCCGATGAGCCCCTGACCGACTGGGCCCTGAACGACATGACCCTGGAGCGCTATGACCGGGGCAAGATGATCGAGGTCTCCGTACGGGTGGACGATGTGGAGATGAGCTCCTTCGGGTGCGACGGAATGATCGTGGCCACCCCCACCGGGTCGACCGCCTACGCCTTCTCGGTCGGGGGGCCCATCGTCTGGCCCGATGCCCGTTCCCTGCAGATGGTGCCCATCGCGGCCCACGCCCTCTTCGCCCGATCCCTGATCATCGGCCCGGATTCCACCTTTACCCTGGACATCCTGGGGGACTCCCAGTCGGCCGGCTGGATATGCAACGACGGGCGGCGCCAGCGCGAGGTTCCCAGGGAGTCCCGGGTCGTCGTCCGTCAGTCCCATGACATCCTTCGCCTTGCCCGCCTGTCCGGGGTGCCCTTCACCCAGCGGCTGGTCTCCAAGTTCGACCTGCCGGTTGTCGGATGGCGCGAGCAGCACAAGCCCAACCTCCCCGGGACCGGTACCCGGGTACCCGACGGGGGCCGCTGATGCTGGAAGAATTGGAAGTCCGTGATCTGGGACCCATCCACCAGGCCTTGCTGCGACCCGCTTCCGGCATGACGGCCATCACCGGGGAGACCGGGGCCGGCAAGTCCATGCTGCTCAATGCCATCAGACTGATCTCCGGGGCTCCGACCCGGTCCGACCTGGTTGCGCCGGGTTCTTCCGAGGCCTGGGTTCAGGGCATCTTCCTGCCGGAGGGGGATCGCGCCCCTGTCGAGGTCATCAGCCAGGCGGGACTGCCCGGTGAGGAGGATGGCCAGATTTTCATCTCCCGGTCGATTCCGGTCACGGGACGTTCCCGGGCGAGCGTCAACGGGCGGACGGCCCCTCGTTCCTTACTTGAGGAGGTCTCCGCCGACCTGATCACCGTGCACGGTCAGGCCGATCAGCTGAGGATGGCCGCTCCGGGCCGGCAACGGGACTTCCTGGATGCCTATGCCCGTGACGGGCAGGAACTGGCCGCCTTCCGTGCGGCCTGGGCAACCTACCAGGAGACCAGGGAGCACCTGGAGACCCTGCGCAATCAGGAGACGGGCATGGCGGCCCAGGCCGACTACCTGCGTGAGTCCATTGACCGGATCGATCGGGTGGATCCCCATCCCGGGGAGGACGATGATCTGCACCTGCAACGCGACAGGATTGAGCATGCCGCCCAGATCAGCCAGGGGCTGCGGGTGGCGCTGGGAGCCTTGGATGCCTCCCAGGTCGATCCTGACGGGGATGGGCCCTCGGTCTCAGGACTGATCGACCAGGCCATCTCCGCCCTGGATGGGATCGGGGTGGATGGGGTCTTCAAGGAGAGCGCCGAACGGCTGCGGTCAATCAACACCGACCTGGCGGACCTGGTCTTCACCCTGAGCAGCGAGGTGGATGACGAGGTTCAGGAGGGCGACCTGGACAGGATCAACGCCCGGATCCACGATCTATCGGAGCTGACCCGGCGTTGGGGGCCCACCATTGATGATGTGCTGGCCTGGCGGGAGAAGTCCCGGTTGGACCTGGAAGATATGGACGCCTCGCCCGAGAAGCTCCAGGAGCTCCAGGACCGGTGCGACCTGGAGAGGGACCGGGCCCTGCAAGCGGCCAGGGCTCTTTCTCGGGTTAGGGACAAGGCCGGACGAGACCTGGGTGGCAAGGTCTCTGATGAGCTGAAATCCCTGGCCATGGCAGGGGCCGGCCTGGAGGTCAAGATCGTCCAACGGCCCGACGAGGCCCTGGATTCGCAGGGGCTGGATGATATAGCCTTCCTCTTCACCCCCTACCCGGGGTCGCCCCGGTTGCCCATGGGCAAGAGCGCCTCGGGCGGTGAGCTGAGCCGTCTGATGCTGGCCATGGAGCTGGTGGCGGCCGATGCCAGGGCCATTGACCGGAAATCCGGAGACGGCCGGGATGAGGCCGGGCCTTCCATGACCTTCATCTTTGATGAGGTCGATGCCGGTGTGGGCGGTCGTGCCGCCGTGGAGCTGGGACGTCGTCTGGCCAGGCTGGCGGCCACATCCCAGGTGATTGTGGTCACCCACCTGCCCCAGGTGGCTTCCTGGGCCGATGCCCATTTTGTGGTCTCCAAGGGGGCCGGCCAGGCTGGCGGGGTGGAAACGGTCATAAGTCAGGTCAGCGGTGAATCCCGCCAGCGGGAAATCGCCCGCATGCTGGCCGGGAGCGAGTCGGAGACCTCCCTGGAGCATGCACGGGAGCTCCTCGATTCCAGCCGTCTCTAGCTGATGCGGGAACGTTTTTCACCACATCAGAAGCATCAGGGGTTCGAAAAACCGGAAAGGATGGCCGTCCAGGATGACACAGCCTGTCAATGCCGGTAAGGGCGCTATTTTCGATTTGGATGGGACCCTCTTGGATTCCATGGGTGTCTGGGCGGAAGTGGACAGGATCTTCTTCGAGCGTCGTGGCATCCCCATGCCCGCCGACTACGCCCACGAGGTGGCGGCCATGCAGTTCGGCGACATAGCCGACTACACCATCAGGCGATTCTCCTTGGATGAGGACTGGAAGGACCTGATGAGTGAATGGAACGATACTGCCCAGGAACTGTATGCCACCAAGGTCAGGCCTAAGCCGCACGCCCTTGACTACCTGCATCACCTGCGCAATACCGGGGCCCGATTGGCCGTGGCGACCAGTCTGGCCCCCCGGCTGAGGGAGACCGCCCTGGAGCATGCCGGCATCCGGGATTGCTTCGACATGGTCTGCAGTGTCGACGACGCCGGTCCGGGGGGCAAGGAGCGCCCGGACATCTTCCTCCATGCCGCAAGGGGGCTCGGTCTGCCTCCTGAAAGGTGCACGGTCTTCGAGGACATCCTTATCGCGGTGCGCACGGCCAAGTCACTGGGCATGCGGGTCTGGGCCATGTATGACTCTTCCTCCGACAGGGACTGGGAGCGCATCTGCCAGGAGGCGGACGGCGGCATCCACGATTTCGAGCAGGCGCCACTCCGGATCTGAGCGGTCCTTCATCCCTTTCTTCGCCCAATGAGGTAATGCATAAGAGCGAACCGTTCTTGCAGGGGCCTCCCAACGTCTCATGGGCGAACCTGAAATCACGGGCATGACCATCACTGTGAACAGGCTTCTTGCCCCCCCCCCCCCCATGAAGCCGATTAGGTTCCATGGGTGATGTCTTTCGACTGGGAGATACGGGCAACTGTTATATAACCGACTTGCACAGTTGGCCAAACTGTTATATTGTATAGCTAAACAGTGATACAGCCTAACCGGGCGGTTCCTGTTCAAACACAGAAGGAGGACTGGATGAAACTGATCATCTCATCCGTGTCCGGAAAGCCGATTTACCAGCAGATAGAAGACCAGATACGTTCTGCCATCCTGTCCGGCGACCTGGCGGCGGGGGAGGGGCTCCCCTCTCTGCGCCACCTGGCCCGCGAACTCAGGGTGTCCGTGCTCACCGTGACCCGGGCTTACAACGAACTGGCCCAGGAGGGTCTGGTGGAGAACATCCAGGGCAAGGGGACCTTCGTCATGGACCGGGGCAATGAGGTCATGCGCCGGCAGCTCCAGAACAGGGTCCAGAACCTCCTGCAGGAGGCCGTGCAGGTTTCCGCCCAGGCAGGCATGGGCCCCGAATGGGTCCGTACCAACCTGGAGCAGGTCCTGGATGACACCGTCTCCGACTCGGTACCTGAGCGAGGGGCCGGGGAGACGTCAGGATCCGTATCCGCATCTGGTCCTTTCTCGTCAGCCGGTCGTCGGCGACCAGGGAAGGGAACGGAATCATGGCTGCAATAGGCCAGGATGATGTGCAATACGCTCTCCGTGCCAGTGATGTCGGCAAGCGCTTCCGGGCGCGGCCTGATCATGACCCGGATTCCAGGGGACCGAAGGGACTTCTTGGCAGAGGCGGTACAGGAATGGCGGCCAGCAAGGAGGGATTCGGTCTCAAGGACGTGACCCTTGATCTTCCCTTGGGATACATCATGGGGTTGATCGGTCCAAACGGCGCCGGCAAATCAACCCTGATCAAGCTGATCCTGAACATGATCAGGCGAGATTCGGGTGACATCCAGGTCCTGGGACGAGACAACATCCAGGAGGAGGAAGCCATCAAGGGCGATCTGGGTGTGGTCTTCGACTCCATCTTCCTCAACGGCCAGTGGTACGTGGAGGCGGCCGAGAGGATCATGGCGCCCTTCTACCCAAGATGGAACTCCCGGCGCTATGCCGACTACCTGCAACGGTTCGGACTCCAGCCCGGGCAGAAGATCAAGAAGCTCTCCCGGGGCATGCAGATGAAGCTCATGCTGGCCATCGCCCTGAGCCACGATGCCAGACTCCTCATCCTTGACGAGCCCACGAGCGGGTTGGATGTCCTCTCCAGGGACGAGCTGATGGACATCCTCGTCGACTACATAGCGGATGGGCGGCATTCGGTCCTCTTCTCCACCCACATCACCGCAGACCTGGAGAGTGTGGCCGATTTCATCACCTACATCAATGCAGGATCGGTCTATTTCACCGGTCCAAAGGACGAGTTCGAGGATTCCTTCATGCTCGTTCAGGGGGCCCATGGCGATATCAGCCGGGCGCAGGAATCCATGCTCCTGGGTCTGCGCGCCTATGCCACCGGCTTCGATGCCCTGATCCGAAGCGAGGACAGACAGACCTTCCTGGAGGCCGCCGACCCTGCACATTCCGGAGTCCGGGAAGGCCGTTACCAGATGCAGCGTGCCGATTTCGACACGGTTATGCGTCTGACGGTCCATGGGCCGCGACAATTGGGGAGCACCCCTGAATTCCATAGCGTGGATGGCGGAACCGCCTCCTCCCGGGTGAAGAGCGGTGCTTCCCTGTCAGTCCGGAATGGCCACGAGGGAGGCAAACAATGAATCAGATAATGCTGGCGGCCAAAACCGACTGCAGAAGTTGGTCTCATCGTGGCAGGGCTTGGATGATTCTTGCCATCCTCGGGGCCTTCCCCCTGGTTTCGTGTCTGCTGATTGTGCTTGTCGGTCTGGGCGATGAGGTCTCTGATGTATTGGTGGGCCTGTTGACAGGCAGCTGTTTCGGTCTGATGATAGGTCAACTGGTGGATTGTTTCTTCAACTTCGATGGACCTGAAGGCAACCTCTTCGGACTCATGCCGGTACAGAGGAAGAATCAGATTCTGGGCAGGTATCTGTATCTTCATCTGACTCCGCTGGGAATGGGTCTGGGTTTCATCCTTATGGTTTTCACGGCCCGAGCCTACCGGAACAGGGTCCTGGACTTCAGCGGTGCCGTGAACGAGCTCGGAAGCATCGTCCTGGCTGGTCTGGCGCTCCTGGCTCTGGGTATGGTGTTTCTTGACCTGTGTCTGCCGCTTTTCTATCGCAACACCGCCACCCAGGCGATGTTGAAAATATTCACCTATGCTGTCGGGTTGATTGTTCTCGGTCTCCTGATTGCCCAGATACCCCTGGATTGGTCCGCCTTCCTTAGCGAGGTCCTGCTGTTCTTCTCGGCCAATACCTGGCGGACAATGCTGATCGGTTTGGCGCTCCTGGTGGTCATCGATCTGGTTTCCAAGTACATTTCCCGCCAGGCCTATCTGGCCAAGGATCTATGACCCTTCCTCCGGTTTGCTCAGTTGGCATCCGGGCCGGATTGTCTTGTCTCCGTGGACAGTGGCTATGAGGCCAACGCCGGAGTTGGCCGGCAGGCCTTTTCCAAGGGAAGGACACTCGTGACGGCAGGACTGTGAACCCAAGGTCCGTCGGCTTTTGGCTAGGCCCTCATCTCTATGGCAGCGCGGCGGACATAAGCGGGCATGTCGGCGATGTCGATGCAGTCCTCGAAACGGACCTCCTCGGTCTCCAGGTTGCGCAGGTTGACCGGGGCCGTGGTGCCGGTGGCCTGTGCGATGGCATCCATGCAGGCGAAGTCGCTCTCCGGGGTGTCCAGTCCCAGGGACCGGCCCACCACCCGGGGGAACTTGTAGGGGCTGGCGGTCGAGAGGAGGACCCGGGGGATGCCGTCCTGACGGCGCTCGCGGTCCATCACATGGTAGCCGCAAGCCGTGTGGGGGTCGATCAGGTAGTGGTGGTCCTGCCAGCAATCGTGAATGGCCGCCGATACCTGACCCTCATCGGCCCAGCCGCAGGCGAAGAGGGACTGGATCCTGGCCAGGAGGTCGGCCGGGACCTGGTAGCGGCCGGTGGTGGCCAGATCCTCCATCAGGGAGGCGATCAGTTCCGTGTCGCCGTTGGACATGTAGTAGAGCATCCGCTCCAGGTTGGAGGAGATGAGAATGTCCATGCTGGGGGAGGTGGTGGTGTAGAAGGGCCGGTTCCTGTCGTAGACGCCGGTGGTCAGGAAGTCGCTCAGGACCTTGTTCCGGTCCGAGGCCACGGTCAGCCGGGCCACGGGCAGGCCCATCATCCTGGCATAGTATCCGGCCAGGATGTCGCCGAAGTTGCCGGTTGGCACGCAGAACTCCACCGGGTCGCCCACCTGTATACGGCCCTGGTCGAGGAGGGAGCCGTAGGCATGGAAGTAATAGACGACCTGGGGGACCAGGCGCCCCACATTGATTGAATTGGCCGACGACAGGACGGTTCCGGCCCCACTGGCCAGATTCGAGGCCAGGTCCCGATCGGCGAAGATGGTCTTGACGGCCGACTGGGCATCGTCGAAGTTGCCCCGGACGGCGCAGACGCGAACGTTGGAGCCCGCCTGGGTGACCATCTGCAGCCGTTGCACCTGGCTGACCTTACCCTCGGGGTAGAAGACCGTGATACCCGTGCCGGGTGCATCGGCGAACCCTGCAAGGGCGGCCTTGCCGGTATCTCCAGAGGTGGCGGTCAGGATCATGATCCGCTGGTCCGCCCCGCCCTGGGGGAGGGTGCGGCTCATCAGCTGTGGCAGCATCTGCAGGGCCACATCCTTGAAGGCCGAGGTGGGTCCATGAAAGAGTTCCAGGATGTAGTCATCGCCCACCTTGGTCAGGGGGGTGATCCTGGGGTCGGACCACTGGTCCCCGTAGGCGGCACGAATCGATTGGTCCAATTCGTCTGCCGTGTAGTCGTCCAGCAGCAGTCCCAGTATCCTGGCTGCGGTCTGCTGGTAGGTCTGACCGGACAGGCAGGCCGGATCGACCTGGACCGATGCCAACCGGTCGGTGACGAAGAGACCGCCGTCCGGGGCCATGCCCTGACGGATGGCCTGCCTGGATGTCATGGTCCGGTCGTTGCTGCGTGTGCTGTGGAATGCCTTCATGCGGTAGTGCCCTTCCGCCCTGGTCTCTCACTGATGGTCCCCCCGCAAGGCGAACCGGATATGGGTTGATTCTAGCCCAAGGTACGGCCGAGGTGGCCCTGTACAGCCGAGGGGCAGAACCGTGTTCCAAGAAGACCGAAGAGGGTATCCTGATTCCACACCTGCCCAGGCCCGGTTCACAATGTGGACACATTCTAAGAGAAATGGCTGTTTCGTTAACGTGGCCAGCGTACAGTATTGCCAATCAGTCCTGAGTGAGTGCGGCTGAGCGTCAAACAAAAGGAGAGACCGATGGTCGAAGAGAAACTGGTACAGCAATACGACGATGCCTTCAACTCTTCGATCTCGCAGGTCGATCCTGAGATCTCCCGGCTGCTTGATCATGAGTTGGACCGTCAGCGCGACGGTCTTGAGATGATCGCCTCCGAGAACTTCGTTCCCAGGGCCGTCCTGCAGGCCCAGGGGTCCGTGCTGACCAACAAGTATGCCGAGGGCTATCCGGGCAGGCGCTACTACGGCGGCTGCGAGTGGGTCGACCAGGTCGAGACCCTGGCCCGCAACAGGGCCAAGGAACTCTTCGGCGCCGAGTACGCCAATGTCCAACCCCACTCCGGGGCCCAGGCCAACGCAGCCGTCTACCAATCCCTGATCAAACCGGGTGACACCGTCCTCGGCCTGGCCCTGGACCACGGCGGCCATCTGACCCACGGCATGAAGATCAATTTCTCCGGTCGTTTCTACCACGCGGAGGCTTACGGGGTGAACCCCGAGACCTTCCGCATCGATCCGGAGATCATCCGTCGGCGTGCCAAGGAGGCCCACCCCGCCCTGATCATCGGAGGATGGAGCGCCTATCCGCGCATCGAGGACTTCAAGGCCATGAAGGAGATCGCCGACGAGGTGGGTGCCAGGTTCTGGGTGGACATGGCCCACTTCGCAGGCATGGTGGCGGCCGGTCTGCACCCCAGCCCGGTTCCCTATGCCGACGTGGTCTCCTCCACGGCCCACAAGACCCTGGGAGGTCCCCGTTCGGGCTTCATCCTGGCCAAGGAGGAGTACGGCAAGAAGATCAATTCCGCCGTCTTCCCCGGGAACCAGGGCGGCCCGCTCATGCACGTCATCGCCGCCAAGGCCGTTGCCTTCAAGCTGGCTGGAACCCCCGAGTTCAAGCAGCGCATGCAGCGCACCCTTGAAGGGGCCAAGATCCTGGCCGAGCGCCTGATGGCCCCCGATGTGGCGGCCAACGGGATCACCGTCCTGACCGGTGGAACGGATGTCCACCTGGTCATGGTCGACCTGCGCAACAGTGAGATGGACGGCCAGCAGGGGGAGGACCTCCTGGCACAGGTCGGCATCACGGTCAACAGGAACACGGTTCCCTTCGATCCCCGTCCGGCCTCCGTGGCCTCCGGTCTGCGTATCGGCACTTCGGCCCTGGCCACCCGCGGCTTCGGCAATGCCCAGTACGAGGAGGTCGCCGACGTCATCGGCACCGCCCTGGCGCAGGGCAGGAACGCTGATGTCGATGCGCTCAAGGCCCGTGTGGACCGTCTGGTCGAGGAGTTCCCGCTCTATCCGGGACTCAATCAGACCCACTGATTGCAGGAATCGTCCATCCGTGACCATCAGGAAGGCCCGGCCGGAATCCGGTCGGGCCTTCCTGCCGTTTCAGCAGCCCCAGCCAGGACATGCCGAATGGATCCTCGGCACTCGCCTCTTCGCAATCCGACCGCTGCTTCGCGTTTCTGCGACGGACACCATTGATGGGCGAATCGGGCGACCTCAACCTCAGGGTTACAATCAGAGCAGTGATAAGGATGGGCCATCGGCCCCGGAGCGTGAGAGGACCGCAGGATGAGTGATCAAGAGACCTCCCTGAGTCAGTCGGATGTCTCCGCCAGGGTCTGCGCCATGGCAGACCGGGCCGCCAGCGCCCAGACCAAGCTGGCCATGATGGATGGGGACGCCAGGAACGCCCTGCTCACGGCTCTGGCCGATGCCCTGATCGCCTCGGCCGAAGAGATCGAGGCCGCCAACCGTTCCGATCTGGATGAGGCCTTCGAGTCCGGTATGTCGGCCGGTCTGATCGACCGGCTCCGCCTGGACAAGGTCAGGGTGGCCGCAGCGGCGCAGGAGGTGCGTCAGGTGGCCGCCCTGCCCGACCCGCTCGGCAGCCTGGTCCGGGGGCATGAGATGCCCAACGGGATGCGGCTCAACCAGGTCAGGGTCCCCTTGGGGGTCGTGGCCATGATTTACGAAGCCCGCCCCAACGTGACCGTCGATGTGGTCTCCCTATGCCTGAAATCAGGCAACGCCGTCCTCCTGCGTGGTGGCCACGCGGCGGAACGGACCAACCGGGCCCTGGTGGGCCTGATTGGCAGGGTCCTTGATCAGGGGGGTCTGGACCCCGCCCTGGTGGCGGCAGTGGACGAATTCGGCAGACAGGGTGCCCAGGCCCTGATGCAGGCCCGGGGTCACATCGACCTCCTGGTGCCCCGTGGTGGTCGGGGGCTTATCCGGAGCGTCATCTCGCAGGCCACGGTGCCGACGATCGAGACCGGGGCCGGCAACGTCCACATCTATCTGGATCGTTCCGCCGACCTGGACAAGGCCATCCCGGTCATCATCAACGCCAAGACCCAACGCGTCGGGGTCTGCAACGCCGCCGAGAAGCTGGTCATCCACCGTGACGTGGCCGCCAGGTTCCTGCCCCGGATCGCGCAAGCCCTTACCGCCGCCCAGGTGGAGCTCCACCTGGACACCGTCTCCATGGACATCCTCAGGTCCCTGGATGCCGACCAGGGAGACCAGGGGATTTCCCTGCCGTCTGAACTGCTCATGGAGGCCAGGCCCGAAGACTGGGAGACCGAGTACCTGGACCTGAAGATGGCCGTCAAGGTGGTCGACTCCCTGGACCAGGCCATCGATCACATCAACCGGTACTCCACAGGGCACACCGAAGCCATCATGGCCGAGGACTATGAGGCCATCGAGGAGTTCACCAAACGGGTGGACTCGGCCGTGGTCATGGTCAACGCCTCGACCAGGTTCACCGATGGCGGCCAGTTCGGCATGGGGGCCGAGCTGGGCATCTCCACCCAGAAACTTCATGCCAGGGGCCCCATGGGTTTGCAGGAGCTGACGACCACCAAGTGGATTGGCTACGGAAGGGGGCAGGTGCGCCCGTGAACGAAGAGATCGAGGAACTGTTCCGTCAGGAGCAGGACAATCCACGCATATGGCTCCGGGTGGCATCGGAGCGGCTCAGCATACTCAGGTATGTCTTTTTGGTCCAGATAGAGGACGGCATCCCCGATGCCGAGCAGCGTGCCTGCCTGGAGTACGCCGATGCGGTGCTGATCGGTTGGCCCGACGAGGTTTCCGAGGAGGTCCGCGACCCGAGTGATGAGGAACTCAATGAGGTCCGCCGCCAGATAACGGTCATGGAGAACCATGTTCCTGACTTCCGCAAGCAGGAACAGGATGGGAAGATAGCCGACCTGTCGGCCTCCCTGGTCACCATCACCCAGTGTGTGGCACAGGTGCGCCGGGCCTACCAGCCCAACTTCCCCCTGCCCACCTTTGCGGAGATTCGCCGGGTGGTCCAGGAGGAATGGAATGCCGATATGGAGCGGATCGATCCCGACCGGGTCAGTCCCAGTGCCGAGCAGCTCAAACAGGAGGTCACTGAGGAGAAGAAGGAGAATGCCTTCCTGGCCAAGGCTGAGGACCAGGAGGAGGCTTCCGGGGAAGCCGAACCGTCCGGGGAGGCCCGATGAATCCGGGGGAGTCGGACGGGAACCGCAAGATGTCCGACCTGTCCAGGAAGGACCAGCCCAGTCCGACGGAGCCCACGCGGCTCCATACCGATGCCCCCGGGGTGGGTACACGCCCCAGGGTCGGAATCATGGGCGGCACCTTCGACCCGATCCACAATGGCCACTTGGTGGCCGCTTCGGAGGTGGCCTGGGTCTACGACCTCGATGAGGTCATCTTCGTGCCGACCGGCCGGCCTGTCTTCAAGTTGGACAAGGCCGTGACCAATGCCGAGGACCGTTATCTGATGACGGTGATCGCAACCGCCTCCAATCCCAAGTTCACGGTCTCCCGGGTCGATATCGACCGGCCGGGCATCACCTACACCGTCGACACCCTTCGTGATATTCAGCGGTTGAGGCCGGACAGCGACCTCTTCTTCATCACCGGGGCAGACGCGGTAGCCGAGATCATGCGATGGAAGGACGCCGATACCATGTGGGACCTGGCCCACTTCGTGGCAGTGACCCGGCCCGGGTATTCACCCAGCCTGCCTGCCCTGAACCTACCCGACCAGAAGGTCGACATGCTGGAGATCCCCGCCCTGGCCATCTCCTCCACAGACATCAGGCGGCGCTCCGCCAAGGGGATGCCGGTCTGGTACCTGGTGCCCGACGGGGTGGTCCAGTACATCAACAAACACGGTCTCTACAGTCGTGGTGGCGAGTCCGACACGGACTGAGCCCGGTCAACACGAACTCCCCGCCGTGTCAGTGCGCGCGATTATCATGGATGCTGTCCGCTTCAGCGACAACAACGTTTGGAGATATGGTGAGTGCAATCCTCAAAGGCAGACCAGGCAAAAATCTCATTCTTGTAACGGGCAGAACCCACCCGAGGCTTGCGGCGGATGTGGCCAATCAACTTGGCATCGAAGTTCTGGAAACCACGGCCTACGACTTTGCCAACGGAGAGATGTACGTGCGGTATACGGAGTCGGTGCGCGGGGCCGATGTTTTCGTCCTGCAAAGCCACGCTGACCCTATCAACAAGTCCATCATGGAACAGTTGATCATGATCGATGCACTGAAGCGCGCCTCGGCCGGCAGCATCACCGCCGTCTGCCCCCTCCTGGGATACTCCCGCCAGGACAAGAAGCATCTGGGTCGTGAACCCATCTCCTGCCGACTCATGTTCGACCTGCTCAAGACCGCTGGTGCCGAACGCATCATGTCGGTCGACCTGCACGCCGCCCAGTCCCAGGGCTTTTTCGATGGCCCGGTGGACCACCTGATCGCCATGCCCGTCCTGGTGGACTATGTTCGTGACAGGATGGACCTCTCCAAGGTGGCCGTGGTCTCGCCCGACGCCGGCCGTATCCGGGTGGCCGAGCAGTGGGCCCAACGCCTGGGCGGCGTTCCTCTGGCCTTCATCCACAAGACCCGCGACGTCACCCAGCCCAACAAGGCCGTGGCACACCGCGTCGTCGGCGATGTGAAGGGGTTGGATTGCGTCCTGGTCGATGATCTGATCGATACCGGTGGCACCATCGCCGAGGCTTGCAACGTGCTTCGTAAGGCCGGTGCCAGCTCCATCACCATCGTGGCCACGCACGGGGTCATGTCCGGTCCTGCCGTCCAGAGGCTCCAGGACTGCGAGGCCAAGGAGGTCGTCGTGACCGACACGGTACCGATTCCTTCCGAGAAGCGTTGGGATGGACTGACCGTGCTCTCCATCGCCCCCCTCCTGGCTTCAGCCATCAGGGCGGTCTTCGAGGACGGCTCCGTGGCCAAGCTCTTCGATACCTACCCGGCCCATCACGGTCAGGGATTTCTCTTCGCCTGAGCGGCCCGGGGCCGACATATGCTGGCCGCGCCGGTATGACCGGTGTGCCGCTATCGTCGGTTTGTGGCATAATGATTTCGGTGGTGCACCTTGCTTCCGCCTTTCCCCCATGGTGTAATGGCAGCACACGGGTCTTTGGAACCCTTGGTCTTGGTTCGAATCCAGGTGGGGGAGCTTACGCTCGCCGATTCCGGTCGGAGACGGCCTTGAGGGGTTGGTGATCAACCGAAAGGAACTGATTTGGCAGTCAAGAAGATCGAAACCTGGCTCACCGATATGGATGGGGTGCTGGTGCATGAGAACACCGCCCTGCCCGGAGCTGCCGAATTCATCGAAACGCTGAAGGAACATAACCGACAGTATCTGGTACTGACCAACAACCCCATTTACACACCGCGCGACCTCTCGGCCAGACTGGGCCGGAGCGGCATCGACGTTCCTGAAGACAAGATCTGGACCTCGGCCCTGGCCACGGCCGACTTCGTCTCCCGCACCATCCCGCGCGGATCCGCCTATGTGATCGGCGAGGCCGGTCTGACCACGGCCCTCCACGAGGCCGGGTTCATCCTGTCCGACATCAATCCCGACTATGTCATCCTGGGCGAGACCAGGACCTACTCCTTTGAGTCGATTACGACGGCCATCCGTCTGATCCTGGGGGGTGCCCGGTTCATCTGCACCAACCCCGATGCCACCGGCCCCAGCGAGAACGGCGTTCTGCCGGCGGCCGGATCCGTGGCTGCCCTGGTGACCAAGGCCACCAACCGGGAGCCCTACTTCGTGGGCAAGCCCAACCCCATCATGTTCCGCACCGCCCTGAACAGGGTCGGTGGACACTCGGAGACCACCGCCATGATCGGCGACAGGATGGATACGGATGTGGTGGCCGGCGTGGAGGCGGGCCTCAACACCTTCCTGGTGCTGACGGGCATCACCAAGCGCGAAGAGGTGGAGACCTTCCCCTTCAGACCCGATAAGGTGGTCAATTCCATCCACGACCTGATTGATGTCGCCGAAAGCGGGGTGGTGGAGTTTTGATGCCGGAATCAGGGCTGACGGCGGGCATCATCCTGGCCGCCGGTGAGGGTACCCGCATGCGTTCCTCCCTGCCCAAGGTCCTGCATAAGCTTGCCGGCAGGACCTTCCTTGAGCGGGTCATGGCATCGGTTACGGCCCTGGATCCGGGGCTGACCGCAGTGGTGGTCCACTTCCAGGCCGAGAAGGTGGCCGAGGCCGCACGTTCCTACGATGGCCAGGTTCGCATCGTCCAGCAGGACGATTGCCCCGGTACCGGCCGCGCCGTCCAGTGCGCCATGGACCAGTTGCGTCAGAGCCTGGATCCGAACGGGTACGTGCTGATAGCGGCCTCCGATATGCCCCTTCTTGACACGGACACCCTTCGAGGCCTGATCGACCACCATGTCAGGACCGGAGATGGGGCCACGGTCCTGACCGCGAACCTGGACGATCCAACCGGGTACGGGCGCATCATCCGTGACCAGGACGGGCGGGTGCTCCGCATCGTCGAACAGAAGGACGCCACCGGTACCGAGCTTGCCGTCAAGGAGGTCAATACCTCCGTATACGTCTTCGACGTTGACGTGCTTTGCCAGGCCATCAGGGGGCTTCGGGACAGCAACGCCCAGGGGGAGTTCTACCTGACGGACGCCCTGGAGGTCGCCCGCCAATCCGGTACCGTCGGTGCCTTCACTGCGCCCGACCCACTCAGCGTCGAAGGTGTCAACGACAGGGTGCAGCTGGCTGCCCTGGCCAAGGACCACAACATCCGGGTCTGTCATGAACTGATGCGGTCCGGGGTGACCATCCTGGATCCGGCGACCACATGGATCGAGGACGATGTGTCCATCGAACCCGATGCCACCATCCTGCCCGGGTGCCTCCTCCAGGGGCATACCGCCATTTCCGCGGATGCGGTCATCGGTCCCTATACCACCCTGATTGATGCGACCATCGACCAGGGTGCCACAGTGGAACGCTCCAGGATTCAGGAGACCCACATCGGCGCCAGGGCCAGCATCGGGCCCTGGACCTACCTGAGACCCGGCAACGACCTGGCCGAGGACACCAAGGCCGGAGCTTTCGTGGAGATGAAGAAGGCCCATATCGACCATGGGACCAAGGTCCCCCACCTTTCCTATGTCGGTGACACCCATATCGGCCACGACAGCAATGTCGGGGGTGGAACCATCACGGCCAACTACGACGGGGTCCACAAGAACAGGACCGAGATCGGGTCCGGGGTCCATGTCGGTGCAGGCAACCTTTTCGTGGCACCGGTCCAGGTGGGCGACGAGGCAACGACCGGGGCCGGGTCGGTGATTCGTCACCAGGTTCCCGAAGGGGCCATGGTCTACTCCACCAACGATCAGCACACGGTCGGGGACTGGAAGCCCGAATGGGAGCGTTGAGCGTATCCCGCCCGGCGCGATCCCCTCACTTGGAACCGGGTTCCTCCACCGGTCGAAGAGTGAGGAATAATGACAGGTAAGATAAACCGAGCAGTTTCCGAGACCTCGGACAGATCCAGTTGAAAGGCATATCAGTGCCAGCATTGCAGGATTCCATAGACGCGGTACGGGTGGCCGCCAAGGCCGCCAACGATATCAAGGCCATGGACATCGTCGCTTTCGACGTGTCCCAGCCCATCGCCATCACGGACATCTTCATGGTGGCCACGGGCGGCAACGAACGTCAGGTCCTGGCCATCGCCGAGGAGGTGGAGAAGCAGCTGCACATCCAATGCAAGCGTGACACGCGTTCACGCGAGGGCATCGACGAGGCACAATGGGTCCTCCTGGACTACGGCGACTTCGTCATCCACGTCATGCACAAGCAGGCCCGGAAGTACTATGACCTCGAGCGTCTCTGGAAGGACTGCCCCCAGGTCGACCTCCAGCTGGAGCACCGGTTCACCCTGGAGGATGACCAGACCGATGAGGACCCCGATTCCATGATGGCCGGTTTTGAGGATACGGACATGCGCAGCAGGTTCGCCCGGCCCGACCGGGACGAGGAGTCCTTGTCATGAACGAAGGGGCGGGTTCTCTTCGTCATGTCCGCTCCCTGACACTGGTCAGGCATGGGCAGACCAACTACAACGCCAAGCATCGCATGCAAGGGCAGATTGACATCCCCCTGAATACGACCGGCCGTTGGCAGGTTGAGCGTTCGGCCGAGGAACTGCGCCGAGAATACGTCGATACCGTACCCGAGGGACGCAAACAGCTGGTGGTCGCATCCGACCTGTCCCGGGCCATGGACACGGCAAGGGCCTTCGCCGATCCACTGGGGGTGGAGGTCCATCCCGATACCCGACTGCGTGAGCGTGGATTCGGCGACTGGGAGGGTGTCAGTGCCGCAGAGGTCATGGACCGGTGGCCCGAGGACTATACATCATGGATGTGTGGCGGCGGCGGTGAACTCAAGCACGGCGCGGAGTCCAAGCCCCATGTGGGGGAGCGTGGATTCGAGGCCATCACCGAGTGGGCCCTGTCGGCCGACGAGGACACCGATCTCTTTGTCTTCTCGCACGGTTCCTTCATCTCCCAGGCTCTTCAGGCCATTCTGGGCATGGCGAAGACCTACCCCGAGTATGTGGGCATGGTGACCATGCGCAATGCGCATTGGGCCAGACTTTCAGCCAGGAGCATGGAGGACGGTCAGTTGCGGTGGTCCATGATCGACTACAACAGGGGCCCGGCCATCGCCATGCGAGGAGACTGGGATCGCCCCATGGGACTGGTCGACCAGGACTGATTACCGCTGCGCGAAACCTTCGGGCGCCAGCCAAGAGGGGCCGGGTCGTAACCATTCGGCCTTGCGCGAGTGCGGCCTGCATACCCGGAGGCCTATCACAAGTTCGACACAGGTCGGCGCTATCATGATTCATCAGTACACGCAGCCGATGGGTATGAAGGAGCCGGGGGTTGAAGAATTTCTTCCATGACATTTCGTGGGCCCAGATAGCCGCCGGAGCCCTGGCTGCCATGACCTCGTTCTGGCTGGCGGCCAAGATCGGCGTAGCAGGGTCCATCATTGGAGTGGCCATAGGTTCCATTGTGTCGGCTGTGGCCTCACAGATCTACAAGAACGTCCTGGAGGCCTCCGGGCAGAAGTTCCAGGAGACCGTCATCGGCGGCGATGACGACAAGAACGCCGTGGACACGACTGACGATACTTCGAACCGGGAAACCCAGACCATGCCCCAGGTCGGTCGCGAAACCACGGTCATGCGGCCTGTGGGTGGGAAGACGGGAGGCGGTCAGGCCTCAGGAGAAGAAACGACCCTTTTGCCTCCGGCCCGGCATGATTCCGGCCGGACCACTGTCATGCAGCCGGTTTCGGCCGACAACGGAGGGAGACAGAACGGCGGCAGAACCGTGGTATCCACCAATGGGGGAGGAAATCACCGTGGTGATGATGCCCTCGGTGGTTCCCATCAGGGTGGTCGGGCCATTGCTCTTTCCCCCGCCCAGATCAAGCGCAGGAAACGGAACATCATCATCGTTTCCGTGGTCAGTGCCCTGGTGGCGGTCATCCTGAGCGCCCTGGCCATCAATCTCCTGACCAAGGGTGAGGGGACCGACCATGTGGTCCGCAACGTGGTCAGTCCATCGACCACCGAGCAGACCACCGAAGGCAACCCTACCGAAACGACCCGACCCCAGGATGAACGGGGGGAGACGAGTCAGCCCAGTGTGACCACCCAGCCCAGCCAGGGGCATACCCAGACGCCCCAGCAGACCACCAGACCGACCCAGCAGGAGCCTGAACCCAGTCCGGATGCCTCGAACTCCAAGACCCCGACAGCTCCTGAAACGACACCCACAACAGGGTCGTCCCCGGATTCCGCATCCCCGGCACCACCGTCAAAGGCGGCCCAGTAGTCAGCCTTGGTCTTGTCCGGGTGCCACGGTCAGCGTATACCGGTAGAATCGGTCCTGATGGATGATGGACTTCATCCAAGGAGCCGATGACGGTTCAGCGAAATATGTCATCTAGATAGGGGTTGCCATGCGTAAGGTTCTATGTTCTCCCGGAAGCTATATCCAGCAGGAAGGTGCCATGGGACAGCTGGCCGATGAATATGCGGCCATAGGTTCCAGAGGCGCCCACATCATCGTCGATCCGATGATCGACAAGCTCTATCACGATCAGATCGTCTCCTCCTTCGATCAGAAGCAGATGACTTATCAGCTCATGGAGTTCGGCGGTGAGTGCTCCGCCGAGGAGATCGACCACCACCGGGAGCATCTGGGGTCCAGCGATGTGGTCATCGGCATCGGTGGCGGCAAAACGCTGGATACGGCCAAGGCCGTGGCTTTCTACGCCCACCTGC
This sequence comes from uncultured Bifidobacterium sp., assembly GCF_945269915.1. Lineage (GTDB taxonomy): Bacteria > Actinomycetota > Actinomycetes > Actinomycetales > Bifidobacteriaceae > Bombiscardovia > Bombiscardovia indica. The sequence goes on along the minus strand of NZ_CALYOY010000003.1, from coordinate 5,576 downwards.
CGGTCATGATCGTCCCCACTGCTGCATCATCCGATGCACCCTGCTCCCGTCTGTCCGTCCTTTACCGTCCGGACGGCGTTTTCGACAAGTACCTGCCCCTGCCTTCCAACCCCAACGTCGTTCTGATGGATACCGACATCATCGCCAAGGCCCCGGTGCGGTTCCTGGTCGCAGGGCTCGGTGACGCCTTCGCCACCTATTACGAGGCAGCAGCCTGCGTGCGGTCCAATGCCATCACCATGACCGGAGGCCATGCCACCAACGCCGCCTTCACCCTGGCCAAGCTCTGCCACGACACCCTCCTCGAGGATGGGGCCAAGGCGGTTGCCGCCGCAAAGGCAGGCATCCGCACGGCCGCCCTGGAGAACATCATCGAGGCCAACACCCTGCTCAGCGGACTGGGATTCGAAAGCTCCGGTCTGGCTGCGGCACACGCCATCCATGACGGGATGACCGCCCTGGAGGGCACCCACAAGATGCTCCACGGGGAGAAGGTGGCCTTCGGCACCCTGGCCGAGTTCGTCCTGGAGGATCGCTCATTCGACGAGACGGCTGAGGTCTATGACTTCTTCCGTCAGGTCGGCCTGCCCACATCCCTGGAGGAGATCGGCATTGGCGACGCCACCGACGAGGACCTGCTCAGTGTTGGCGAACATGCCTGCGGCCCTGATGAGACCATGGGGAACATGCCCTTCGAGGTCACCCCCGTCGACGTGGCCCACGCCCTGCGCGCAGCCGACGAGGTGGGGAAGCGTCTCTGATCCCTTGAATTGCAGGAGGGCCACCGCTGTGAAGCCGATGGCCCTCTTCTATATGTACTTTGTTCGCTTATCTCAGCATGGACGAGACAGCTTTCCGTATGGATTCCGCATCCGGGCAGGTGGCCGGTCCACGTTGCGTGGTGGAAAGGGCTCCTGCGCAGTTGGCCCAGATCAGTGCTTCCTCCATGGGCATGCCTTGGAAGATGGCTGCGCAGAGGACACCTGCGTGGGCATCACCGGCTCCGTTGGTGTCAACAGCATTGACTCGCGGAGTGGGGATGTACCGGCATCCCTTCGTATTGTCCGGCTGACAATACCATGCTCCGCGGGCACCGGCCCTGAGAATTACCGGGCTGCCGAGACCTAGACAGAGGCTGCTGCAGATGGATTCCGGTTCGGTCCCATCAGCCGTTGCAGGCCTGCACCCAAGGCGGTCTGCCAGGATTGGTCCCTCACGCTCGTTGAGGGACCAGATTGGATGAAGACCGTTGACCGTTTTGAGTACGTTCAGGTCTATATCGGCCACCATGGGCCCGATATCGAAGAGGACCGGTAATCTGTCCCCCTGGTGTTTCCTGGCGAACCCGACCAGACTTCGACTGTTGTCCTTATGGCAGAAGGAATATCCGCTCATGTAGATGACATCACCGGCAACTAGGCTCATGCCTTCGTAGGTACCTTCGGGTACGCGGGTTTCGGCTCCTCGTGCGGAGACGAAGGTCCGTTCACCCGAGGGTTCAATCAAGGCGATCGAATATCCGGTATCGCAGTCATCGAGGACTGGCCCCTTGGCGGGAACCTGTATGGATGCCAAGGCCTGACGGGACATATCCGCCATGGGTCCTGTACCAAGAGCACCCATATAGGAAATCGGGGCCTCCATTTGCCTGGCGGCACGGAGTACGTTGTATCCACCACCGACCGCCATGGCACTCCGAGTGGCGAATATGTCCCCACCGCGCTCCGGGAGGTGGTCGATATCCATGCTCAGGTCCACCACCACCTGACCGAGATGGAGAATGCAAGGTTTCCTGGTCGCTGAATCGGATTCATTCATGGTTATTCTCCTTCATTGCTGCGGATTCCCCGGAGAGGATATGCAGAAAGCCATAGAGGATCCCTCCCAACAGGAGGGAGACAAGCCATGCCAGGCCATTCCTGCCCAGGAAGCTTTCAGCCAGGGGGCCGGAGAACCAGATCTCATCTTTGGAGACCTGGGCCGTCACGAAGAGGAAGCCTGCAATGATTCCAACCAGCCAGCTGATGATGGCCGGAAGATTGATTCCGTGCCAGTACCAGTAGGGGGAGTCGGGTTGAAGATTCATGAGACCGTCGGCATCATAACGTTTGCGGGAAATCATATCTGTCAGGAAGATACCTGCCCAAGTGCTCAACGGTATGGCCAGCAGGGAGATGAAGGTGACGAAGGGACCGTAGAAACCGTCTGATCCCAGGGTGAAGTATAGGGCTCCGCAAGTTGTCACCACCACATCGACGATGACCGCATAGGCGCGGGGAATCCTGATGCCCAGGGTGATGGTGGTCAGGCCGGCTGAATAGACGGAAAGGTTGTTGGACATGAGCAACCCGGCGAAAGCGGCAACCAGATAGGGGATGGAGACCCATGCAGGAAGTGCGCCACGGACAGCGGCTACCGGATCAGCAGCGGCGGCAATGGTTGAATTGCCTGCGGTCAGTGCTGACCCCAGGCCGATGACGACGACAAGAGGTATGCCGGCTCCGGCTGCGGCGCTAAGAACCAGGGAGCCGGATTTTACCGAGGTTTTCTGGTAACGGGCCATATCCGCACCGGAATTGACCCAGCCGATGCCCGAGCCGGCGGCAATGGTGCCGATGCCGATTAGAAAGGCGCTGGCTGAGCCGGGTGCATTACCGACAAAAGAAGACCAGTCGACGGTCGTTGCCAGATAGATTGCCACCAGAAGGGTAAGTGCTCCGAATACCCAAGTGGCCCACTTCTGCACGTTGAGGATGAAGGCATGACCGGCGGCCGAAACGACCACCGTCAGCGCCACGAAGATGGCAATGCAGGCGAAGGTCAGGAGGGGAGAGTGCTTGGCGTCGGCCGAGGTGCCGAAGATGATGGCTAAGAGCGACAGTAGCGCGAATGCCCCGGTCATCGTGTTTACCGTTTCCCAGCCCAACCTGGAAAGGAGAGCCACGAGTGTGGGGCCTGCATTGCCTCTGACACCGAAAATGGCTCTGGATAGGGTAAGGGTTGGGGCTCCGCCCCTTTTCCCGGCTATGGAAATCACGCCCACCAGTGCAAAGGAGCCGAAAGCTCCGATGATCGTAGCGAGGACGGCTTGCCAGAGGTTGAGCCCCTGGGCAATCAGGGTGGCTCCGAGAGGTATTCCCATGATGGAGATATTGGCGGCGAACCAGACCCAGAACAGCTGACCGGGTGATCCGTTCCTTTCGTTTTCGGGCACAGGTTCGATGCCTCTTTGCTCCACCCTGGAGAGAATGGTGCTCTGTTTTGTTGTAGTTGGCATGTATTGTCTCCTTTGACTCATGTTGAACATTGGAATTGGCATGCTCCGGGTAGAAGATGTGGCATACAGCAATGTGGCGGTCTGCGAGTTGGCTGAGGCTGCCGCAACCATGAAAGGTGTCAGATTTCGACCCGGTCGGAATAGCTATCTCAAGGCGGTTAGCGCACGGGCCGCTTTCGGCAGGTTGAGGTGGGATACCGCGGCCACCTGTGAACATAATGCGGCATCGAAAGCGTCGGGACCGGCACAGGCACCAGTCATGGCACCGGTCATCGCGGCGATGGTATCGGTATCGCCGCCAAGGTTCACCGCTGTGAAAAGGGAGGTTTGGGGGTTGTCCGCGAACCTCCAAGCCAGGGCAAAGGAAGCCGCGACTGATTCATTTGATTCAACCGAGGTGCCGCAGTCCGCTATCAGGTGCTGCTCGAAATCGTCTTCGTCCAGGAATTCCTCGGACAGATGTATTGCCTGACGGGCACGTGCGGGGACAGAAGCCTTGGGTGTCCAGGCTCCACGGGAGTCCATGGAGTGCACCACGCGCAGGGATTCTTCCAAAGCCTCGCGAATGGGCATTCCCTCAACCCCCAGGCTCACCACCGTGCTGATCAATGCGGCGCCTTGGAAGCCCGCAACCGTATCGTGGGTGACTTGGCAGGACTCGTAGATCCGGTTCGCCAGCGTCCGCGTATCATCAGGCCTGTTGGCTATGCCGACGGGGGTGACACGCATGGCTGCCCCATTGGTGGTACCGGTTTTCCCTGTGCTTGATATGTCCGCACCCTGACGAACCTGCTCCAGGGCCAGCTTGGTGGAGGGTCCCAAGAGATCGAGCGATCCTCGGGATTTCATATCGTCCTCCCAGGCCAGAAGGCGTTTAGAGAAGTCAACGGGGTCGATATGGCCCCGGCCATTGATGATTAAATCTGCCACAATCAATGCCTGTTCCGTGTCATCGGTGACTGAACCTGCAGGCATACCAGGGGCGATGGGTTGATTGGGTATAGCGTCACGCAGGGTATCAACCCTGCCATAGGCTTCACGAATGGCTGCTGGACTCATGCTCTGCGTGGGCATGCCCAGTGCATCTCCCAGCGATAATCCCGTCAATGCACCAAGGGCGCTTTCTTCAGTCTTGTTCATTGCTCTGTGTACCTCCGAATTCGATGTGCAATGTGAAGTGCTCTGGATTTAAGTAGGACGTAACGAATTCCACCAGTCGATTGTCCTTGTCGAAACTGGCCCTGTCCACAATCAGGAAAGCATGGTCTCCGGTCATTCCCAAGGGTTGCCTATACTCTTCCGGTGGCAGGTCCACACGGGCATCCTGGACACCGCTGACAGGTTCGAGGCCCGCGGCTTTCATGGTCATTGATATGGAGTCACCAAGCAGACCGCGTTCCATGAGCAGGTCGAGAACCGGGGTGGATGGCAGGTGTGATATTTCCACTGAAACGGGAATGCCCCCACTCAGTCTGCGCCTGACGATCGTGTACATATCGACGTCTATCCCGTATGCTCTGCCTAACTGTTCGGGTGCTGAGCCCTTGGTGGTGGAGAGGATTTCCGTAGTAGTGGGGGAGCCGGTCTGAGCTGTGGCTTGCGCCCATCCCCAGGAATGCCGCATGTTGTGACCGTGGTAGGAAACGAAAGAGCCCACACCCGGTCTGGTGGTCACCATCCTGCGCTCGTTGAGTATAGCCAGGGCGTTGCGTAAGGTTCCGCGGGCGACGCCGAACTCTTCGGCAAGAGCCTGTTCAGAGGCCAGACGTTCCTCATTCTGGAGCTGCCCCTTGATGATACGCTCCGCAAGTTTGTCGGCGACGGACTGTGACTGCAGTCTGTGCGCCTTTGCTGATTTCTTGCTGCCATCGTTCATATCTGTATTGTACCTTAATAATGTCGACATGTCTAGTACCTGTATAGTACATGTCTATTCTTGGTTTGTTGTCGTATAGCTGAAACAAGTGTGACAGGATTGAAATGGAACGTAGTCGGCATGGTTTGAATCATGTCGTCGGCCGCGGCATGCAACGCCGTTACAGTGACCGAGGGTCGATGACGGCTTTGGCTTGACCAGGCCGGAATGGTCTGCCCGGTAGTGCCTTGTCCTCCTGATCGTGAGTTAGCTTCCTCTGGCGCCACGGGTGCGTAACCTGCCCTGGGTTATCCCGCCCGGTCCTGGACCGTCCTTGCAGAACACAGACACCTGCGGGATGCTCTTAGACCGGTGGGAAAATCAGGAGAAAACGAAAAGGGCTCCCGGGAAACCCCGGAAACCCTGTCCGTGGAGCTAGGGGGA